>NZ_CP055481.1:3918993-4220454 GCF_013705725.1 Klebsiella sp. RHBSTW-00484 | reverse complement strand
GCGGGCTTTATTGCCGGTGAGCATTTAGCCAAAGCACTGGGTGATAAAGGCAACGTCGCGATTCTCGATGGTATTCCCGTGGTGCCTATTCTGGAACGCGTTCGTGGTTTTGAAGATGCGATGAAAAAGCATCCTAATATTAAAGTCATTACCAAACTGAACGGCAAACAAGAACGCGATACCTCCATGAGCGTGACGGAAAATATGTTGCAATCTAATCCAACGCTCAACGGTATTTTCAGCGTTAACGACGTCGGTTCTCTTGGTGCGCTGGCGGCTATTCAGTCTTCCGGCCGTGATGTGAAATTAGTTAGCGTCGACGGTTCGCCGGAAGCGGTAGCTGAAATTGCCAAAGGCAATACGCCATTTATTGCGACTGCAGCGCAGTTTCCGCGCGACCAGTTACGTATCGGTTTAGGCATTGCTCTGGCTAAACACTGGGGCGCGAATATTCCGAAAGAGATTCCTGTTGATGTGAAGCTTATTGATAAAACAAACGCCAAAGATTTCCATTGGTAAGAGCGTTATTACTCCATAACGGCTCGCGATTGAGTTCGTGGGCCGTCGTGGATTCTTATTAAAGTATGGCACGATATATTATCGTGCCGTCATGGAGCGATGTTTATGCCCAGCTTACTGGAAGTCAAAAATGTCAGTAAAAGCTTCCCCGGAGTCAAGGCGCTCGATAATGTCAATATTACCCTTGGGCGAGGGGAGGTGCATGCTTTACTTGGTGAAAATGGCGCGGGTAAATCCACGTTGATGAAAATCCTCTGTGGGATATATCAACCGGATACCGGCAACATTTTTATTGATGGCAAGCAGCAGCATTTTCATAATTATCGCGATGCCATTCAGTGCGGTGTTGGGATTATTTTTCAGGAATTTTCTCTTATTCCCTATCTTAATGCCTATGAGAATATTTTTCTCAATCGCGAAAAAGTGAATCCATTTGGTTTATTAGACCGTAAAACCATGCGCCGTGAGGCACTCAGGATCTTTAAAGAGCTCGGCGTGTCGCTGGATCCCGATGAGCAAATTTGCCATCTCAGCGTGGCTGAGCAGCAGTTCGTGGAAATTGCCAAAGCGCTCTCGCTGGATGCCCGCATTCTGATCCTCGATGAACCGACTGCCACCTTAACCCCAAGCGAAGCCGAACACCTTTTTCGCGTAATGCGCGATTTAAAAGCGAAAGGCGTGGGCATGTTCTTCATCTCTCACCATCTTGAGGAAATCTACGAGATTTGCGACAGCCTGAGCATCTTGCGTGATGGGAAATACATCGGTTCAGCGAAGGTTGATGATATCGATCTCGCGGAGATGATCCAGATGATGGTTGGCCGCGAGGTGGAGAATATCTATCCGGAGCGACGGACGCTGGAGAATCATGATCTTCTGCTGGACGCGGAAATTCAGCTTACCGAAAGCAGCAAAGTGAACCGATTAACGCTGCGCAAAGGCGAAATCTTAGGCCTCGCCGGGCTGGTGGGGTCAGGGCGTTCAGAAGCGATTCTGGCGCTGACCGGTGCGGATAAATGCTTTAAAAAACATGTCCGTCTGGCGGGAAAAGAGGTCTCGATAAAGTCCACCGATCAGGCTCTGCGGCTGGGCATTGGCTTATTGCCTGAAAGCCGTAAAACTCAGGGGCTGGTGCTAGGTTTTTCAGTTAAAGATAATATCTGGCTCAACAAGCATACTTGCCACTATTCGCTTATTCGCGATGGCGAAGAGCGTAAAACGGCTGAGCATTTAATTCGTCACGTTGGGGTAAAAACGCCTGATGCCTTTACCGCAGTCGGAACATTAAGCGGTGGTAATCAGCAGAAAGTCGTTATTTCCCGCTGGTTAAATCATGATGTCAATATTTTGATTTTTGATGAGCCAACTCGCGGTATTGATGTAGGGGCTAAATCTGAAATCTATCAAATTATGCGCAATCTTACTGAACAAGGTATTTCGATAATTATGATTTCATCGGAGTTACCGGAAGTGATTGGCGTTAGCGACCGCGTCATGGTTTTCCGCGATGGCGATATCGTTGCCGAACTTGAAAATGAAAATATCAATTCCACGGTCATTATGCTGCATGCCGCCGGTAATATTATTTAGGGAGTCTTAAATGAGTAATGAAAATGCATCATTAGCGCCAGTTGCATCTCCTGATAAAAATAAAAAAATCCTCCATGGATTATTAAAGATGCCCGCGTTCCTGCCGTTTGTCGGTCTGGTATTACTGTTTTCCTGTATGGCTATTTTTAATGATTACTTTTTAACAGTAGATAACCTCTCGACCGTCGCCCGTCAGGTTTCAATTAATGCCATTATCGCCATCGGAATGACGTTTGCGATTCTGACCGGCGGTATCGACCTCTCCGTCGGCGCGGTGATGGCGCTGGCCGGTACGCTGATGGCTGGGTTAATGAAGTATTATGGCTTAGACCCATGGTTAGCCATCCTTATCGGCTTGTGTTCCGGTGTGGCTTTTGGCGCGATTAACGGCTTTTTAACCGCTTATGGCAAGATGCCGCCCATTATCGTCACTCTCGGGGCGATGATTATTGCTAAGGGCCTGGCGCTGATTTATACCGGTGGCTATCCGATCTCTGGATTACCTGATTCATTTGCCTTTTGGGGCCGTGAATATCTGTTCGGTATTCAGGTGCCGATTATTCTGATGGTGATTTTATATATCATCTTTTATATCGTCCTGAACCATATGCCGTTCGGTCGTTATGTCTACTCCCTGGGGGGGAATGAAGAGGCGGCACGCCTGAGCGGCCTGCGGGTTAAATATTATAAGTTGCTGGTCTACGTTATTAGTGGTTTTACCGCGAGTTTCGCCGGGCTTATTTTTACCTCGCGCGTCATGAGCGGTCAGCCTAATGCCGGCGTTGGTTTTGAACTGGATGCTATTGCCGCAGTTGTGCTCGGCGGCGCGTCTATTGCCGGTGGGCGAGGAATGATTATTGGTACGTTAATTGGCGCGATGATGCTCGGGGTACTGAATAATGGCTTAAATCTTCTGGGGATCTCGCCTTATGTCCAGTACGTAGTGAAAGGGCTCATTATTTGGGGCGCTACTTTTATTAGTTCTGCCAGACGTTAAGAGCCTATCTCATTAGGGCTATTTTGCTTGCCACTTTGAACCTGGGCAGTGCTCAGACAAAACTCACAGAGTTTTGAACGCCCTTCAGGGCGGCCCGAAGGGTGAGCGGAGCGAATCATCCTCACGTACTACGTGTACGCTCCGGTTCTTCCGCGCTGTCCGTGTTCAAACTGTCTGCGCCAATAACGCCTACTGGGATAGGCTCTAAATCATTTTCATTGTGGGGTGAAGGGATATGAATTTTATCGGAGTCGATATCGGCGGGACGGTGACCAAAGCCGGTATCTATAATGAACTAGGGCAAGAGATCCACGTCGCGTCGCAATATGCGCAGGTGTTATCCGATCAACCGGGTTTTACCGAGCGAAATATGCATGAGCTTTGGGATACCGTATGTAACGTCATTAAAAAAGTGATGTATGAAAGCCAGGTGCCACCGTTAAGTATTGGCGGGATCGGTTTTTCCTCGCACGGTAAGGGGCTTTACGCGATTGATAAAAAAGGCGAACCGGTACGCAATGGGATTATTTCATCTGATACCCGGGCGCTTGAGTTTGTCAAAAAATGGTATCGCGAAGGTATCGACAAACTGGCCTATCCAAAAGGATTGCAGCAGCTGTGGACCGGACATCCGGTGTCGCTGCTGGCGTGGCTTAAAGAGTATGAGCCGGCCAATTACGACAGAATCGATGCCGTTTTGATGGTCCACGACTACATCCGTTTCCGCCTGACCGGCGAAGCGACGGCAGAAATCACCAATATCTCCGGCAGTAATTTTTATAACCAGTTCACCTCCCGCTACGACAGCGACATGATGGCGCTATTTGGCATTGAGGAAGTGGTGGATAAAACCGCGCCGGTGGTGAACTCAACGGATTGCGTGGGTCACATTACTCTGCAGGCATCACTGGACTGCGGGCTGTGTCCTGGCACGCCGGTTTTTGGCGGCTTTTTCGATGTGGTTGCCTCAGCCGTTTCTTCGGGGATTGATCGGGCCGATACCCTCAGTGCGGTAGCCGGTACCTGGAGTATTGCCACCTCGGTGACGGATAATATTATTGCCAGCGACTTCCCGTATATCTGGGGAAAATACTGCATTCCGGGGAAATATTTTGTTCATGAAGGCAGCCCTACCTCGGCAAGTAATCTGTCCTGGTTTGTGAAACAGTTCTTTCCTGACGATGACCACTGCTACGACCATTTCGAAAGCTGGATTGCAGAAGATACCGACAGCAATCTGGTCTTTTTACCGTATCTGTTTGGTTCCAATCTGGCGATGGATCTCCCCGGTGCGCTGGTCGGCCTGGCGGGTCATCACACCAAAAAAGACATTATTGCGGCCATCTATCGCGGGATCGTCTTTTCCCACCTGGTGCACCAGGACCGCATCATTGAACTCAATCAGGATATTCAAAAAATCCGCTTCACCGGCGGACCGAGCCAGTCGAAAGGCTGGACGCAGATGTACGCCGATGCCTCCAACCTCCCTCTGGAAGTGGTGGATATTGAACAGGCCGGATGTCGCGCGGCTGCATTATGCGCGGCTGCCGGAACCGGTGCCTATGCCAACTTCAGCGAAGCTATCCAGGCGACGCAGCCGGAAGTCGTTTGTTACCAGCCGGATGCCAAACGACATCAGCAGCTGCGTGAAGGCTATGACCGCTACTTGCAGGTCGCACAGAGCCTGGCCAATGCGACGGGAGCAGCGCGATGAAACCCAGACTTGGTATTTATGAAAAGGCACTCCCTGTCGCGCTAGACTGGCCAAAACGCTTCGAATTGGCAGCAAATCTGGAGTTTGATTTCCTCGAAATCTCCGTTGATGAGAGTCCGGAACGCCAGGCCCGACTGCGCTGGAATCGGGGCCAGAGGCTGGCGTTCGTTGCCGACAAAATCAACAGCGGCATCGATGTGCCGAGCATGTGCCTCTCCGCGCATCGCAGCCATCCTTTTGGCAGCGTCAACCGTGATACCCGGCTAAAGGCGCGCGAACTGATGCTTGATGCGCTGGACTTTGCCAGCCACGTCGGGATCCGCAATATCCAACTGGCAGGCTATGACGTTTACTACGAATCCTCCTCCGCGCAAACTCGCGAATATTTTATTGAAGGGATTAACTGGGCGGTGGCTGAAGCGGCGAAGGCGCAAATCATGTTGTCGATGGAGATCATGGACACCGCCTTTATGAGCAACATCTCCCGCTGGCTGGATCTGGAGCGCAAGGTATGTAGCCCGTGGTTCTGCGTCTATCCGGACGTTGGCAACCTAAGCGCGTGGCAAAATGATGTTCCTGAAGAGTTGAGTAAGGGCATTCATAAAATCAGCGCCATCCATTTGAAGGACACCCAGCCCGTTTCACACGCCTCGCTGGGGCAGTTCCGCGATGTGCCGTTCGGCACCGGCTGCGTGGATTTCAGCGAGATCTTCCGTTCGCTTGCCGCGCTGAACTATCGCGGCGCATGGTTGATTGAGATGTGGGCCAAAAATGACGGGCTGGATAGCGAGAGAATTGCTGAGGCCAAAGCGTGGTTAACGGATAAATACCAGCAGGGTTTTCTTGCCCCGCAGTATGAAGTTAATGTGAATTCAGGAGTGAAGTATGCTGGATAAACTCAAGCAGACGGTTCTTGACGCCAATCTGGCGCTGCCGAAATTTAATCTTGTCACCTTTACCTGGGGCAACGTCAGCGGCATCGATCGCGATGCGGGGCTGGTGGTGATTAAGCCTTCCGGCGTGGAATACGATGTGATGTCGGCTGACGATATGGTGGTGGTTGAACTGGCGACCGGGCGAGTGGTGGAAGGGCGCTATAAACCCTCATCCGATACCCCGACGCATCTTGAACTGTATAAAGCGTTTAGCGGCGTGGGCGGGATCGTTCATACCCATTCGCGCCACGCGACGATTTGGGCGCAGTCGGGCAGGCCGCTGCTGGCGATGGGGACGACGCATGCGGACTATTTTTATGGGCCGATACCCTGTACCCGTCCCTTGAGCGATGATGAAATTCGCGGCGATTATGAAACCAATACCGGCCATGTGATGATTGAAACGTTCAGAACGCAGGATATCGAACCTCTCAGCGTGCCTGCCGCACTGGTGCATGGTCACGGCCCTTTTGCGTGGGGAAAAGATCCGGCGAACGCGGTGCATAATGCGGTGGTGCTGGAAGAGATTGCCTATATGAATATGTGGACCCGGCAGTTGGTGAGCGAGGAGCAGCCGGTTTCGTCGACGCTGCTGGATAAGCACTATTTACGCAAGCATGGGGCAGGGGCCTATTACGGGCAATAATCGTGGGAATCTCCCGGAGGCGGCGCGATGCGCCTGTCCGGGCTACCTGACCGGCAGACGGCGTTGAATCCGTAGCCCGGCCAAGCGCAGCGCCGCCGGGTTGAACCCCCGGAGGCGGCGCGATGCGCCTGTCCGTATATGGACACCTCCCGTGATGCAAGCTATTTTTTGTGTGAGTCACCAGGGTAAGTTGCGTTCGTATATCCGGCCTCTCGTTCGGTACCGTCGTACCCGGGCCATGATGTGTTCTGCGCACCTGCTTCCTTTCGGGCTATCGGCTTTGCTTCGCAGGGAGCCTTCGGACAGGCCGGATTTCTCAGGTGCTGGTCTTACCGGTTACTCATCACGCTAAATCGCTTCGCAATCTCACGACAGGGTTACTGCTCTTTTTACTGCATGGCTCACGGGGCGTCGGTTAACCGGCGACCCGTGAGCCATGGTAATCTTCTCCGCGACTCATCACCGCCCACGCTATCCGCACATTCTTGTTCGCCAGCGCCACCGTCGCGATATTCCGGTTCCGTCTTTCCGCCACCGACTGCAGCCACTGGCTCCGCCGGTCTTCTTTGCCTGCACATGTCTTCAGAACTGACCGTGCCCCGTGGATGACCAGCGTACGCAGGTAGCTGTCACCCCGCTTGCTGATATGCCCCAGCTGCTGCTTACCGCCGCTTGAGTGCTGCCGGGGAACCAGCCCCACATAAGCCGCCATCTCCCGACCGTTCTTAAACTGCGTCGCGTCACCCAACAACGCCACCATCGCGCTGGCGGTTATCACGCCGATACCTTCTATTTTCATCAGCCGCTGGATGCAGATATCTTCCCGCGCCGCCTCTGCGAGCCGCCGGTCATGCCCCGCCACCCGGTCATCCAGCATCCGCAGCTCTTCGGCCAGCTCGCACAGCAGGCGCATAAACCGGTCATCCCACTGCTCCTGCTGTGACAGTATCTCCGGCAGCGCCTTACGCAACTGGCTGATGCCGACCGGCAGCACCACGCCGAATTCGCCCAGAAAGCCCCGTATCTCGTTGCACAGCGCCGTGCGGCTTTTTATCACTCTGGCCCGCACGCGATGCTCAGCCTGAAGAGTCTGCTGGCGCTCTGTCTTAACCGCGACGAAGCGCATGGCGGGGCGGCTGATGGCTTCACAGATGGCTTCGGCATCGTTGGCATCATTCTTGTTGCCCCTGAGGTAGGGCTTAACAAACTTCGGGGGAATAATGTGCACGGTATGTCCCATGCGGGTGAGTTCGCGGGCCCAGTAGTGGGATGATGCGCAGGCTTCAATCCCGATGGTGCAGGGAGCCAGCTGAGAGAAATAAGCGTGCATGTGGGCGCGGCGAATAGATTTTCGTACGACGACATGCTCATGGTGATCCACGGCATGGATCTGAAAGACATTTTTTGCCAGGTCAAGACCGATACGTTTAATATTCATGGTGGACACCTCCTCCTGTGGACTGCAGGTAACACTTCCAGTCTGGCACGTTCTGATGCCGTAAGGTGGGAGGTGTCCATCACATCGGGCTACCTGATCGGCAGACGGCGTTGAATCCGTAGCCCGGCTAAGCGCAGCGCCGCCGGGTTGAACCCCCGGAGGCGGCGCGATGCGCCTGTCCGGGCTACCTGATCGGCAGACGGCGTTGAATCCGTAGGCCGGCCAAGTGCAGCGCCGCCGGGTTGAACCCCCGGAGGCGGCGCGATGCGCCTGTCCGGGCTACCTGATCGGCAGACGGCGTTGAATCCGTAGCCCGGCTAAGCGCAGCGCCGCCGGGAAACAATCGACACGCGATCGCAACCTGGGGCAATGGCTACGGCATAAACCGGTAGCCGATCCCCGTTTCGGTCAGCAAATGCTGCGGTCGCGCCGGGTCAACCTCCAGCTTTTGCCGCAGGTGTCCCATATAAATCCGCAGATAGTGGCTGTGCTCCACCGCATTCGGCCCCCAGACCTGATTGAGCAACTGCCGCTGGGTCAGCACCTTACCGGGATTATTCAACAGCACCGCCAGCAGGCGAAACTCAATTGGCGTCAGATGGATCTCTTCGTCGCCACGTACGATGCGGCGGGCAGGAATATCAACTTCAATATTGGCAAAGCGCACCAGCGGCTCGTCGGCCTGAGCGCCAGCATGGCGGCGCAGCGCCACGCGTAAACGCGCCTGCAGCTCGCCAATACCAAAAGGTTTACTCAGATAGTCATCGGCACCGGCGTCGAGAGCGGCGATTTTATCCTGCTCCTCGGTACGTGCCGACAGCACGATAATCGGCATTTGGCTCCACTGGCGAACCTCGCGAATAAACGTATTGCCGTCACCATCGGGCAGACCAAGATCGAGAATGACCAAATCCGGCTTGCGGGTGGCGGCCTCAATCAGCCCGCGTTGCAGCGTTTCTGCCTCAAATACCCGCATGCCGTCGGCTTCCAGCGCGGTGCGCAGAAAGCGGCGGATAGCGTTTTCGTCTTCGATGATCAAAACGTTAATCACATTTCCTCGGCTAACTCTTCCAGTTCAGGGGGCGCTTCTCGCGGCAGTGTAACACGGAAACAGGCACCGCCTTCCGGACGCGTCGCGCCGCTAATCGTCCCGCCGTGGACTTCGACAATGGCCTCACAAATCGCCAGCCCCAGCCCCACGCCGGGAATTGCCGACTCCTTATTGCCGCGGGCGAATTTATCAAAGATAGCCTGTTCCTGCCCCGCAGGGATACCGGGCCCGTTATCCCACACCTCCAGAAACAAATTATGCGGGTCGGTATGCGCCGCAATGCCGATTTGTGCTTGCGGCCCGGCGTATTTCACCGCGTTTTCCAGCAGATTAATCAGCACCCGTTCAAATAGCGGCCCGTCAACGTGCACCAGCAGCAGCGGGTTCGGCAGCACAAGCTGAATATGCCGACCGCCGAGTCCCGGCTCCAGCATACGCAAAGCGCTACCGACCACCTCTTCCAGGGTTAACCACTCTTTATGCAAATTAAAGCCGCCGGACTGGATCCGCGCCATATCGAGCAGATTATTGACCAGCCGGGTGGTGTTCAGCACATGCTGGCGAATCTCATTGGCCTGCGGGGCATGTTTCGAACCCTCGCTGGCGAGATCGAGCGTCAGGATCTCCGCCTGACCAAACAGCACCGTCAGCGGGGTGCGCAAATCATGTGACAGCGCCGCCAGCAGCGAGTTGCGCAGGCTCTCCCTTTCGCTATTCATCCGGGCCTGCTCTTCGCTGGCGGTTAACGTCAGCCGCTCCAGCGCGCTGGCGACCAGCAGGGTGAAAGTTTCCAGCAGACGCTGTTGTTCGGGGATCATTAGCTGGCGCAAATTATCCGGTTCTACCACCAGCAATCCCCAGGTACGGGCGGCGCTTTTTAGCGGCAGAATCTGATAAGGCACGCCGGGCAGGGTGTCGGTACCGGCTCCGGCGGGCTGGCCTTTATCGAAGCTCCAGCGGGCAATGGCGTCATCCCAGGTGATGGCTGCGGTTTGCTGGGTCAGCGGCGAGAGTCTTCCGGCATCATCGGGCAGCAGCAGCTGGCTGCGCGCCTGAAACGTCGAGGCAATAAATCGCTCGCTGGTGGTGGCGATATCCTCATGGCTGCGGCCCACCGCCAGCGCTTTTGACATTTCGTAAAGATGACGGGTGCGTCGTTCGCGATAGCGTGCCACCCGCGCCTGATAACGCACGCCAGCGGTTAGGTTGCCGATAAGCAGTCCGACGGTCAGCATCACGCCAAAAGTCAGCAGATACTGCACATCGGAAACCGCCAGCGTACCGCGCGGCGCAACAAAGAACAGGTCAAAGCTGACCACGTTAATCACCGTCGCCAGTACCGACGGCCAACGGCCATACACGAGGGCGATAATCACCACCCCGAGCAGATACAGCATCACCAGGTTGGCGGCCTCAAAAGCCATTAGCCATTGCATCGCCACCACGGTAATGACCGCGCACAGCGCGATAGCGACCACGCAGCCCTGAACCTGCAAACGCCATTTTTCCATCGCCGTGCGGCCATCGCTGGCGCGAGCGGGCAGAGGAGCGGTTTTTTCATCCAACGCGATGACGACCAAATCGAGATCCGGCGCGTGCCGGGCCAGACGATCGGCGAAGCCGCTGCGATCCCACCAGCGTCTTTTTTGCTGGCGGCCAATCACTATTTTGCCGAGGTTATGCTCGCGGGCGTAGTGCAGAATGGCCTTCTCTTCCGAAGGATCGGAGAGAGTGGCGGTTTCTGCGCCCAGCTCCTGCGCCAGCCGGAGCGCCGCAAGAATCGCCCGCCGTTTGGCTTCCGGGAGCCGGTGCAGAGAGGGGGTTTCAACGTAAACTGCATGCCAGACGCTGCCCAGGCGAGCCGCCAGTCGGGCGGCGGCGCGAACCAGCTTTTCGCTGCCGGTATTATGGCCAATGCACAGCAAAATGGCGTCGCGAGTGTGCCAGACCTTTTCCTGGCCCTGTCGGTCGCGCCAGGCGCGCATCTGCTCATCAACCCGATCGGCGGTGCGGCGCAACGCCAGCTCGCGCAGGGCGATCAGGTTGCCCTTGCGAAAGAAGTTCTCAATTGCCCGCTCGGCCTGACCGCCGATATAGACTTTACCTTCATTAAGCCGCTGGCGCAGATCGTCGGGGGGAAGGTCAACCAGCACCACATCGTCGGCGGCGTCAAAAAACGGGTCGGGGACGGTTTCGCGCACCTGTACGCCGGTGATGCCGCTGACCACATCGTTAAGGCTTTCCAGATGCTGGACGTTGACGGTAGTAAAAACGTCAATGCCGGCTTCGAGCAGCTCTTCAACGTCCTGCCAGCGTTTAGGATGCCGCGAGCCGGGTGCGTTACTGTGCGCCAGCTCATCGACCAGGATCAGCGCTGGACGGCGGGCCAGCGCGCCGTCAAGGTCAAACTCTTTAACGTAGCGCCCGCGATGGGAAAGGCGGCGCAGGGGGAGGGTGCTCAACCCTTCCAGCATCGCCGCCGTCTCTTTACGCCCATGGGTTTCCGCCACGCCAACCAGAATATCCAGCCCCTGGGCGCGCAGCCGCTGCGCTTCCGCCAGCATCGCCCAGGTTTTACCCACCCCCGCGCAGGCGCCAAAAAACACCTTCAGTTTTCCGCGATGCGCAGAGGCGGTGTGTTGTAACAGGCGGTCAGGGTCCGGACGCAGCGGCTCGTCACTCATTTCACTTATCCTTCAGGGCATCCAGCGACATATTCAGCTGCAGTATATTTACCACAGGTTGGCCGAGAAAACTGAGCAACGGTTTTTGCGTTGCCTCATTAACCAACTGGCTGACTTGTTCAACGCTGAGCTGTCGTGCTTTGGCGACGCGAGGTACCTGCCACAGCGCGGCGGCCGGGGTCAGGCTGTAATCCAGCCCGCTCGCTGAAGCGGTCACCAGTTCAACCGGCACTGTCGGATTCGCATCCGGGTTGGCGTCGCGCAGGGCCTGCACCCGTTCGCTGATGGCTTTATCCAGCGCCGGATTGCTGGCGGCAAGGTTGCTGCCGCCGGAAGCCAGCGGGTTATCCGCCACCTCCGCCGTGGCGGATGGGCGGCCCTGGAAATAGCCCGCAGCGGTAAAGTTCTGCCCGATCAGGCGGGAACCACGCACTTCGCCGTCAATGCGCACCAGTGAGCCGTTGGCCTGCTGCGGAAACCACCACTGTCCCAGCGCGGTGGTTAATAGTGGATAGACGCCGCCTGTGATGAGCGTTAACAGAATAAAAAGTACAAGGGCCGGACGAATTATTGACATGATTATCTCCTTACAGCAGCCCGGTCAGGGTCAGTAACAGGTCGATGGCTTTGATACCAATAAACGGCACCAGCAGCCCGCCGAGACCGTAGACCCACAGATTACGGCGCAGCATCGCCGAGGCCGACAGCGGCTTATAGCTCACGCCTTTCAGCGCCAGCGGGATCAGAAAGACGATAATCAGCGCGTTAAAAATCACCGCGCTTAAAATCGCCGAGGAGGGCGAGTGCAGATGCATCACGTTAAGCATCGCCAGCGGTGGATAGACGGCGGCAAACGCGGCCGGAATAATGGCGAAATATTTCGCCACGTCGTTGGCGATACTGAAGGTGGTTAAAGAGCCACGGGTCATCAGCATCTGTTTGCCGATATGTACCACTTCAATCAATTTGGTCGGGTTGGAGTCGAGGTCAACCATGTTGCCTGCCTCTTTTGCCGCCTGGGTACCGGAGTTCATCGCTACCGCCACGTCGGCCTGCGCCAGCGCCGGGGCATCGTTGGTACCGTCACCGGTCATCGCCACCAGTCGCCCTTCAGATTGATACTGGCGGATCAGCGCCAGCTTGGCTTCCGGCGTGGCTTCGGCAAGGAAGTCGTCCACTCCGGCCTCTGCGGCAATGGCGGCGGCGGTCAGGCGGTTATCGCCAGTGATCATCACCGTTTTAATCCCCATTTTGCGCAGTTGAGCAAAACGCTCTTTGATACCGCCCTTGACGATATCTTTGAGTGAAATAATCCCCAGCACCCGTTCGCCTTCGGCAACCACCAGCGGCGTTGCGCCGAGGCGCGCGACCTCTTCAACCTGTTTTTCGACATCGGCCGGGAAGTGACCGCCGTTGGCTTCCACGTGGCGACGAATGGCGTCGACTGAACCTTTGCGGATCATGCGTTGGTCGATATTGATGCCGCTCATCCGCGTTTGCGCGGTAAACGGCACGAAGGTGGCGTGCAGTGATTGCAGATCGCGCTCGCGCAGATTAAAGCGCTGCTTCGCCAGTACCACGATACTGCGGCCTTCCGGGGTTTCATCTGCCAGCGAAGAGAGCTGGGCGGCATCGGCAAGGGTTTTCTCCTCCACGCCCTGGGCGGGCAGGAACGCCGAGGCCTGGCGGTTACCAAGGGTGATGGTGCCTGTTTTGTCCAACAGCAGCACGTCGACATCGCCCGCCGCTTCGACCGCGCGGCCGCTGGTGGCGATCACGTTAGCACCGAGCATCCGGCTCATCCCGGCGACGCCGATGGCTGACAGCAGGCCGCCGATGGTGGTTGGGATCAGGCACACCAGCAGCGCCACCAGTACAGTTACGCTCACCGCGTTACCGCTCCAGGCGGAGAAGGGCCAGATGGTCGCGGTGGCTAACAGAAAGACAATCGTCAGGGCGATCAGCAGGATCGTCAGCGCAATTTCGTTTGGCGTTTTGCGACGCTGGGCCCCTTCAACCATAGCGATCATCCGGTCAAGGAAGGTTTCGCCGGGGTTAACGCTACAGCGGATCACCAGCCAGTCGGAAAGAATACGCGTCCCGCCGGTCACCGAGGCGAAGTCGCCGCCGGATTCACGGATAACCGGCGCAGATTCGCCGGTTATGGCGCTTTCATCTACCGATGCGCCGCCTTCGAGAACTTCGCCATCGCAGGGAATAATATCCCCCGCCTCGACCAGCACCACGTCGCCTTTGCGCAGCTCTTCGGCGGGAACGTGATCAATTTGCGCATCGTGCTGCGGGGCGCGTAGCTTGCGGGCAAATGAGGTCTTTTGTACCCCTTTAAGGCTATTGGCCTGCGCTTTACTGCGGCCTTCAGCCATCGCTTCGGCGAAGTTGGCAAACAGTACGGTGAACCACAGCCAGAGACTGACGGTGGCGGTAAACCCGGCGCTACCCGCGATCTGCCCGCTCGCCATGGCGATGGCGAGCAGGGTGGTTAACAAGCTGCCAATCCAGACGATAAACATCACCGGGTTACGCCACTGTACTGACGGGCTAAGTTTTTTCACTGCGTCCAGCAGCGCCTGGCGCACCAGCGTCGGCTCCAGCAGGGCTAATGGTTTGCGACTCATAACAGGTTGCTCCGCAATCGCTTAAAGTAAGGAAAAGTGTTCCGCCAGCGGGCCGAGTGCCAGCGCGGGAATAAAGGTCAGCGCGCCAACCAGCAGTACGGTGCCGATCAGCAGGCCGATAAACAGCACGTCATGCGTGGCGAGCGTACCGGTACCGGTGGGCTGAATTTTCTTGTTCACCAGCGAACCGGCAATCGCCATCACTGGAATAATGACCGCGAAGCGACCGACCAACATGCAGAACGCCAGCAGCAGATTCCAGAACGGCGTTGCTGCGCTTAAGCCGCCGAAGGCGCTGCCGTTGTTATTCGCCGCTGAGGTGACGGCGTACAGCACTTCGCTGAAGCCGTGCGGACCGGGGTTAAACATCCCCGCGCGCCCGGCCTCGGTCATCATCGCCAGCGCCGTGCCGAGCAGCACCAGCGTTGGCGTAACCAGAATGGCCAGCGCAATCATCTTCATTTCGCGGACATCGATTTTCTTACCGAGGTACTCCGGTGTGCGGCCAATCATCAGCCCGGCGATAAATACCGCCAGCATCACGAACAGCAGCATGCCGTATAGCCCTGAGCCAACGCCGCCGAACACCACTTCGCCAATCTGCATTAACCACATCGGCACCATCCCGCCCAGTGCGGTAAAGGAGTCATGCATGGCGTTGACCGCCCCGCAGGAGGCGGCGGTAGTGACCACGGCGAACAGGCTACTGGCGAGAATACCGAAGCGGCTCTCTTTGCCTTCCATATTTAGACTGCTGTCGGCACCAAGGCTTAACAGGTGCGGGTTGCCGCGAGTTTCGGCCCACATGACTACCGCCACGCAGACGATAAAGATAAGCGTCATTGCCCACAGAATTGCCCGTCCCTGACGGCGGTCGCCCACTACCTCACCGAAGGCAAAACACAGCGCCGCCGGGATCAAAAAGATCGACAGCATCTGCACCATGTTGGTCAGCGCGGTCGGGTTTTCAAACGGGTGCGCCGAGTTGGCGTTAAAGAAGCCGCCGCCGTTGGTACCGAGCATTTTAATCGCTTCCTGCGAGGCGACCGGCCCCATCGGCAGCATCTGGCGTACCCCTTCCAGCGACGTAAAACCCTGGTACGGCGCGAAGCTCTGCGGCACGCCCTGCTGAATAAAGAACAGTGCAATCAGCAGCGAAATGGGTAGCAGCAGCCAGAGGGTGATGCGAGTCAGATCGACCCAGGCATTGCCAAGCGTGCTGACTTTCTGCCGGGCGTAAGCGCGGGTAAGGGCAAAGACCACCGCGATGCCGGTGGCGGCGGAGAGGAAGTTTTGCACCGCCAGCCCCGCCATCTGGCTGAGGTAGCTCATGGTGGCTTCCCCGCCGTAGGCCTGCCAGTTGGTGTTGCTGACAAAGCTCACCGCCGTATTCAGCGCCAGATCCCAGGACAAGCCGGGCAGATGCTGCGGATTGAGCGGCAGGGAGCCCTGGAACATAAGCAACGCAAACAGCGTCACCAGACCCAGCGCGTTAAACAGCAGGATGGCGAGTAAGTATTGATACCAGTTCATCTCCTGCGAACGAATGCCCACAGCCCGCCATAATCTGCGTTCGATACCGGCAAGTCCCGGTAACGGGACATCGTTGATCATGGTCGCCAGCGCTGTTCCCAGCGGACGAGCCAGGAGCATCAGCAGCAGAATAAAGCTCGCGATGAGTAAAAATCCTTGAGCTGCCATCAGAATGCCTCCGCGTGTATCAGGGCATAAACCAGATAAACCAGCAACAGGAACACCAGCGCTATGCCAGCGATTACGCCTGCAGTCACAATCCACCTCCGGGTGTCTTTTTGATTTACGAGGAGGATAGAAAGTCGGGTGCAAAGATTTCGCAAAAATTAGCTGCAAGGGTGTAAAAAAAATATAAAAATCACCAATCCCTTAATTTAACTAATGGTTAGTATTAATTTAACTTCTATGTAACTAAGTTACCGGGTGAATGTAAATAAAGGCTAAATAAGTGCTTTTTAGTGGTCGGATGAGTAGTAAAATTACAGCCAAAGCGGTACTATTTTAACCAGAGACACATTGATACTTTACCGGCGTTGATTGCCGGCCTGACAAAGGGGAGAGAAATTATGGCGTTGTACAAAACTTATCCTGCTCACGTAATCTTCGCGCGTCGCACTTTCGCCGTTGTGGCTGGCGTGGCGGCGCTTCCGGTGATGTTGTTCTGGAAAGATCGCGCACGTTTTTACAGCTGGCTGCACCGTGTGTGGTCAAAAACCAGCGACCAGCCGGTATGGATGGCGGAGGCGGAAAAGGTCTCCGCAGATTTTTACTGATATCCACATATCGTCTGAACGTTGTAAACCGCTGGTTCGTCCGGCGGTTTTTTTTTGCCTGTTGTGGCTTACACTTATTACTCCTGATGATACAAGGAGCCATAATGAGCGACGACTGGCTGGAAGACGATAACAAAACCCGCATTTACACCTTACGTGAACTGGATAATCTGCGCCGCGATGGGCTGACCCGGGGCAAACTGGTGGATTTTCATAGCCGCTACAAGCTGATACTGCTGGCGCATTCACAACCTGAATACCGCCAGATTGGGCCTTTTGTGGCAGCCATCGCCGACTGGCCTTCGCTGGACGCTTTCTTTGACGCCTATCGTGAGCGTCTGGTGACGCTGCTGGCTCATCCCTCCACCCGGCAAAACCATACTAATGTGCTCATGCACGTTCAGGGTTATTTCCGCGAACATCTCACTGCCCAACAGAAGCAGGCGTTGACTGCACTTATCGACGACTATCGTTTGGGAAAAGAGCCGCTGCTTGCGGCGGTGAATCAGCTCAAACACTATATGGCCGAATTTCCGGACGCTTATCTCTCCGGTCAGCGCTACTTCACCGGCTGGCCGCAAGCGCTGGACGAATAAAAAATAACTGATTGCAGGAGTTTTATGACCACCCATCTGGTCTGGTTTCGCGCGGACTTGCGCGTTCACGATAACCTGGCGCTTGCTGCTGCCTGTCGCGATCCTCATGCTCGCGTGGTGGCGTTGTTTATCGCCACGCCGGGACAATGGCGTCAGCACGGCATGGCACCGCGTCAGGCGGCATTTATTGTCAGCCATCTTGATAGCTTACAAATGGCGCTGGCCGAGCGGGGGATCCCGCTGCTCATTGAACATGCGGAGGACTTCGCCGCCAGCGTGACGCTGCTATCTGAAGTCTGTAAGCAGCAGCAGGTCAGCCATCTTTTCTACAATTACCAGTATGAAATTAATGAACGCCAGCGCGATGCGTTAGTCGAGAAAAACTTACAAGGCGTGATATGTCAGGGCTTTGATGACAGTGTGCTGTTACCACCCGGCAGCGTGCTGACCGGCAATCGCGAAATGTATAAGGTGTTTACACCGTTTAAAAATGCCTTTATTCGCCGCTTAAAGGAGGCGCTGCCGGAGTGCGTTGCTGCGCCGAAAGCCCGCGTCGGTGGGGCAATAGATGCAACGACTGAAGTGAAAATAGACTATTCGCAGACGCCGTTTGATAGCGACCTGTTTGCTGCGGATGAAAAAGCCGCTATCAATCAGCTACGCCGTTTTTGCCAGCAGAAGGCCGCCGATTATGATGAGCAGCGCGACCTTCCGGCCATCGAGGGGACCAGCCGACTGTCGCCGTGCCTGGCAGTTGGCGTGCTTTCACCGCGTCAGTGCCTGCATCGCCTGCTGGTGGAGCAGCCGCGAGCGCTGGAGGGTGAAGCGGGGGCGGTTTGGCTCAACGAACTTATCTGGCGCGAGTTTTATCGCCACCTGATGGTTTACTACCCGAACCTGTGTAAAGGGCGACCTTTTATTGCCTGGACCGATAACGTGGCGTGGTTGGATGATAAATCCGCGCTGCAGGCCTGGCAGCGCGGGCAAACCGGTTTCCCGATTGTCGATGCCGCCATGCGTCAGCTTAATACTACAGGGTGGATGCATAACCGCTTGCGGATGATTGTCGCCAGCTTCCTGGTGAAAGACCTGCGAATCGACTGGCGATTGGGGGAGCGCTACTTTATCGAACAGCTGATTGATGGCGACCTGGCGGCGAACAATGGCGGCTGGCAGTGGGCGGCGTCAACTGGCACCGATGCTGCACCTTATTTCCGCATTTTTAACCCGACGACCCAGGGAGAGCGGTTTGATAAATCCGGGCAGTTTATTCGTCACTGGTTGCCGGAGCTGGCCAATGTACCGGAGAAAGCGGTGCATCAACCGTGGCTGTGGGCGGAGAAAAATGGCGTGACGCTGGATTACCCGCGCCCGATTGTCGATCACAAACAGGCGCGGCTGGAGACGCTGGCGGCCTGGGAAGCCGCCAGAGAACTTAAGACTCCAGCGCCAGACGACGAGCTCTGACCTTCACGGAGTGGTACAGCCAGATAACCAGTACCAGGCCGACGCAGGCCAGCGAGCCCCAGGTGATCTGGCTGAACACCTCGATGTAGGCGTTAATGGAGTAGTTGACGGCCCCGGCGGCGTCGAACGAACTTTGTGAGGTTTGGTCGGCAATCACCCCCGCCAGATAGTTGGCGATAGCCCCGGAGAGCAGCATATAGATGCCGGTCAGTACGCCGGTCACGCCGGGGATCTCAATACGGGTAATTTGCGACATCGCCACCGGGTCGATAAACAGCTCGGCGAAGCCCATCACCGCCAGCCCCAGCACCATCAGCGGCATTGAGGATTGCCCGTAAGCCGCCGACCAGCGCGCGCTCAGCGTCAGGATACAAAAACCGGCGCTCATCAGGCCGAGGCCCAGCGCGAACTTGCCCCAGATACGCACGGTACGGTTGCCGTTGATATTCTCTTTCACCAACCACGCCAGCACGACCCCGCAGAGCATGACCGCAAAGGCGTTGACCGACTGGAACATCGCCGTCGGTATCTCGTAGCTCATAAAATGGCGGTTCACAAAGCGGTCGATATACAGGCTGATTGAACTGCCGCCCTGCTGCGCAAATGCCCAAAACAGCAGGCTGAAGCAGGTCAGCACCATAATCAGGCGCAGCTCTTTACGCTGTTTGGCAGTCTCTGCGCGCAGGTAGATACGCGCCAGAACCGTCAGGCCAATAATCGTCGCCACAATTAGCGCATACACCGACCACTCCTGCCAGAACAGCACGGTAATCAACAACGGCGCCGTGACCAGCAGTACCAGCAGCCAGGCCCAGTTTGGCAACACGAAATTCCGCGCCCGCAGCGCTTCGCGATTCACGCCCCGGGTGTGGCGGAAGTGTTGATTGCCGCAAAGGAAAATCACCAGCCCGGCGATCATCCCGACCGCCGCCAGGGCGAAGCCCATTGCCCAACTGTACTCTTCCTGCACGTAGCCACAGGCGATTGGCGCAATGATCGACCCCACGTTACCCGCGGCATACATCAGCGAGAAGCCGCCATCGCGACGCGGATCGGTGGGTTCGTACAGTTCGCCGAGCAGACAGCTGACGTTGGATTTAAACAGCCCGTAGCCGCAGACGATAATCGCCAGCGACAGATAAAGGAAGGTGGGAGCGACTTCGCTGGCCCCGAGCACCAGATGACCGACAGCCATCAACAGGGCGCCAATCATCACCGCCATGCGGTTGCCGAGCAGCTTATCGGCCAGAAAGCCGCCGAGAATAGGGGTAACGTAAACCAGAGAGCAGTAGGCGCTGAACAGTTCGTACGCATGGTTATCGTCATACTTAAGCTGATTGGTGAGATACAAAATCAGCAGTGCGCGCATACCGTAAAAACTGAAATATTCCCAGATTTGCAGCGCGACGACGTAATAAATCGCCCGCGGCTGTGAAGATGATGTGTTCATTTAACGTTCTGTCCTGCCATAAAAAGGAAAGTCGATCTTTCTGCATGAATAGCCATTAACTAGTGATATTCATGGCCTTATAGGCTTTCTGGTTATTTAATATGCTGTAATAATGCATAAATATACACGAATGCGCGAAGGGAGGAGTAGACAAATCGCGGGATTTTGCTAAAAGTCAAAACAGACGCCGAAGCGGCAGAACTATCGACGGAGCGGGCGGATAACGCTATGTTATTCCTTTGCATTACACGAAGACCTGATGGAGCGATAATGAAAAATAGCGAACTGGAACAACTGATTAATGAAAAATTGAATAGCGCGGCCATCAGCGATTACGCACCCAATGGGTTACAGGTGGAAGGGCGTGAGACGGTGCAAAAAATCGTGACCGGCGTGACCGCCAGCCAGGCGCTGCTTGATGAAGCCGTGCGCCTGGAGGCCGATGCGGTGATTGTTCATCATGGTTATTTCTGGAAAGGCGAATCGCCCATTATTCGCGGCATGAAGCGCAACCGTCTCAAAACGCTTCTGGCCAACGATATCAACCTCTATGGCTGGCACCTTCCGCTCGACGCTCACCCGGAGCTGGGTAATAACGCTCAGTTGGCTTCATTACTTGGCATTAATGTGATGGGCGAAATCGAGCCGCTGGTGCCGTGGGGCGAACTGTCGATGGCGGTATCCGGGCTGGAGCTGGCCTCGTGGATTGAAGCACGGCTGGGGCGTAAACCGCTGTGGAGCGGTGATACCGGGCCGGACAAAGTGACCCGCGTGGCGTGGTGCACCGGCGGCGGCCAGAGCTTTATCGATAGCGCGGCCCGTTTTGGCGTTGATGCGTTTATTACCGGTGAAGTTTCGGAGCAAACCATCCACTCGGCGCGCGAACAGGGGCTGCATTTCTATGCCGCCGGCCATCATGCCACCGAGCGCGGCGGTATTCGCGCGTTAAGCGAATGGTTGACGGAAAACACCGAACTGGATGTCACGTTTATTGATATTCCGAACCCGGCTTGATGAACGGAGGCAAAAGTGCAGCGAGCGCGTTGTTATTTGTTAGGTGAAACGGCAGTCGTACTGGAGCTTGAACCTCCGGTGACGCTGGAGAGTCAGAAACGGATCTGGCGTTTAGCCCAGCGGCTGATTGGTCATACCGAGGTGGTGGAAGCCGTTCCGGGCATGAACAACATTACCGTGATATTGCGTAACCCCCAGCGAACGGCGTGGGATGCGATTGAGCGTTTACAGCTCTGGTGGGAGGAGTGCGACACGCTTGAGCCAGAATCGCGGGAGATTTCGGTTCCGGTGGTTTACGGCGGCGAAGGGGGGCCGGATCTGGGAGAGGTGGCTCGCCACAGCGGCCTGAGCGAAAAGCAGGTAGTTGAACTGCACTCGTCGGTGGAGTACGTGGTGTGGTTCCTCGGCTTCCAGCCGGGCTTCCCGTACTTTGGCGGCTTGCCGGAGCAGCTGGCGATGCCGCGCCGGGCGGAGCCGCGTCTGCTGGTGCCCGCCGGTTCTGTCGGTATCGGCGGGGCGCAAACCGGGATCTATCCGCTGGCCACGCCGGGCGGCTGGCAGCTTCTGGGCCATACGCCGCTGGCGCTGTTTGATCCGAAGCGCAAAGAACCGGTGCTGCTGCGTTCCGGTGACAGGGTGCGTTTCGTGCCGCAAAAGGAGGGCGTATGTTGAAGATTATCCGTGCCGGGATGTATACCTCGGTACAGGACGGCGGGCGTGAAGGGTTACGCCAGCTGGGCATCAGCCGCTGCGGCGCGATGGATAAACCGGCGCTGGTTATCGCCAATCTGCTGGTCGGTAATGGGGCCAACGCCGCAGCGCTGGAAATCACCCTGGGTCAGGTGGATATTCAGTTTGCCCGCGATGCCTGGTTTGCATTGACAGGTGCCGCCTGCGAAGCGACGCTGGATGGTCAACCGGTCTGGCTGGGCTGGCGCGTGGCAGCAAAAGCGGGTCAACGATTGGTGCTCAAAACGCCGCGGATCGGCATTCGTAGCTATCTGGCGGTGGCGGGAGGGATTGCGGTACCGAAAGTCCTCGGCTCGCGCAGTACCGATCTGAAAGTGGGAATTGGCGGCCTTGAGGGGCGACGATTGCAGGACGGTGACCAGCTAAAACTGGGGAAATCGTCAAAACAGTTTAGCGCTGCGCGTGGCGTAAAACAGTTGCCTGTGGGTAACTGGATCCGTGCCTTGCCGGGCCCGGAGTACCATGAGTTTGATAGTGCGTCTCAGCAAGCTTTCTGGCGCTCGCCGTGGCAGCTTAGCCCGCAGAGCAACCGCATGGGCTATCGCCTGCAAGGGCAGCCTTTGGTGCGTACCACCAACCGGGAGATGTTTTCCCACGGCCTGCTGCCCGGCGTGGTGCAGGTTCCGCATAACGGCCAGCCTATCGTGCTGATGAACGATGCGCAGACTACCGGCGGCTATCCGCGCATTGCCAGCATTATCGAAGCCGATATGTATCAGCTGGCGCAAATACCGCTCGGCCAACCGATTCACTTTGTCCCCTGTACGCTGGAAGAGGCGCTGAAAGCCCGCGCCGATCAGCAGCGTTATCTGGAGCAACTGGCGTGGAGACTGAACGATGAAAATTGATTTGAATGCCGACCTCGGCGAAGGCTGTGGTAACGACAGCGCGTTATTACAACTGGTCTCGTCCGCCAATATCGCCTGCGGCTTCCACGCAGGGGATGCGGTGATGATGCATCAGTGCGTCCGTGAAGCGCTAAAGTACGGCGTTGCCGTGGGCGCGCATCCCAGCTTTCCAGACCGGGAGAATTTTGGTCGCACGGCCATGCAGTTGCCGCCGGAGACGGTTTATGCGCAGACGCTGTATCAGGTTGGTGCGCTGGCGGCGATGGTTCGCGCGGAAGGCGGCACGCTCCAGCACGTCAAACCTCACGGAATGCTCTACAACCAGGCGGCAAAAGACCCGCAGCTGGCGGACGCTATCGCCAGAGCGGTCCGCGATCTCGATTCGGCGCTGGTGCTGGTGGGGCTGGCGGGCAGTGAACTGATCCGCGCCGGGCAGCACTATCGCCTGACCACGCGGCAGGAAGTTTTTGCCGATCGCGGCTATCAGGCTGATGGCAACCTGGTACCGCGCACGCAGCCGGGGGCGCTTATCGATAGCGAAGAGCAAGCGCTGGCGCAGACCCTGGAAATGGTGCAACACAATCGGGTGCGCAGCGTCACCGGAGAATGGGCGCATGTGATGGCAGAAACCGTCTGTTTACATGGCGACGGGGAACATGCATTAGTTTTTGCGCGCCGCTTGCGTGCGGCGTTTGCCGGGCGCAATATACAGGTCAGCGCTGAAATAGAAGAATAAAAACAATATTATCAGTTAGTTAACAACAAACAACAATTCACAACATACAGGATGTTTCTATGGGAGAGTCAGTATCCCTCTGGCCGTTGATCGGTATTGCTGCGATCGTGGTCGGATTCGTTTTGCGTTTTAACCCGGTGCTGGTGGTGATTGTCTCCGGCATAGTCACTGGCCTGGCGGCCCATATGCCGGTTGCCACCATTTTTGAAAAGCTGGGTGAAGGGTTCCTTAATACCCGCAACCTACCGCTTATCCTGCTGTTGCCGCTGGCGGTTATTGGCCTGTTGGAGCGGCACGGCCTGAAAGAACGTGCGCAGGCGTGGATCGCGAAGATCCAAAGCGCTACGTCTGGTCGTCTGCTGATCGTCTACTTGTTTATCCGTGAAGTGACCGCCGCGCTCGGGTTGACCAGCCTGGGTGGTCATCCCCAAATGGTGCGCCCGCTGCTGGCGCCGATGGCGGAGGGGGCTGCGGAGAAAGTCCACGGGCCGCTGCCCGGCGCAATTCGCTATCGTTTACGCGCCATGTCGGCCGCGACGGATAACGTCGGGTTGTTTTTTGGTGAGGATATCTTCGTCGCCTTCGGTGCGATTATCTTTATGCATAACTTCATGCTGGAGTCGGGCGGTATTCAGACCGAACCGCTGCATATCGCCCTGTGGGGGATCCCAACGGCGGTCTGCGCCTTCTTGATTCACTCCGCACGCCTGTGGCGGCTGGATCATCAGTTACAGCGTGAATTGAAGAAGATCAATGCTGGCCGGACTGAAGGCGGTGCAGCATGAACTTCCAACAAAACTATCTCTACTGGCTTGCGGGAGTCATTCTGCTGATTGTGGCGGTGATGTCATGGCGGGATAAAGCGAATCCGCGCCGTCTGACTACCGGTTTGTTCTGGGGTCTGTACGGTGTTGTATTCCTGTTTGGTGACTGGACATACCAACTGTTCGGCGATAAACGCACCGTTAATATTGCCGTTGGCGGCGTGGTGGTGGTGCTGGCGCTTATTGCCGGTTTTGGCGGCGTGAAGCTGGGAAAATATCATCAACGTTCGCCTGAAGAGCGTACTGAGAGCGCGACCCGCCTCGGTAACCGACTGTTCTATCCGGCACTGGCGATTCCAGTGGTGACGGTCGTCGGCGTCTTATTGTTTAACAATGTGCCGTCGTTACAAGTGATGGTATTTGGCGCGGGTAACCACTCTACGCTGATTACTCTCTTCTCAATGACGCTCGGAACGTTGATCGGTCTGGCGATGGCTATTCGAATGACCCATGAAACGGCGGCGCAGCCGTTACAGGAAGCGCGTCGTCTGCTGGATTCGGTCGGCTGGGCGTTTATTTTGCCGCAGATCCTCGCGGTTCTCGGGCTGCTGTTTACCGCTGCGGGCGTTGGCAATAGCATCTCCTGGCTGACGCAGAACTATCTGGCGGTAGACAGCCGGTTTATCGCCGTTGCCGTCTATACCATTGGCATGGCGCTGCTGACGATGATCATGGGTAACGCCTTTGCCGCGTTCCCCATTATTACCGCGGGGGTCGGCATTCCCATTCTGGTGCTTCAGCATGGCGGTAACCCGGCGGTGATGGCGGCGATTGGTATGTTCTCCGGCTATTGCGGCACCCTGATGACGCCAATGGCGGCCAACTTTAATATCGTTCCGGCAGCGTTACTGGATCTGCCGGATAAAAATGCGGTCATTAAGGCGCAGATACCGACTGGCGTACTGCTGCTTACCGTTAACGTCTTTTTGCTCTATTTCCTGATGTTCCTGTAAGGAGGGATCATGGCTGGCGTATTGATTACCGGTTTCGAGCCGTTTGGCGGCGAGGCGGTTAACCCTTCGTGGGAAGTGGTAAAGCAACTGGATGGCGTTATTATTGCCGGACAACCCGTGGTGGCGCGGCAGCTGCCGTGCGTATTTGGTGAGGCCCTCACGGTATTAAATGCCGCGCTCGATGAGCTGGATCCCGTCTTGACCCTTGCCGTTGGGCAGGCGGGAGGACGCGTTGATATTACCGTCGAACGGGTGGCGATTAACGTCGATGATGCGCGGATCCCGGACAATAAAGGTTTGCAGCCGATCGACGTGCCGATTGTTGCCGATGGTCCAGCGGCCTACTTCAGCTCGTTGCCGATCAAAGCGATCGTCTCCGCGCTACGTGGTCGGGGGATCCCTGCATCGGTGTCGCAAACGGCGGGAACCTTTGTCTGCAACCATGTGATGTACGGTCTGCTGCATGGACTGCGTGCAAAGGCAGGTGCAAAGGGTGGCTTTATCCATATTCCGTATCTGCCGGAGCAGGCTGCGGCTCATCCCGGTGAAGCGAGCATGGCGGTAGATACGGTGCGTGCGGCGCTGGAAACGGCTATCGCTGTTGCCCTGCAACAGGGCGATGACGTGAAAATCGGTGGCGGCGCCACGCACTAAACAGAAGGACATGATTATGCCGGAAGGCCCGGAAATCCGCCGCGCGGCGGATAGCCTGGAAGCGGCGATCAAAGGCGAGCCCCTCACGCGAGCGTGGTTCGCCTTTCCGCAATTACAATCTTATCAATCTCAACTGGTCGGTCAGCAGGTAACGCGCATTGAAACTCGCGGTAAGGCGCTGTTGACTCATTTCTCCGGTGGGCTGACGCTTTATAGCCATAATCAGCTGTACGGCGTCTGGCGGGTGGTCGAGGCTGAGTCTCAGCCAGAGACGACCCGCATTCTGCGCGTCAGGCTACAGACGGCGCACAAGGCCATTTTGCTCTATAGCGCCTCCGATATTGAGATGCTGACCCCGGAACAGCTCGCTCAGCATCCGTTTTTGCTGCGGGTGGGGCCGGATGTGCTCGATATGACCCTCACTGTTGAACAGGTCAAAGAGCGGCTTCTGTCGACGAAATTTCGCAACCGTCAATTCTCCGGGCTGCTGCTGGATCAAGCGTTTCTTGCGGGATTGGGAAATTATCTGCGCGTTGAGATCCTTTGGCAGGTGGGATTAACCGGGCGTCATAAAGCCTCAGAGCTGGATGATAAACAGCTTGAGGCGCTGGCCCACGCGCTGCTCGATATCCCACGTTTGTCTTACAATACGCGCGGTCTGGTGGATGAAAATAAGCATCACGGCGCACTGTTTCGTTTTAAGGTTTTCCATCGTGAAGGGGAAGCCTGCGAGCGCTGCGGCGGGATTATCGAGAGAACCATGCTGTCATCAAGGCCGTTCTACTGGTGCCCGGGGTGTCAGCACTAGCTATATGCCTGTTTTTGGTGGCCCGTGCAAACGAAGTGCCACCGGGCAATTCCAGCCAGGTGCAGTTTGTCAGCCATAAAAAAACGCGCCGTCAGGCGCGTTTTTTATCTTCACAATATCAGGCTTAGTATTTGATATCGTTTTTGAAATCGCGTTTTTCGTAGCCGGTGTACAGCTGACGTGGACGGGCGATTTTCATGCCATCGGTGTGCATTTCGTTCCAGTGTGCAATCCAGCCCACGGTACGCGCCATCGCGAAGATAACGGTAAACATGGAAGATGGGATACCCATCGCTTTCAGAATGATACCGGAGTAGAAATCGACGTTCGGGTAGAGTTTCTTCTCGATGAAGTACGGGTCGTTGAGCGCAATGTGCTCAAGCTCCATCGCCACTTCCAGCAGATCGTCTTTGGTACCCAGTTCTTTCAGCACTTCATGGCAGGTTTCACGCATCACGGTGGCGCGCGGGTCATAGTTTTTATAAACACGGTGACCAAAGCCCATCAGGCGGAAAGAGTCATTTTTGTCTTTTGCACGACGCACAAATTCCGGAATGTGTTTAACCGAGCTGATCTCTTCCAGCATTTTCAGCGCTGCTTCGTTGGCGCCGCCGTGTGCCGGTCCCCACAGGGAAGCAATACCCGCAGCGATACAGGCGAACGGGTTCGCGCCAGAAGAGCCTGCGGTACGCACGGTGGATGTTGAGGCGTTCTGTTCGTGATCGGCATGCAGGATCAGGATACGGTCCATGGCGCGTTCCAGTATCGGGTTCACTTCATACTTTTCACACGGCGTGGAGAACATCATATTCAGGAAGTTACCCGCGTAGGAGAGGTCATTGCGCGGATAAACGAAAGGCTGGCCGATTGAATACTTGTAACACATCGCCGCCATAGTCGGCATTTTGGAAAGCAGGCGGAATGCGGCGATATCGCGGTGGCGTGGGTTATTCACATCCAGCGAATCGTGATAAAACGCAGCCAGCGCACCGGTGATACCGCACATCACGGCCATCGGGTGAGAGTCGCGACGGAATGCGTGGAACAGACGGGTGATCTGCTCGTGAATCATGGTGTGGCGGGTAACGATAGTTTTGAATTCGTCGTACTGGGCCTGGTCCGGTTTTTCACCGTTCAGCAGGATGTAGCACACTTCCAGGTAGTTGGAATCGGTCGCTAACTGATCGATCGGGAAACCGCGGTGCAGCAGGATACCTTCATCACCATCGATAAAGGTGATTTTAGATTCACATGATGCGGTTGAGGTGAAACCAGGGTCAAAAGTAAATACGCCTTTTGAACCAAGACTACGAATATCAATAACATCCTGACCGAGAGTGCCTTTTAGCACATCCAGTTCAATAGCAG
The DNA here is from genome assembly GCF_013705725.1 of Klebsiella sp. RHBSTW-00484. Taxonomy (NCBI): domain Bacteria; kingdom Pseudomonadati; phylum Pseudomonadota; class Gammaproteobacteria; order Enterobacterales; family Enterobacteriaceae; genus Klebsiella; species Klebsiella sp. RHBSTW-00484. The sequence goes on along the minus strand of NZ_CP055481.1, from coordinate 4,192,470 downwards.
TATCACCACCCAGGGTGATTTTTGCTTTAGCATCAGACATTTATGGTCTCCTTAGCGCCTTTATTGCTTAAGGCTGCCGGGTGGTGGATTTGCATTCGGCCCGTAGCGGATGACGTTACCAGTTTGTTATGTTGCACATCGCTCTGCGTCGCGAAAAGGGCAGGGTACAGAGCAAGGGCGCTTGATGGTAAGTCTTCCGTCTACGTTGAAACAACAGCAAATCAGCGTTTTAGCAGCCCGAATTTTATAAACTATATACCACTAATAACTGTCCTGATTACATCGGTCAATACTCTCTCACTGTTACATAACTTATTCGCAGGTAAAAGAGTGACCCCATAACTTTTGCCTATCATCGCATTTATCTGGTAATGGTTGTAACAATAATGTTTAATATTTGTCAAATCAGATGATTAAATTTTAAAAATATGTTTTTATCGTGACATTGATCACTGTTCGGGAGAAAACCCGACAAACTATATGTAGGTTAATTGTAATGATTTTGTGAACGGCCTATACTGCCGCCAGGTCTCCGGAACACCCTGCAATCCCGAGCCACCCAGCGTTATTTTGTCAGATTTGAACTCTTGAAAAGGGGTTTTAATATGACTTCAGGTTATAGATAAGGACGCTGTCTGACCCGCAAGCAGACCGGAGGAAGGAAACAATAAGAACAGCATGTGGGCGTTATTCATGGTAAGAAATGTGAAAAAACAAAGACCTGTCAATCTGGATCTACAAACGATCCGGTTCCCAATCACGGCGATAGCGTCCATTCTCCATCGCGTATCCGGAGTGATCACTTTTGTGGCGGTCGGGATTCTGCTTTGGTTGTTGGGCACCAGCCTTTCCTCTCCCGAAGGTTTCCTCACGGCGGCATCCATCATGGATAGCTTCTTTGTGAAGTTCATCATGTGGGGCATTTTAACCGCGCTGGCTTATCACGCAGTGGTGGGTATTCGCCATCTGCTGATGGATTTTGGCTATCTTGAAGAAACCCTCGAAGTAGGGACACGCTCCGCCAAGATTTCTTTTGTTATTACTGTCGTGCTTTCACTTCTCGCAGGAGTACTCGTATGGTAAGCAACGCCTCAGCACTAGGACGCAACGGCGTACATGACTTTATTCTGGTCCGTGCTACCGCCATCGTCCTCACCCTATACATCATCTACATGGTCGGCTTCTTTGCCACCACCGGTGAAATTTCATGGGAAGTCTGGACGGGCTTTTTCTCCTCCGCGTTCACTAAAGTCTTCACCCTGCTGGCTCTCGTCTCCATTCTGATCCACGCCTGGATCGGTATGTGGCAGGTGTTAACGGACTACGTTAAACCACTGGCTGTACGTTTGGTTCTGCAACTGCTTATCGTGGTTGCGCTGGTGGCTTACGTTCTTTATGGATTTGTTGTGGTGTGGGGTGTGTAATGAAATTGCCTGTCAGAGAATTTGATGCAGTTGTGATTGGTGCCGGTGGCGCAGGTATGCGCGCGGCGCTGCAAATTTCCCAGAGCGGCCAGACCTGTGCGCTGCTCTCCAAAGTTTTCCCGACCCGTTCCCATACCGTTTCCGCACAGGGTGGCATCACCGTGGCGCTCGGTAATACCCATGAAGATAACTGGGAATGGCACATGTACGACACCGTAAAAGGGTCGGACTATATTGGTGACCAGGACGCCATTGAATATATGTGCAAAACCGGTCCGGAAGCGATTCTTGAACTGGATCATATGGGGCTGCCGTTTTCTCGTCTCGACGATGGCACCATCTATCAACGTCCGTTTGGCGGCCAGTCGAAAAACTTCGGTGGCGAGCAGGCGGCACGTACCGCAGCGGCGGCTGACCGTACTGGTCACGCCTTACTGCACACGCTGTATCAGCAGAACCTGAAAAACCACACCACTATTTTTTCTGAGTGGTATGCGCTGGATCTGGTGAAAAACGCCGATGGCGCTGTGGTCGGTTGTACCGCCCTGTGTATCGAAACCGGTGAAGTGGTCTACTTCAAAGCCCGCGCCACCGTGCTGGCGACCGGCGGCGCAGGCCGTATTTACCAGTCCACCACCAACGCGCATATCAACACTGGTGACGGTGTTGGCATGGCTATCCGCGCCGGTGTGCCGGTGCAGGATATGGAGATGTGGCAGTTCCACCCAACCGGTATCGCCGGGGCAGGGGTTCTGGTCACCGAAGGCTGCCGTGGTGAAGGCGGATACCTGCTGAATAAACACGGCGAGCGCTTTATGGAGCGCTATGCCCCGAATGCGAAAGACCTGGCGGGTCGTGACGTGGTGGCGCGTTCCATCATGATCGAAATCCGCGAAGGCCGCGGCTGCGACGGTCCGTGGGGCCCGCACGCCAAACTGAAACTCGACCATCTGGGTAAAGAAGTTCTCGAATCCCGTCTGCCGGGTATCCTTGAGCTCTCCCGTACCTTCGCCCACGTTGATCCGGTGAAAGAGCCGATTCCGGTCATTCCAACCTGCCACTACATGATGGGCGGTATTCCGACCCGCGTAAGCGGCCAGGCGCTGACCGTGAACGAGCAGGGTGAAGACGTGGTGATTCCGGGGCTGTTCGCGGTGGGTGAAATCGCCTGCGTATCGGTCCACGGCGCTAACCGTCTGGGCGGCAACTCGCTGCTTGACCTGGTGGTCTTTGGCCGCGCGGTTGGTCTGCATCTGCAAGAATCTATTGCTGAGCAGGGCGAACTTCGCGATGCAACAGAAGAAGAGATTGATGCTTCTCTGGAGCGCCTGAACCGCTGGAACGGCAACCGTAACGGTGAAGACCCGGTCGAAATCCGCAAAGCGCTGCAAGAATGTATGCAGCACAACTTCTCGGTATTCCGCGAAGGTGATGCGATGGCCAAAGGTCTTGAACAGCTGAAAGCTATCCGCGAGCGCCTGAAAAATGCCCGTCTGGATGACACTTCCAGCGAGTTCAACACCCAGCGCGTTGAGTGCCTGGAGCTGGATAACCTGATGGAAACCGCTTACGCCACTGCGGTATCTGCAAACTTCCGTACTGAAAGCCGTGGCGCGCATAGCCGCTTCGACTATCCGGATCGTGATGATGCGAACTGGCTGTGTCATTCCCTGTATCTGCCAGAATCGGAATCCATGACGCGACGTCAAGTCAATATGGAACCGAAACTGCGTCCGGCATTCCCGCCGAAGATTCGTACTTATTAATGCGGAGACAGGAATATGAAACTCGAGTTTTCAGTTTATCGTTATAACCCGGACGTAGACGATGCTCCGCATATGCAGGATTACACCCTGGAAGCGGAAGAAGGTCGCGACATGATGCTGCTCGATGCGCTGATGCAGCTGAAAGAAAAAGATCCGTCGTTGTCGTTCCGCCGCTCCTGTCGTGAAGGGGTTTGTGGCTCCGACGGTCTGAACATGAACGGCAAAAATGGTCTGGCCTGCATCACACCTATTTCCGCGCTGAATAAGCCAGGTAAGAAAATTGTTATCCGTCCGCTACCAGGGTTGCCAGTTATTCGCGATTTGGTTGTAGACATGGGGCAATTCTATGCACAATATGAGAAGATTAAGCCTTACTTGTTGAATAATGGGCAAAATCCTCCGGCTCGCGAGCATCTGCAGATGCCAGAGCAGCGTGAGAAACTTGATGGTTTGTACGAGTGTATTCTCTGCGCATGTTGTTCGACGTCTTGCCCGTCGTTCTGGTGGAACCCTGACAAGTTTGTCGGCCCGGCCGGTCTGCTGGCGGCGTATCGCTTCCTGATTGACAGCCGCGATACCGAAACCGACAGCCGTCTTGAAGGGTTGAGCGATGCTTTCAGCGTATTCCGCTGTCACAGCATTATGAACTGCGTCAGTGTTTGTCCTAAGGGTCTGAACCCGACGCGCGCCATCGGCCACATTAAGTCGATGCTGTTGCAGCGCAGTGCATAAGTAACCCGGACTGTCCCGGATGGCGCTACCGCTTATCCGGGCTACCAAAAGCAGTAACCCCGGTAGCGTTTGTGCCACCAGGAAATGAATACCCTAAATAATTCGAGTTACAGGAAGGCGGCGACGCAGCGAATCCCCAGGAGCTTACTCAAGTAAGTGACTGGGGTGAGTGAGGAAAGCCAACGCACATGTAACTTGAAGTATGAAGGGGATAGCAGGAAATCTTTAAAAACCGCCAAATATGTACCAGTAATCAAGGCGTTCAGAGCGAGGTAAGGCGGCAACTGAACGTATCCCCGGGAGCATAGTGAACTATGTGACCGGGGTAAGTGAAGGCAGCCAACGCAACCGCAGCCTGAACGCCGAAGATTAATGGCAGTTTTTAAAGGTTCCTTAGCGGAAGAAACCACAACTCCTCCGCAAAAAGTGAACCCCGGCACGTACAACTTCTGTGCGTGGTAGTTTCTACGGCGAAATAAGCATATAAATGCTTAAGGGATCACGATGCAGAACGGCGCAATGAAAGCCTGGCTGGACTCTTCTTACCTCTCTGGTTCTAACCAGAGCTGGATAGAACAGCTCTATGAAGACTTCTTAACCGATCCTGACTCTGTTGACGCCAACTGGCGTTCTATGTTCCAGCAGTTACCTGGCACCGGAGTCAAACCGGATCAATTTCATTCCAAAACGCGTGATTATTTCCGCCGCCTGGCGAAGGATGCCTCACGTTACACTTCTTCGATATCCGACCCTGACACCAATGTGAAGCAGGTAAAAGTCCTGCAGCTCATCAACGCATACCGCTTCCGTGGTCACCAGCATGCGAATCTCGATCCGCTGGGACTGTGGCAGCAAGAGAGAGTGGCGGATCTTGATCCGGCTTACCACGATCTGACTGAGGCCGATTTCCAGGAAATCTATAACGTAGGTTCTTTTGCCATCGGTAAAGATACGATGAAGCTGGGCGATCTGGTTTCCGCCCTCAAGCAAACCTACTGCGGCTCCATCGGCGCGGAATACATGCACATTACCTCTACCGAAGAAAAACGCTGGATCCAGCAGCGCATCGAGTCGGTAGCTGGCAAAGCGAGCTTTAGCGCAGAAGAGAAAAAACGCTTCCTGAGCGAGCTGACCGCAGCGGAAGGCCTGGAGCGCTACCTCGGGGCGAAATTCCCTGGCGCAAAACGTTTCTCGCTGGAAGGCGGCGATGCGTTAATCCCAATGCTGAAAGAGATTATCCGCCACGCGGGTAAGAGCGGCACCCGCGAAGTGGTGCTGGGTATGGCGCACCGTGGTCGTCTGAACGTACTGGTCAACGTGCTGGGTAAAAAACCACAGGACCTGTTCGACGAGTTCGCCGGCAAACATAAAGAACACCTCGGCACCGGCGACGTGAAGTACCACATGGGCTTCTCTTCCGATATGGAAACCGAAGGCGGTCTGGTGCACCTGGCGCTGGCGTTTAACCCGTCGCACCTGGAAATCGTCAGCCCGGTGGTTATTGGTTCCGTACGTGCTCGCCTTGACCGTCTGGACGAGCCGAGCAGCAACAAAGTTCTGCCGATTACCATTCACGGTGACGCCGCAGTTACCGGGCAGGGCGTGGTTCAGGAAACCCTGAACATGTCCAAAGCGCGCGGCTATGAAGTGGGCGGTACCGTCCGCATCGTTATTAACAACCAGGTGGGCTTCACCACTTCCAACCCACTGGATGCGCGTTCTACCCCGTACTGCACCGATATCGGTAAAATGGTGCAATCGCCGATTTTCCACGTTAACGCCGATGACCCGGAAGCCGTCGCTTTCGTTACCCGCCTGGCGCTGGATTTCCGCAACACCTTCAAGCGCGATGTCTTTATCGACCTGTTCTGCTATCGCCGTCACGGCCATAACGAAGCCGATGAGCCGAGCGCAACCCAGCCGTTGATGTATCAGAAAATCAAAAAGCATCCGACGCCGCGTAAAATCTACGCTGACAAGCTGGAAGCCGATAAAGTCGCGACGCTGGAAGACGCTACCGAGCAGGTTAACCTCTACCGCGACGCGCTGGATGCTGGCGAATGCGTGGTGCAGGAGTGGCGTCCGATGAACATGCACTCCTTTACCTGGTCCCCGTACCTCAACCACGAGTGGGATGAGAGCTACCCGGACAAAGTTGAGCCTAAGCGTCTGCAGGAGCTGGCTAAGCGCATCAGCACCGTGCCGGAAGGCATTGAGATGCAGTCCCGCGTGGCGAAGATTTACGGCGATCGCCAGTCAATGGCCGCCGGTGAGAAGCTGTTCGACTGGGGCGGCGCGGAAAACCTCGCCTACGCCACCATGGTTGATGAAGGAATTTCCGTGCGCTTGTCGGGTGAAGACTCCGGGCGCGGCACCTTCTTCCACCGCCATGCGGTGATCCATAACCAGAAAAATGGTTCGACTTATACGCCGCTGCAGCACGTTCACAACGGTCAGGGTCACTTCAAGGTTTGGGACTCCGTCCTGTCTGAAGAAGCCGTTCTGGCGTTTGAATACGGTTATGCCACCGCTGAGCCGCGTACCCTGACCATCTGGGAAGCGCAGTTTGGTGACTTCGCCAACGGCGCGCAGGTGGTTATCGACCAGTTCATCAGCTCCGGTGAGCAGAAGTGGGGTCGTATGTGCGGCCTGGTGATGCTGCTGCCGCACGGCTACGAAGGCCAGGGTCCGGAGCACTCCTCCGCGCGCCTGGAGCGTTATCTGCAGCTTTGCGCTGAGCAAAATATGCAGGTCTGCGTGCCTTCAACCCCGGCGCAGGTTTACCATATGCTGCGTCGTCAGGCGCTGCGCGGTATGCGCCGTCCGCTGATCGTGATGTCACCGAAATCTCTGCTGCGTCACCCGCTGGCGGTGTCGAGCATGGACGAACTGGCGAACGGCACCTTCCAACCGGCTATCGGAGAAATCGACGACCTCGACCCGAAAGCGGTGAAGCGCGTTGTGCTGTGCTCTGGTAAGGTTTACTACGACCTGCTGGAACAGCGCCGCAAGAACGACCAAAAAGATGTTGCTATCGTTCGCGTAGAGCAGCTCTATCCGTTCCCGCATCAGGCGGTACAGGAAGCGCTGAAACCTTATGCGCACGTGCATGAATTTGTCTGGTGTCAGGAAGAACCGCTCAACCAGGGCGCGTGGTACTGCAGCCAGCATCACTTCCGCGAAGTGATTCCGTTTGGGGCTTCTCTGCGTTATGCAGGCCGCCCGGCCTCCGCCTCTCCGGCGGTAGGATACTTGTCCGTTCACCAGAAACAGCAACAAGATCTGGTCAATGACGCGCTGAACGTCGATTAATTAAAGGATACATAATGAGTAGCGTAGATATTCTGGTTCCCGATCTGCCTGAGTCCGTAGCTGACGCGACGGTTGCGACCTGGCATAAAAAACCGGGCGATAGCGTCCAGCGTGATGAAGTGCTGGTAGAAATCGAAACTGACAAAGTGGTACTGGAAGTACCGGCATCAGCGGACGGCATTCTGGAAGCAGTGCTGGAAGATGAAGGCGCCACCGTGCTGTCTCGTCAGATCCTCGGTCGCCTGCGTGAAGGCAACAGCGCAGGCAAAGAGTCCGGCGAGAAAGCCGACGCCAAAGAGTCTACCCCGGCTCAGCGTCAGCAAGCGTCTCTGGAAGAACAAAGCAACGACGCGCTGAGCCCGGCGATTCGTCGCCTGCTGGCTGAACACAACCTCGACGCGGCGGCCATTAAAGGTACCGGCGTTGGCGGCCGCCTGACCCGTGAAGATGTTGAGAAACATCTGGCAAGCGCTCCGGCTAAAGCGGAAGCGAAAGCCCCGGCAACTGCCACCACCGCAGCGGCTCCGGCAGCACAACTGGGCCATCGCTCTGAAAAACGTGTGCCGATGACCCGTCTGCGTAAACGGGTTGCTGAGCGTCTGCTGGAAGCGAAGAACTCTACCGCCATGCTGACGACCTTCAACGAAGTCAACATGAAGCCAATTATGGATCTGCGTAAGCAGTACGGCGACGCGTTTGAAAAACGTCACGGCATCCGCCTGGGCTTTATGTCCTTCTACGTGAAGGCGGTGGTTGAAGCGCTGAAACGCTATCCGGAAGTGAACGCTTCCATTGATGGCGATGACGTGGTTTACCACAACTATTTCGATGTCAGCATGGCAGTCTCCACGCCGCGCGGCCTGGTGACCCCGGTTCTGCGCGATGTTGACCTGCTGGGCATGGCGGACATCGAGAAGAATATTAAAGAGTTGGCACTGAAAGGCCGCGACGGCAAGCTGACCGTAGATGACCTGATCGGCGGTAATTTCACTATTACCAACGGCGGCGTATTCGGTTCTCTGATGTCCACGCCAATCATCAACCCACCGCAGAGCGCTATTTTGGGTATGCATGCCATTAAAGACCGTCCGATGGCGGTCAATGGTAAGGTAGAAATTCTGCCGATGATGTACCTGGCGCTCTCCTACGACCACCGTCTGATCGACGGACGTGAATCGGTTGGCTTCCTGGTGGCGATTAAAGATCTGCTGGAAGACCCGACTCGTCTGCTGCTGGACGTGTAGTAGTCCCAATGGCCCGGTGCGTAGGCCCGGGCCAATAAAAACATCATCAGCCTGCAGTTTTGTCGGCTACATGATAACGATTACCTGAAGGATGGACTGAACACATGAACTTACATGAATATCAGGCAAAACAACTCTTTGCCCGCTATGGCTTACCGGCGCCGGTGGGTTATGCCTGTACTACTCCGCGTGAAGCAGAAGAAGCCGCTTCAAAAATCGGCGCGGGTCCGTGGGTAGTGAAATGTCAGGTTCACGCTGGTGGCCGCGGCAAAGCGGGCGGTGTGAAAGTGGTTAACAGCAAAGAAGACATTCGCGCCTTTGCTGAACATTGGCTGGGCAAACGCCTGGTGACCTACCAGACTGATGCCAACGGCCAGCCGGTTAACCAGATCCTGGTTGAAGCAGCGACCGATATCGCTAAAGAACTGTACCTTGGCGCTGTGGTTGACCGTAGCTCCCGTCGCGTGGTCTTTATGGCCTCTACCGAAGGCGGCGTGGAAATCGAAAAAGTGGCGGAAGAGACCCCGCACCTGATCCACAAAATTGCTATCGATCCGCTGGCGGGCCCGATGCCTTACCAGGGGCGTGAGCTGGCGTTCAAACTGGGTCTGGAAGGTAAGCAGGTTCAGCAGTTCACCAAAATCTTTATGGGCCTGGCGACCATTTTCCTTGAGCGTGACCTGGCGCTGATCGAAATCAACCCGCTGGTTATCACTAAGCAGGGCGACCTGATCTGCCTCGACGGCAAACTGGGCGCTGACGGCAACGCGCTGTTCCGCCAGCCTGATCTGCGCGAAATGCGCGACCAGTCTCAGGAAGACCCGCGCGAAGCGCAGGCAGCACAGTGGGAACTGAACTACGTCGCGCTGGACGGCAACATCGGCTGTATGGTTAACGGCGCAGGCCTGGCGATGGGTACCATGGACATCGTTAAGCTGCACGGCGGCGAACCGGCTAACTTCCTCGACGTTGGCGGCGGTGCGACCAAAGAGCGCGTCACCGAAGCGTTCAAAATCATCCTCTCTGATGACAATGTGAAAGCGGTTCTGGTTAACATCTTCGGCGGTATCGTTCGTTGTGACCTGATTGCTGACGGTATCATTGGCGCGGTTGCCGAAGTGGGCGTTAACGTCCCGGTGGTTGTTCGTCTGGAAGGTAACAACGCCGAACTGGGCGCGAAAAAACTGGCTGACAGCGGCCTGAATATTATTGCAGCGAAAAGTCTGACGGATGCAGCTCAGCAGGTTGTTGCCGCAGTGGAGGGGAAATAATGTCCGTTTTAATTAATAAAGATACCAAGGTTATCTGCCAGGGCTTCACCGGTAGCCAGGGGACTTTCCACTCTGAACAAGCGATTGCTTACGGTACCCAAATGGTTGGCGGCGTGACGCCAGGCAAAGGCGGTACTTCTCACCTGGGCCTGCCGGTGTTCAACACCGTGCGTGAAGCGGTAGACGCGACCGGCGCGACCGCATCGGTTATCTACGTTCCAGCTCCGTTCTGCAAAGACTCCATCCTGGAAGCTATCGATGCAGGCATCAAACTGATTATCACCATCACAGAAGGTATCCCGACGCTGGATATGCTGACCGTGAAGGTGAAGCTTGATGAAGCTGGCGTACGCATGATTGGCCCGAACTGCCCGGGCGTTATCACCCCAGGCGAATGCAAAATCGGCATCATGCCGGGCCACATTCACAAGCCGGGCAAAGTGGGCATCGTTTCCCGCTCTGGTACCCTGACTTACGAAGCGGTCAAGCAGACTACTGACTACGGTTTCGGCCAGTCCACTTGCGTGGGCATCGGCGGCGACCCGATCCCGGGCTCTAACTTTATCGATATCCTGAAGCTGTTCCAGGAAGATCCGCAGACCGAAGCGATCGTCATGATCGGTGAGATCGGCGGCAGCGCGGAAGAAGAAGCGGCTGCTTACATCAAAGATCACGTGACTAAACCGGTTGTTGGCTATATCGCCGGTGTGACCGCGCCGAAAGGCAAACGTATGGGTCACGCGGGCGCGATCATCGCGGGTGGTAAAGGGACGGCGGATGAGAAGTTCGCCGCTCTTGAAGCCGCAGGCGTGAAAACCGTTCGCAGCCTGGCCGATATCGGCGAAGCGCTGAAATCAGTCATTAAGTAATAAGTAAAAAAACAGCCCTGACTATCTGCATGGTCAAGGGCTGGTCCAGTTTCGACATGGTTGGCCATCTGATGATGGCCTTTTTTTTGCCTGTAACTCAGCTTTCCGCCAGCGCCTTCAGCCAGCGAATGCCGCTTTCCGGTGAGGTCATTACCGGTACCGGCGGGGCAGGGAGCTGCTGTAATACCCGCGCCATCGAGGCCTGAGCCAGCATCACCACATCCGCCTGAGTAAACGCGCTCTTTAATCCTTCACTGACGATACGATCGTGGGTGTCCATATCTCCCGCTAACAGCGCATGGAAGGCTTCTTCCATTAGTATTGGCGTGATAGTGCGCCGCTGACCGCTTTCCTGGACTTTGCGCTGCACGTAATCCAGCGTCGGCTTCAGCGTGGTGGCGACGGTTGCCAGCACGGCGATACGCTCGCCTTTACTGATGGCCTCCTCCACCATCGCGCAATCAATACGCGCAAGCTGGAGCGGGGTCATAAACTGGCACTGTTCGACCGCGGTGCCAATTGAGGAGCAGGCGGTAATAAAGATATCGCAATCCGCTTTTTCGGCGATATGCACATAGTCGGCGATGCGGGCGGCAATATTTGGCGTTACGCCTCCGGCCTTCATCACCTGTTTAATCATGGACTCTTCGACCAGGTGCATCACGTCGACTTCCGGCATGATGTCGGCAATTAGCTGCTGCATCATGGCGAGGGTGGCGGCACTGGTGTGCAACATAGCGACTTTTTTCATTGGACAATCTCCTTAAGCAAATTTTCCGCGACGGTCATTGCCGCATCATGATCTTCCTGTGCTGACAGGCCGCCGACCGCGACGGCGCCCAGGCATTTACCGTCATGCAGAATTGGAACTCCGCCGGGCAGGGCGGTAAAACGCGGGTCGGCAAAATAACCAATATCTAACTGTTCTTTTTGCAGGCGCTGCAAAAACGCCTGGGTGGTGCAGCCTAAGCGGCTGCTGGTGCGTGCTTTGCGCTGAGTCAGCTCAATGGTTAACAGTTTGGCTGTATCCATGCGGGCAAAGCTCAGCAGCTCCCCGCAGGCATCGCACACCGCCACGCTTAGCGGGCGATTTGCGTAACGATTTTCGGCGAGGGTGAGCGCACTCTCCACGGCACGTATTGCTTGCTGTAAGGTCAGAGTAGTCATCATGAATTATCCTTTTGAAAGATGTTCAGAAACGGGCTGATGCGTCTGTTGAGCGGCTGCCGCCTGCGCCTGGCGGGCATCTTTTTTGCGCCAGTAGTTGGCGAGCAGCGAGCCGCTGACGTTGCCAAGCGGGGTCATTACCGCCGAGGCGAGGCCGACGGTCGCCAGTTTGCCCATGGCGGCGGCAAGTCCTGAGGCCATGCCGCCGTTTTGCAGGCCGACTTCAAAGGCCACGGTGCGGGCGGACTGTACATCCATGCGGAAGATCCAGCGGCTCATCAGGTAGCCAATCAGGAAGCCGCCGAGGTTGTGCATCAGCATGGCGAAGCAGAGCAGGAAGCCGACCTGCACCAGGTTGTCGCGCCCTGCGGCTGCGGCGGTAGTCGTGAAGAAAATAATCCCGATCATTGAGATGGTCGGCATAATCTTCTTAATGCTCTCAACGCGACCGTACAGCCAGTTGTAGAACAGCGCCCAGACGAGACCGCCTGCGACAAAGTTCAGCACTACCGCGTACATTTGCGCTTCTGCGCTGGCGGAGCCGAACTGTGCCTCCCAGCCACCGGCGCTCATATACAGCAGCCACAGAGCGCCAATCCCGGCCAGAACTTGCACGGTACGACGGCCGCGCACGCCAGCGTAAGTTTTCAGGTAGTCATGTAAAATCGCCGCGCCGATAGGGATGAGCACGATTTTCACCACGTCCATCACCATCGCGGTGAGCTGAATATCGATCATGGAACCGGCCAGCAAATTCACCCATAGCGGCGTCATCACCGTTGCCGCCAGCGTCGAAACTGCGGCGATGGAAACGGCCAGCGCCAGGTTGGCGTTAGCGATATACACCATTACCGTCGAAGAGAGGCCGCTCGGACAGGCGCCGATCAGCAGAATACCCACCGCCACTTCAGGCGGAAAATCAAAGATCAGGGTAATGCTCAGGCCAAGCAGCGGCATGATCACGAAGTGGCAGAAGGTGCCGATAAATACCGCCCACGGCATTTTGGCGACGTCGATAAAATCCTGGATCGTCAACTTGGTGCCCATGCTGAACATGGTGGCCTGGATAACCAAAAACACGATCCATTTATGGGTGATATTGAAACCGCCCCAGACGATCAGATCTGTAGACCAGGTCATCGCGGCGACAAAACCGGCGATGATCCACAGCGTAAACTGGTAGCTGCGTAATCCGGGCCAGTAGCCTGCGCCTGCCGCAAATCCGGCGGTGAACATCACCAGTCCGGGCTGCCAGAGAGCTGGTGACTGCATCAGCGCGCCAATTGCCGCCAGCGCGATACCGGCGATGCTGACGCCGAGCCCGGCTTTATGTATAACGCTCGTCATAGTCATAATGAAATGTCCTTCCTCGTTATTGCTGCCGGGGCGGAATGGCTAACATTTGCCGCGCTATTTCTGGCGTGGCGACTTTTTTATCCATGCTACGAATCAACGTGGCAAGTTTGGCGACCTGCTGGTAATTATGTTCAGCGCGTTCTTCAACGCTTAAATAATAACTGTCTTCAAAACCGATACGCACTTCGCTGGCACCCATGCCAACCGCAGCGGCAATAATATCGAAGTTCTTTCTGCCGAAATGGGTAATTCCCCATAACGCATCGCGCGGAATCATACTGCGCAGAGCAATTAAGGCATCAACGGTGGCTGGGGTGCTGCCGCGATGTCCCAGGACGATGTTAAATAACATCGGCTGTTTAAATTTAATCTTATCTTGTAGAGTGAGGATGTTATTAATCATGCCAATTTCGAAAACTTCAAATTCCGGAATAATATTGCGCTCGGTGATTTGCCGGGAGCAATATTCAACATCCGGACCAGGATTAAAATAGACCACATCGCCGAGGTTGACGGAACCGACGTTCAGCGAGGCCATTTCCACGCCGGGGCAGGTCAGCGGGGCGCAGCGTTCAGCGATGGACATCGCTGAAACACCGCCGGTTGAGGCCTGAATAATCAGGTCTGAGTGGCGCATCACGCAGTCGATGGTCGCCTGAAAATCACGGGTGTCCGGGGTCAGGCGCCCCTGTTGATCGCGAACGTGCAAATGAACAATGGCCGCGCCATGTTCCACGCTGGCGAGTATTTCCTGCGCCAGTTCCTCAGGTATCACTCTGGGGCAATCCGCGGCCACGGGCGCCAGTGAGATAATAACGGTATCCGACATTTATTCCTCCGGTACAGAGATAGCAATATTAAAATTGTAGGTAAGGCGTTATCCAGTGTAATGATTCAGGTCCTGATGTTGACGGCTGATATTCACAGCCGATCCAGTCCTGATAATTCAGTTGTTCAATAAAATCGAAAATCCATTTTTCATTTAATTCTCCGGTTCCTGGTTCATGACGATAAGGAACAGAGGCAATCTGAAAGTGTTTTATCAATGGGAAATAACATTCAATATTTTTTACCACATCGCCGTGAATTTTCTGGCAGTGGTAAATATCAAACTGCAAGCCGATGTTTTTCCGGCCGACCTCGTGAATAATGGATTCGGCCAGCGGAAAGTTATCAATCATATAGCCCGGCATATCCTGCGGATTTAATGGCTCAATAAGTACGTCGATTCCCGCTTCCGCCATCACATCACAGGCGCTGCGCAATCTGTCGGTTAGAAGAGTGCGCTGAGCGTTGAGGGTGAGAGAATCACAGCGCAGGCCCGACATCACGTGAACCCGGCGGCAGCCTAACGCTGTGGCGTATTCCCGGGCCAGATTCAGGCTGTGGCGAAACTCCTCATCGCGGCCCGGTAACGCCGCCAGCCCCCGTTCACCCTGCTGCCAGTGGCCTGCTGGGGCGTTCATTAGCACTACCGGCAGGCTGGTTTGCCCTTGAGCTTCCAGCAACGTCTCCAGCGGATGCTGCCAGAGAAACAGCCCCTCCACGCCGCGAAAACCCGCGTCTTTTGCCGCCTGAAAGCGTGCTGCTATCGGCAATTCAGTAAACAACCAGTCAAGGTTAGCCGCTAATTTCAGCATGATGTTTCCCCTCCCGGCTATCGACCAGGTGCAGTTTTACCCCCTGATTGGCGATGGCTTGTTGCGCATCATCTGGCAGCTGATTGTCAGAAATAATATCGGTTAGCTGATCCAGACCGCAGATATGGAACATCCCGTACTTGCCAAATTTACTGCTGTCGCAGACCAGCACCCGGCGGCGGGAAACGGTGAGAACCGCTTCTTTGACCGAGGCTTTGCCTTCGCTGGGGGTCGACATGCCGCGCTCGGTATCCCACGACGAGGAGCTGAGAAACGCCACGTCGATATTAATGGTGCGTAAAAAGCTGGCCGCACTTTTGCCAAGGCTTGAGCGGTTGCGCTGATCCACCAGACCGCCGGTGTGATAGAGGGTGATATGCGGCATGTCCATCAGGTAGTGGCTGATGGAGAAGTCGTTCGTCACCACGGTCAGGTTAAAGCAGTGGCTGGCGGCCACCGCTTTCGCCACTTCAAACAGCGAGGTTCCGGCATCCAGATACAGCGTTTGCCCCGGCTCAATCAGCATGGCGGCAAGCTGACCCATTTTGCGTTTTACCTCATGATGCAACTCCGCCTTTTCCCGCCACGGCAGCTCGGACTTCAGCAGGTTATTGAGCTTCACGCCGCCGTTAATCGAGATAACTTTGCCTTCCTCTTCCAGCAATTGAATATCGCGGCGCACGGTCATATGCGACACACTCATCAAGTCCGCCAGCTCATTAAATGAGGCGACGTTTTTTTCATGAACGTAGCGATAGATAAAGTCACGTCGTTGTTCGGGGATCATCATCTCACCTCACGCTCGCCGGGATTGTTCGAGTTCGGCTACTGCCTCAACTGAGAGCGGTACGTAACCGAGCGGTTTTAAGGTCAACCAGATGCGGGCGCTGTCCTCCAGCTCCTCGGCGTTAAATACCGCTTCGCGCAGCGAGCGACCGCTGACGACCGGGCCGTGGTTGGCCAGCAGCGCCGCCGTGTGGTCAGCGGCGATTTCGCTAAGCGCGCTGGCAATGCCTTCATGTCCAGGTTTGAAGTAGGGCAGCAGCGGCAACTGCCCGACGCGCATCACGTAGTATGGCGTTAATGGCGGCAGGCAGTTCTCCGGTGTTTCACACGGCAGACAAGAGAGTGCGGTCAGCCACGGCGAATGCAGATGAACCACTGCTCCGCAGGAGGGACGGTGGCGATACCATGCCAAATGCATCGGCACCTCTTTCGACGGTTTGTCGCCGCTGAGATGAACGCCGTTGGCATCCAGTTTGCTCAGCGTTGCGGCGTCAAGTTCTCCCAGACAGGAGTTGGTTGGGGTGACCAGATAACCGCCATCCGCGAGCTTAACGCTCAGGTTGCCGGAGCCGCCGCTGCTGTAGCCGCGCATAAACAGAGAGCGACCATAATGGACGAGCTGCTCGCGAAGTTGTTGCTCACTCACCGGGCTCATGATGTGTACTCCTGGGCGGTAAAAAAGAAATCTTCGTCGCCAAAATTGCCTGACTTCAACGCCAGCGCCAGTTCGGCGGAGAAGACCCATGGAACCCCTGGGGCGATGGCCTTGCCGACGGACAGGCGCGTGACCTGTAGCGCTTCCACGACGGTGCCGGATGTCTCGCCACCAGCAACAATAAAGGTGTTCACGCCTGCGGCCTGGAGCTTCGCGCTCAGCCGGGCAAACGTATGTTCAATCGCCTGGCTGGCGGGCTGCTCGCCATACTCTTGCTGAATGCGTTTTAGCGCATCAGGTGGCTGGGTGGCGTAAATCAGCGGCGCATGCGGGTCGCTGATATGCGACATGGCCCACTGGGATAGCTCATCGGTATAGCGCTCGGCGTCCGACAGGCAACGTGCTACGTCGAGCAAACGAGAGGCCGCTGCCGTTTTATAGCGATTGACCTGACGGTTGCTCATCGCCGAACAGCTCCCGGAAAAGACCATCGCTTTGACGGGGTGCGGAAAGTCCTGCGGTGGTGATGTCTGCTGAGCACCGGCGTTGGCGGCCAGCGCGCCGCCGAGCCCGGAACCTCCGGCTAACAAGGGTGAGTCATGTAGCGACTGGGCTAGCGTGTGGAGATCGGCTTCGTCCAGCGTATCGACAATCACGTGGCGTTTTCCTTCAGCTTTAAGGCTGGTCAGCTCGTGAGTGACTGCTTGCACACCGCTGCGAATGGTATTGAGATCAATATTGCCAACGGCGTTTGGCGTTTGCGCGGACAGCAGACGTGACAAATTGGCATCGGTCATCGGATTAAGCGGATGCTTTTCCATGCCGGACTCGTTCAACAGAACACCGTTGACAAACAGATGACCGTGCACCACCGTGCGTCCGTTTTGCGGCAGGGCGGGGCAATGAACGATAAGCGGGAGCTGCATCGCTTCCATCAGGGCATCGCTCACCGGGCCAATATTGCCGTGTGGTGTAGAGTCAAACGTTGAGCAGTATTTGAAATAGACTTGCCTGACGCCTGCATTTTGTTTTAGCCACCGGGCGCAAGCCAGCGATTGGGCGACGGCCTGCTCTGCGGGCAGAGAGCGGCTTTTCAGCGAGATAACAATGGCATCAACTTCTTCGTTCCACTGCTGCGTAAGGTCGGGCATTCCGGGCAATAGCGCGACTCGCCAGCCCTGTTCTGCCATAAAACTTGCTATATCCGTTGCGCCGGTAAAATCGTCGGCGATAACCCCTGTTGTGACGGCCATGACTCCACTCCGTTCAGATTGTTTACTGATTGAGCATATTATTCAGCAGTCGCTTTCACATTCACATGATGATTCTCACAAACAAGAACATCATGTGAATGTATTAAAAATAGCTAATGATTTGAAAATTAAGCATTATTGTTATCTGCGATAATAAAATCATGCTCACAACAATCTGTGAAGATTCGTTAAAGTTTGAGAAATACTGAGTGAGGCCGCTTTCATTGACCATGTGTGGACGTTGGCATGATGCTGGGATGATCATGCATTTTGATCATATTCATCTGCGAAAATGAGATTATTTTTTGCGTTTAAGGTCATTCTTTTGATGCGCTAAATTCTGCATATTAGCGGCTGACTATCAGGCTACTGGAGAATAATGTGCAGCAAAGAGACAGGGATGATGAACACCAGTTTTTCTCTTCGTTGGCAACGACCTTTTCTCGTGCAACCGGTCTGGTCGCCGTGGTTATTGATACCCGCGGGGAGAGATTGCCTGGCCGCTATGCAGGGTTAAATTTCTTTTCACTGCCCCTCATGCGTTTTGAAAAAGTGTGGGGATATATTATTTGTGACCACAGTAAGGCCATCGACAATAGTCATCGATTGGCGGCAGAAAGATTACTTCATTTTATTGTGAATAATGTCACGCCGGTTGAGGGGATAAAAGTGATCGCGAATAAGCAATCTCGCCGAAATAGTGATTTTTATTATGCGCAACGTGCATCGCATGAAATAAAAATGGCCTCTGCCCTACGTTATATTGATGAGCATTTATATGATGAGTTGTCTCTCGAATCGGTAGCGGCTCATGTTTGCCTGAGCGCCAATTACTTTAGTCGCTTTTTTAAAAAGCAGCAGGGGGTGAATTTCAAAGTCTGGGTGAGCCAGAAGAGAATGCAGCGAGCCGGGGAACTGCTTGGCGATCCTGCGTATTCGATAGATGGCGTCGCCCGAAAGCTGCAGTACGCACAAACCAGCTACTTTTGTCGAGTGTTCCGCATGGCACATCGCACTACGCCGCAATCATTCCGCCAGCAGTCTCTCTCGGCATCGTCATAGCCCATACCGGGGCAGGATAAAGGTAAGACAGATTTTTCCTGAAGCACTCATAATGTGTCCCCGGTCGCTGAAAATTTTAATTTATAGCTGGTAGCTGAAAATTAATTTTTTACCCCCTCAGGCTGACTTCGATAATAAACAAGTTAACGTGAAAAAATATTGACAACTTATTGACGCTATTTGCGGGGCAGACACCTTGTTTAAATTGTGTTTATTGAGATGCCTGGGTATTATTGGTTATTATTTGATCACTGCTAATATGCATTAATCATGGAATAGATCAATGACATCTGACGGGATAATAAAATATAACACTCGGGGATAACCTGATGTCCTTGCGCGCTTTTTTTATTCTTTAAACAATTTTTGCACGCCGTAAATGGAAGACGTTATGAGAGGAAAAATCCCCAAAACCGAATTGCTGGTGACCTTTGAAGTTGTGGCTCGCCATGAAAGCTATACCCGAGCAGCGGAAGAGTTAGCTTTAACACAAAGCGCCGTGTTCAGACAAGTCACGGCGCTGGAGGATTTCCTCCATACGTCATTATTTAATCATGTGAAAAAAAGGATTTTTTTAAATGCGGCGGGCAAGCATTATTTGCCCATCGTTAAGGAAACGCTTAACAAGCTGGAGCGTGATACCAATTCAATTATGACCTGGCAGCCGACGGTGCGGGTTCTTGAACTGGCAGTGAACCCCACCTTTAGGGAAGGTGCGAATAAGCGGGGAAATTCTTCTCGGCTGACTCAGTCATTTCATTTCTTCATGTTTGAGCCGATTTTTTCTCCCGTAAATGCCTTGAATCAGCCTATTTAGACCGTTTCTTCGCCATTTAAGGCGTTATCCCCAGTTTTTAGTGAGATCTCTCCCACTGACGTATCATTTGGTCCGCCCGAAACAGGTTGGCCAGCGTGAATAACATCGCCAGTTGGTTATCGTTTTTCAGCAACCCCTTGTATCTGGCTTTCACGAAGCCGAACTGTCGCTTGATGATGCGAAATGGGTGCTCCACCCTGGCACGGATGCTGGCTTTCATGTATTCGATGTTGATGGCCGTTTTGTTCTTGCGTGGATGCTGTTTCAAGGTTCTTACCTTGCCGGGGCGCTCGGCGATCAGCCAGTCCACATCCACCTCGGCCAGCTCCTCGCGCTGTGGCGCCCCTTGGTAGCCGGCATCGGCTGAGACAAATTGCTCCTCTCCATGCAGCAGATTACCCAGCTGATTGAGGTCATGCTCGTTGGCCGCGGTGGTGACTAGGCTGTGGGTCAGGCCACTCTTGGCATCGACACCAATGTGGGCCTTCATGCCAAAGTGCCACTGATTGCCTTTCTTGGTCTGATGCATCTCCGGATCGCGTTGCTGCTCTTTGTTCTTGGTCGAGCTGGGTGCCTCAATGATGGTGGCATCGACCAAGGTGCCTTGAGTCATCATGACGCCTGCTTCGGCCAGCCAGCGATTGATGGTCTTGAACAATTGGCGGGCCAGTTGATGCTGCTCCAGCAGGTGGCGGAAATTCATGATGGTGGTGCGGTCCGGCAAGGCGCTATCCAGGGATAACCGGGCAAACAGACGCATGGAGGCGATTTCGTACAGAGCATCTTCCATCGCGCCATCGCTCAGGTTGTACCAATGCTGCATGCAGTGAATGCGTAGCATGGTTTCCAGCGGATAAGGTCGCCGGCCATTACCAGCCTTGGGGTAAAACGGCTCGATGACTTCCACCATGTTTTGCCATGGCAGAATCTGCTCCATGCGGGACAAGAAAATCTCTTTTCTGGTCTGACGGCGCTTACTGCTGAATTCACTGTCGGCGAAGGTAAGTTGATGACTCATGATGAACCCTGTTCCATGGCTCCAGATGACAAACATGATCTCATATCAGGGACTTGTTCGCACCTTCCTTAGCACCCACTGGTTAATCCCTAATCTGCGTGAGTTTAATAAATTAAACCCGGGTATTATCGTCAATATTCATTCGCTGGCTAATATTGGCGATTTTCTCAGCCGTGAGTATGATGCCGCCATCATGCGCGAGGATTTTTGCTCGCCGTGGACGGAGGTTGAGTACTTATTCGAAGAGGAGATCCTACCGGTATGCGGCTGCGGGCTGCTATCAGACCCTGGTCAAAAGCTGGCGGTCGAGGAATTGCTGGGTGAATTTCCGTTGCTGCATCAAAGCACACGAATTCACGGCTGGCAGGAGTGGTTCGCATTGTCGAATATCACCAGCGCGCAGATTAATATCGGCCCGCGTTTTGACCTGCTATCGATGCTGATTGCGGCGGTGCGTTCGAATCTGGGGGTGGCGCTGCTACCGCGTTTTGCCATTCAGCACGATCTCGATAGCGGCGAGATGGTCATTCCTTGCGATGTGCCGATTCGCACCGGAAACCGTTTTATTATGACGTGGCAGGAAGATAAAGCGGAATCCCGGCATTTACAGGTATTCCGCGACTGGTTGTTGCATAAATCAGTGGTGTCGACGACCTGATGGCTCTGGGGAGAAAAGTGGAAGCTGCGTTGCGCGCTGTTTCCCGGAGGCGGCGCTTGACGCGCCTGTCCGGGCTACCGGCCCGCAGACGGCGGTGAGCCCGTAGCCCGGCTAAGCGCAGCGCGAGCCGGGAGAAAAGCGAATCGGATAAAACTACCAGTCGATGCCCACTTGTGCCTGAATACCGCTATCAAACGCGTGCTTCACCGGGCGAAGTTCACTCACCGTATCGGCAAGATCCAGCAATCGGGCGTGACAGCCGCGTCCGGTTATAATCACGCTCTGCTGTGGCGGACGATCCACGATTGCGGCGATCACCTCCTCTGTATCCAGATAGTGATACGCCAGCATATAGGTGAGCTCATCCAGGACCAACAGATCGTAGTGCGGGTCGGCCAGCATACGCTTACTCTCCTGCCATACCGCCGTTGCCGCCTGAATATCGGCCTCCCGGTTTTGCGTTTCCCAGGTAAAGCCGGTGCCCATAATGTGAAATTCCACGCCCAGCGGATGCAGCGTGTTGTATTCACCGTTATCCCACTGGCCTTTAATAAACTGCGCGACGCCGACGATTTTTCCGTGCCCGACGGCGCGCGTCGCGGTACCAAAGGCTGCGGTGGATTTGCCTTTGCCGTTTCCGGTGAAGACGATCAGAACGCCTTTTTTCTCCGTCGCCGCCGCCACGCGGGTATCGACCTGCTCTTTCAGCTTCTGCTGGCGCAGGCGGTGGCGGTCGGTATTTCCTCGCGCTTGCATATTCGCTCCTTAATGTCCGGCCGGACAGGTTGCGCAGCGATGCTGCTGCTCAAACTGACTGAAGAAGTTATTCCCTTTGTCATCCACCAGCACAAAGGCGGGCAGGTTTTCGACTTCCATCATCCACACCGCCTCCATCCCCAGTTCGGGATACTCGAGGCAATGCAGGCTCTTGATATACTGCTGCGTCAGCAGGGCCGCCGCACCGCCAATGCTGCCGAGGTTAAATCCCCGATGTTTTTGGCAGGCGTCGGTCACCTGCTGGCTGCGGTTGCCTTTGGAGAGCATAATCAGGCTGCCGCCCGCCGCCTGGAAAGCATCGACATAACCGTCCATGCGTCCGCAGGTGGTGGGCCCCATTGAACCGCAGGCCTGATTGTCCGGGGTTTTCGCCGGGCCTGCGTAATAGACGATATGGTTTTTCATGTATTCCGGCATCGGCTCGCCGTTATCCAGACGTTCTTTGATCTTGGCATGGGCGATATCGCGGGCGACGACAATTGGCCCGCTCAGCGACAATCGGGTACCGACCGGCAGGGTGGACATGTCGCGCAGGATCTCATGCAGCGGTCGGTTCAGGTTGAGTTGTACGGTTTGGCCGCTGTTTTCCACGCGGCAGGATTCGGGAATAAATTTACCCGGGTTATGTTCCAGTTTCTCCAACCAGATGCCGTGCTTGTTGATTTTCGCTTTGATATTACGGTCAGCGGAGCAGGAGAGGGCCATGGCGATTGGACAGGAGCCGCCGTGACGCGGTAGGCGAATGACGCGAATATCGTGGGCGAAGTATTTACCGCCAAACTGCGCACCGATGCCGAATTCGCGGCTGGCGTTGAGCAAGGTGGTTTCCATCGCGGTATCACGAAACGCCTGGCCCAGTTCGTTCCCTTCGGTGGGCAGGTTATCGTAGTATTTCGTTGAGGCCAGCTTTGCCACCTTCAGCGCCTGATCGGCGGAGAGGCCGCCCACAACAAAAGCGATGTGATACGGCGGACAGGCGGCGGTGCCCAGCGATTTCATTTTTTCGGTCAGGAAAGCGGTGAGTTTCTCCGGCTGTAGAATCGATTTGGTTTCCTGAAATAGCGCCGCTTTGTTGGCCGAGCCACCGCCTTTATTGACGAACAGGAAGCGATATTCACTACCTTGCGTAGCGCTGATGTCGATCTGCGCGGGCAGGTTGGTATGGGTATTCACTTCGGTGTACATATCCAGCGGCGCGTTTTGCGAGTAGCGAAGATTGTTTTCCTGAAACGTGGTGTAGATGCCCTTGCTTAAGGCTTCGGCATCGTCGCAACCGGTCCAGACGTTCTGGCCTTTACTCGCCACAATGGTTGCGGTGCCGGTGTCCTGACAGTTTGGCAGCACGCCTTTGGCGGAGACTTCGGCATTGCGCAGCAGCTGGAGAGCGACGTACTTATCGTTACTGCTGGCCTGCGGGTCGCGCAAAATACTGGCAATCTGTTTTAAATGCCCGCTGCGCAGGAAAAATGAAGCCTCATAAAACGCCTGCTGAGATAACAGAGTTAACGCCTCTGGCGCGACTTTGATGACTTCTTCCCCATCTAACTCCGTCACCGTAACGTGTTGACTGCTCAGTAATTCATACTCTGTATTATCTTTGCTTTGAACAAAGAGTTCCTGCCAGACAAAGGGTTTAGACATTTTACGTCTCACTATTTTGCTAAAAAGAGATTGGCCTGGGTCGCATGGGCGACATATCCGATGGTCTGCTGGGCGCGAACGCTGTTACCGGCTTCATCCAGCGGGGGAGAGTAGACCGCAATGGCGTATTGTCCTGGTATCACGGCAACCATTCCGCCGCCAACGCCGGATTTCGCCGGGATGCCCACGGTGTACAGCCATTTGCCGCTGCCGTCGTATAGTCCAGCGATGGCCATTTCTGCCAGCACCTGCGGGACATAGTTTTCATTTAGCAACTGCTTGCCGTTGAAGGGGGATTGGCCTTTGTTGGCGAGTACGGCCCCCATTTTGGCGAGCTGCTCAACGGTGACATCCACCGAGCACTGGCGGGTATAAATTTCGACGGCTTCCTGGGTATCGCCATAGAAGCTGTTATAAGAGTTCATCAGCATCGCCAGCGCCTGGTTATGCTGGTTAGTTTCCATTTCGGATTTAAATACCGGCTCGTTAACGGTGAGTGAGGCATCGGCCCAGGCGTTGAGATTGTTGAGGATTTTGTTCCAGCGATCGGTTTTGTCTTTTGCTTCAACCAGGCTGACGGTGCTCATGGCTCCTGCATTGACTAACGGATTCTCAGGGGCCCCTTTGGTTAATTCCACCGCTAAGCCGGAGTTGAAGGGCAGGCCGGTGGCATTGGCACCGAGTTTATCTAAAACTTCCTGCGGCCCGCGCTGCTCCATCGCCAGTGCCAGCGTGAAAACCTTGCTCAGGGACTCCATCGGAAACGCTTTTTTCACGTCGCCAACCTGATAAATTTTGCCGTCAACCGTGGCAAGGGTGATGGCGAAATTATTCGGGCTGTAGGTCGCCAGGGCAGGGATGTAGTCGGCGACTTTACCGTCGTTGTTACTTTTATATTTCTGGTGCGCCTGTTCGATAATACTGGCGTAATCCGGCGCGTTCTGCGCCAGTGTCGTGGCGCTAAACAGTAAGCTGGCAGTTAAGATGCACGTGCTGAGAAATTTTACATTCATGGTGCAACCCTGTTGAAATGTTGAAAAAAGGCCGACGCGAAGTCGGCCTGTTGGATCAGGACAGAGCAACTTCTGAAGGTTCGGTCGCAGGACGTTCATGCTCCGGCGTTTTGGCTGGCGCTTTGCCACGACAGCCTTCACCGAAGTGTTCGCCTTCCCAACGGCCAACAATGGCTGCACCCATGGCGTTACTCATGACGTTGGTGGCAGAACGGCCCATATCGAGGAACGGATCGACGCCCATCAACAGGATCAGACCGGCTTCCGGAATGTTGAACTGGTTCAGGGTGGCGGCGATAACCACCATTGAGGCGCGCGGCACGCCCGCCATTCCCTTCGAGGTCAGCATCAGGATCAGCAGCATGGTGATCTGCTCGCCCATCCCGAGATGGACATTACAGGCCTGGGCGATAAATACCGTGGCAAACGAGCAGTAGGCCATCGAGCCGACGAGGTTAAAGGAGTAGCCAATCGGCAGAACGAAGCTGGCAATTTTGGAAGAGACGCCAAATTTTTCCAGCTTATCCAGCGTGCCAGGGAAGGCTGCTTCTGAGCTGGATGTGGTGAAGGCCAACAGCGCGGGTTCGAGGATCGCTTTGGTCAGACGGCCAATGCACGGACCGACAATCATCGTCGACAGGCCAATCAGGATCGCCCACAGCATACCCAGCGTCAGGTAGAACTCACCCATAAAGATCCCGGCGCTAACCATCACGCCCAGGCCACGTTCGGCAATCAGCCCGGAGATGGCGGCAAAAACGGTGAGTGGTGCAAACAGCATGACGTAGCCAGTCAGCTTCAACATGACGTGGACCAGCGAGTCGAGTACCTTCACGATCGGTTCGGCTTTTTCGCCGATTGCCGCCAGGCTGCAGCCAAGGAAGATCGAGAACACCACGATTTGCAGAATTTCGTTGCGCGCCATCGCATCAACGATGCTGGTGGGCACCGCGTGAGAGATAAACACTTTCAGTGTGAACGGTTCTGACTGCACGGCCGCAACGGCTCCAGCGTCGTGGGCAACGAAGTTAATGCCAGCGCCTGGCTGGAACATATTGACGATCACCAGGCCCAGCGCAATCGACAGTAGCGAAGCACAAATAAACAGGAAAAAGGTTTTAGAGAATATACGCCCGAGCGTTTTCGCATCGCCCATTTTGGCAATGCCGACGACCAGGGTAGAAATAACCAATGGGGCGATGATCATTTTTACCATGCGTAAAAATATGGTGGTAAAAATTGAAATATCCTGCGCGTACGACTTTGCTGTATCAGCTGAGGCCATATTATTAATAGCCACCCCGGCAATCATGCCGAGTATCAGGCCTAATATGATCATTTTGGTTAAACTTATTTTCTTCATTGTGACTCCATCGGATAAAGGTTGGCAATTTAGGTGTAGGGCGGCGAGCGCCTGAGCTCGGACAGAAGCTCAGGCGTATGCCTGTTGTGACCAACCGCATGGATAATTCGAAGCACGGTGATACAGCTGAATTCGGTGCTCCAATGGCTGTTATTGTGTATTTTTCTACAGATCGAACTCAATACTTAATAATGGCGCATGCTGCTGCGCGCCATATACATCATTGTCACCGACGTTGCCGGAAATAATATCGCGAGGCATGACGATTTTTACCGCATTAGCCGGATCAAACCACACAATGCGATGAATAAAATCAGGCTTCACGTTATATAAGCTGGCAATAAGCTGCGGCGTTAATTGCTCCGAACGTTTTACCCGCTGATAATCTTCCCGGGTTTTAAATAAAATATCTAAAACCAGCTCGTACGGTCCGGCGTTTTTGGAACGAATTACCTGCGCCAGCGAGCATATGGATTGTTTCATGCCTGAACTCCTTCTGGCGTCACCTGTTCAATATGGAAATCAAAACGCAGCGCGTCGCTGGCTTCAATCAGGTGATAGATAGAGAACTCATACACCGGCCCGCTTTGAATATCAGACGGTGAGAACGGGAAGGCGAGGTTACCTGCAGTTGCAATGCGATTTTCATAGCCATAGTGCAGCAGGGTAGAGCGCACCAGCGAACAGACGCTGTTGGCGATATCCTGAGTTGGCGCGACCACATCCAGCAAAATCCCTAGCTCGTGTCCGGCTGTTTTCATCGGCTCATGGTTGCCCATCACGCCGTTCTTACCGTACAGGTGGAAGGTCATGCGGATACTGTCGTCAGTCAGCGAGAGGTTGCGCGCCACGCTGGCTTGTACCTCTTCGAGAATGTTATCGATCCCGGCTATCATGATCGGGTCGCGCGTTCCGGCAATGGTCAGGCAGCGGAAGCCGACCTGACGAGCACCTTCCAGCTTCAGTGCGTACGGTGTTTCTTCGTGACGTGAACCGCTGACGTAGACTTCGCCCTCGTTGACGGCTTTAAAGGTACACCCTTTCAGGTTCAGCACGCCGCCAGGGCCCGGCAGGAAGTACGGATCGGACTTCTCATACAGGGTATGCGCCGCCGCGGAGGTTTCGGTGAACTTACGCTTTGGATTGAACGCTTTCAGCGTAAAGCCGTGATCGTCGATAATCCCCATGGCGCAGTCGGAACCGGAACCCGGCGTGGCGGCAATGGCCGCACATTCAAGGATCTTGCCGCAGTGCAGCGCCAGCCCTTCATCGAAACCCTGCATAATTGGCAGGGCGGCAAAGCAGGCCGGATCGTAAGCGCGTCCACCCAATACCACCTGCGCACCGGCTTTCAGCGCCCGCTGGAAAGGTTCGATCCCCATCTGTGCGACGATGTAGGTGCTCTCTTCGATAGCCTCGTGAGTCAGTTCCGGGACAAAATCCAGCGCGGTAATTTTGCCGTTATCCAGCGCCTGATGAACAACTTCTTTATCAACATCAGACGGGATTAGCGCCATAGAGAAAGACAGTTTTTCTTCCTGCGCAATCTCATGAATTATCTGACGACACCACTCCAGATGCGGGGCAGCGCCAGAACCGCCGGCGGTGCCAATGACGACTGGAATGTTGTTTTTCACGCCAGCGACGATCATATAGCGCAGATCGCGTTTCACTCCGGCCCTGTCGGTAAAGGGTTTACCTGCCCCCAGGTAGTGGGGGCCGGGATCGGATGAACCTGCGTCAACGGCAATAAGATCTGGCGACTCTTCCATGGCTTTACGAAAACTCTCTTCCGGGAAGCCATAACCCAGAATAGCCGTAGGCGATAAGATCTTAAATGTACGGGCCATCTCTTAATCCTTAGTCTGCAACAGCGCGATGGTGCGGTTCATTTCGTTAAACACGATGTTGAGACCTTCATCGAAGCCCATGCCTGGTTTGATCAGCATGCGCATAGGACGTGCGGCCAGCGCAACGTGTACGCAGGTGCGGGCGCTGATCTCGGTTTCGTTGCAGGTACCACCCTGATAGGCTTCCATCGCGTGTTTGTTGCAGTACAGCACCGCATCCACGATGTTGTGAATACCGCCAAGATCCGGGGTTTTTATCTGCACCATGTGGCAGCTACCGGCATCGGTGAAGTCAACGATGTCCTGATAGGTGTTGCACCATTCGTCGGCGACAATCTTCACGCCGGAACCCAGACGAGTCAGCTCTTTGGTGATGGCGGTCAGCATACGGATCTGATCCGGTTTGTTACCGGCATCTACCGGGCCTTCTATATAGAGCGGCAGACCTTGCGCTTCTTTCTCCAGGCTGGCGATATAGTCGGCGCAGCGCACCGGGTCCATATCGAAGATCAGACCGATGGTGCCGTAGACATCAATGTGCAGCGTCGGGTGATAGCGTGGGCTGGTACGCAGGCTGAGGATTCGGTCGGACAACCAGCGCACATACTCACGCAGTTTTTCGCCTTTAAAGCCCAGCTTCTCTTCGACGTTGTTGATTAGCGCGTGCGGCAGCACGTCCACGCCTTTGAGGATCATTTTGTCGACGGCGATGTAGCGGTCGTCGCCGCTCTGACCAAATAAAGGAATCGCTTCCGGGATGCACGGCAGCTGCCACTCGTCGCAAACCACTTCCGCCTTCAGGCGACCGCTTGCCAGCGCGGTGGCGTCGAGCAGCGCCTGAGACAGGCCGTAGCGGACGGCGGTATGCAGCAGGTTGCCGTCGATACGCAGCTTGTCGAAGAAGCGGGCGTTCGGCAGGAACGTATCGACATCGCGGCCTTCGAGCAGCGGTTTGATATGATCATTGAGGAACGGGATAAAGTTTTCCGCCAGGAACAGCGGATCGCGGCCGCCCGCGCCGGAGTACTGTACGGCGGCGCAATCACCGACCGCCACCGCGCCATTTTCCAGAATCAGCTGTACCGAGACGCACTCGCCCGCCTGGCGCACCGACGTAAAGCCCGGGGTAACCGGCGCGCCGGTATACATGAATCCATCATGACCCGCGCCATTTTTAATCGCCTGCTGGTCGTCAAAATAGAATGAAGAGTAGCCAGCGGTAAAAAGGGCCTGTTTAATTTTCATTATGGTCTTCCTATTAATTTACTGTGGGATACAGCGTTGATGTCATCAACAACCATCTGGAATGAAGGCTTGCGTCCTTCGAAATTCGCACGCTCGGCGACGTAATCATGGTGCAGGGCGAGAATGTCTTTTGGCAGCGGAACCGCGCCGGCTTCAAGCACGCGAATGGCGCCTGAGTTATCGCGAACCGGCAGGATTTTGCCCGCGTTACAAGAGGCCGGAGCGAAAGGCACATCCAGCACGCCGGCTTCGAAAGCCAGTACCGTGCCGCGAGCGATATCGCCGTTGCCCAGTTCGAAAACCCTCTTCAGTACGGCGCGAACTTCGCTCTTGATCAGATCCACTTCCTGCTCAACGGCAGCGCATGGCGGGAATTTCTGGTCGCTGACCATGTTGAGCATCTGGCGTGACGCCCTCAGGCCCTGGGCGTTAGCGGCAGCCGTCGGAATGCCGAAGGCTTCGTGCGGGCTCTTGGTAATCACTTTGGTCGCGCCGGACATACCGGCCACCGCCGCGCCCCAGGAGATAATAGCGAACGCTTTAGATTCATCTTCCGGGAAGCCGCCCATCCACTGGTGGAAGACGGTACTCAGCTCATAATCGTCGAAGCCATAATTGCCGAAGTATTCGTGCGACAGTTCGCGCAGGGATTGAATCGCCGCGATATCCTGCGTCAGGCTACCGACCTGGCCGTAGCCGACGGTGATGGATTTCACGCCCTGTTCCAGCGCCAGCAGACCTTCGATAATCGCCACCGAGTGGGACATAAACGGTGGGATCAGCGTGCCGGTCAGTGGGCCAAACGGCTCGCGGTTAATGCGGATGCCGTGTTCTTCATACAGGCCCATCAGGCGGTCGCAGTACTGCCAGTCACGAATTGATTTTTCCAGGGTGACGCGCTTGGCGTAAGGAATGTTGTAGGAGATGCCGCCGCCTTCGTAGCTGGTAAAGCCGCTGGCCATTGAGATTTCAGCTAACAGACGCGCATCAGGCGTGCCGTGACGCACCTGAACCGGTTTTTCCAGCGACTCGGTCATTCGACGGCATTCAGCAACGCCGTGGTTGACTACCGGCAGGCCGTTCAGTTTGGACGTTCCCGCTTCGATGGATTTTTGAATCCCAATCGCCGCCTCTTCATAACGGTTCAGACGGGTATAGGCATCGATGGTACTGGGCAGCAGGTCGCATTCAACTTGCAGCGTTTTAAGCAGTTCGATGTGCTCATCCATTAACGCCACGCCCGCGCGCGGCTGGCTCAGGGTTTTCCCTTCCTGATCGGCCTTCAGCAGGGCGTGAGAAAAACGTTTTTTCTCAGGAATGGTCTGCTGGTACTTCACGCCATCTTCGAATTTCTCAACATCTTTCCCGGTCTGCCAGGTCTGCAATACCTGATGCCGCTCGGTCATGAATTCATCATGGGTTAGCTTTTTATTGCGGAGTTCCATTCGTCATTGCCTTAAATTTTATAGGGTTAAACACTGAATGCTGGTGCGGGCGGCAAGTTCTGGGTAGAGCCTGGCAACGTTTGCCAGTAGAGGAAGCAGGCCTTTAGCATCGCGGTAATATTCAAACTGAGTGGGTAAGAGAATGCGTCTGCCGTCGTCGTCCAGTTCGCGGTATTTCAGCCAGCTATGGATGTCGAACTGGCTGGCGCGGGAGAGCCATCCCCCGGAACCGACGACTTTGCGTACGGTGGTCAGGTCGCGGCCCATCTGTAAATCGACGTTGCCCACGCAGGTGCAGACCTGTTTTTTGGTGCCCGCGTGGCGTTCGCTGGCGTAGCCGACGCACAGTCCGGCGAGCAGGGCGTCGAAGAATGTCTCTTCGGCGCCTTGCGGCAGGTAATCGGGATGGGCGACCAGATGGCGCAGATAGCCGTAAAAGGCCTCCTGACGTTCCGGCTGTTGAGCAAAGACCACCTTCACCAGCTCATGGGTGCTTTCACCAACCACCACCGCGGAGACGCGCATTCCGAGATCGCCCTCTACCGTGCGTTTAACAAACGGTTCAGGAACCCCGTGCAGGACGGTATCGGGTGATAGGGTGTTCGCGCTGGCGGAATAGACATCGGTGGTGGCGCCGCCCATGTCGATCAGCATGAACTCTTTCCATGCGCTGTCGTAGTCGCTGATGGCTTTGACCAGCTCATAAACGGTCCACGGGGTCGGCATCGGCTCTTCACCGGTTTCACCGACGATCACGTCCAGCCCTTTACCTTTGACGATACGCGACAAGAACACATCGCAAATGGCTTTGCGGGCAGCGTAAGGATTTGGGTGATCGAGGTCGGGCAGAATGTTGTCCACCGTGGTCAGATCTTTATGCCCCAGGATAGCCTGCACGTCGTCCTGAATATCACGATTCCCGGCGTAGATAATGGCGCAGTCGAGCGTTGACTCTGCCAGCGCATGGGCATTGGCCAGGCCGTAGCTCTCTTCGCCGCCGTCCGTTCCGCCGGTAAATAGCAGGATATCCGGCGGCGAGGCCTCCAGCGACTCGATATCGTGGCGGTTGAGTTTATACGAGTAGTACTGGGCGATTTTCGCCCCCGCCGAGTGGGCGGTCACCTTTGCAGATTCCAGGGTGATGGATGGCACCAGCCCCATGGCAGCGACGGCAAGACCGCCTTTTGCCGACGAGGAATACTTTAGCGTCACTTCACCGCTATTGAGCAGGGGACGAGCATCGGCAACGTTTAGCACCTGATTCAGGCTGGCAAAAAAACCGTCTGCCAGATGATGCGTAGTGGTCGGGGTCAGAACGTGGTTAACCAGCGTTAATGCATCTCCCTCCTTCGCGAAGAGGGCTGCTTTGGTCCACGTCGAGCCGATATCGACAGAGACGGTCTGCATCAGATAGCCTCTTCCAGGCAGCGCTGCTCGACGCCGTGGCGCTGATTTATGTCATTGGCCATGAGCTGGCAGACATCTTCAAGATCGTGGCTTGGAGCGAAGACGCGGTTAAAGCCCATCTCTTTGAATTTGGCCTCAATATCGGCAAAATCGTGTTTGCCGACGACCAGATTACCGCCGACGAAGAGGAGAATGTCGCCAATACCGCGTTCGATGCAGCGTTCGCGCAGTCCCAGGCAGTCGATATCGCCGTGACCGTAAATGGATGACACGACAATGGCGTCAGCACCGGTTTCGATGGCGGCATCAATATATTCATCCTGGCTTACCATCACCCCCAGATTGATTACGCGAAAATCATGGCCAGTAAAAACGCGGTCCAGAACTTTATTACCTACTGCATGGCAGTCAGCACCAATGACGCCAATAACAAGTGTTGATTTCTTCATGGGTAATCCTCTGTAGGGCTGATGGTCTAAAATAAAAACGACTTTTAATATTTAGCAGCGTTGATTCCGGCTGCCTGTTAATAGGGCTGGAGTGTCTGTGGTTAGTAGGGGGGAAGCAATTGATCTATTTTCAGAATATCTTTCGAAAAACTATCATTTTTGATTTTTGTTTTTAAAGTCATTAAATATCATATAGTTATATTTTTATTTTTACACCGGGGTATTGTTGGTTAGCGTGGATCTAATAAATGCGTTGTGATGTTTGTGAGCAAGGTCTTATTTTGTTTTTAGTTAATTGGTCTTTTTTTAATAAGTAAGAGATACAATTCTTTAAATTTTTTTGTGAGCCGCATAACGGAATTTAGACAGTCGTTTATATATACAAAAATCAAATTGTTAGATTAAAGATAAAAAATGACGATATGTGATTTTTATATTTCATTTTTGTTGGCGAGTACGAAGAAGGCGTAAATCGACCCGATGAACATCGTCAGGGGGAAAAGGGCGCTTTGTCGATAACGAGGCTGGGGAAGTCGTTCTGACTGCAGAGGAGGGGGTTGTTATGCAGTGCATTTACTTGAGAATGAGATAGTTACGTATGTGTGTTAATTAAAGGTAAAATCAATGATAAATAAAATAAGCAAAAAAATATAGGGTGCTGACTTGATAAAAAAAATCTGTGAGCTACACGTCATTATCAGTTTATGGCTCAGTTTTGACAGCTATTCTTCCGCTCATTAAATTCCGCTCCGGGATTAAATAAATCGACTATCATTTTCAATAACCGATGATACTGTTGTAAAACATACCGTTAACCTTAGGTTCACCAGAGGTGAACAAGATAAACATAATTAACATTTAAAATGAAAATTGATTTAAATCAACGTTTAAAACTTGGAAAAGAATATGAAATGGAGTTAAATTGTCGCGGATCAAATTGACCGGAAACCGGTATTTTCGCTATAAATTGATCGCCGTCGAAAACTGCAAATTTATCTCAATAAAAACCTATTTATTGTAAGGGTTTTGCGGCGTAATATAATCACGGGATCAATTTGGGTGTTTTGTTAACATGTTTGTAACTTTTCACGACTGCCGTTTCCTGATTCTGGCGAAACGGCGGTGGCGATAAGACGCAAATAAATTTGTGTATTGGGGCATGCGTGTGACCCTTTCTAACGGGGTTCACTCTCGGAGTCTTCATGCGATGAGCAAGGAGTCATGATGTTAGATATAGTCGAACTGTCGCGCTTACAGTTTGCCTTGACCGCGATGTACCACTTCCTTTTTGTGCCACTGACGCTCGGTATGGCGTTCCTGCTGGCCATCATGGAAACGGTCTACGTCCTTTCCGGCAAACAGATTTATAAAGATATGACCAAATTCTGGGGCAAGTTGTTTGGTATCAACTTCGCTTTGGGTGTGGCAACCGGTCTGACCATGGAGTTCCAGTTCGGGACTAACTGGTCTTACTACTCTCACTATGTGGGCGATATCTTCGGTGCGCCGCTGGCCATTGAAGGTTTGATGGCCTTCTTCCTCGAATCTACCTTTGTAGGTCTGTTCTTCTTCGGTTGGGATCGTCTGGGCAAAGTTCAGCACATGGCGGTGACCTGGCTGGTGGCGCTGGGTTCTAACCTGTCAGCACTGTGGATCCTCGTTGCTAACGGCTGGATGCAGAACCCGATTGCGTCGGACTTCAACTTTGAAACCATGCGTATGGAAATGGTCAGCTTCTCTGAGCTGGTCCTGAACCCTGTCGCTCAGGTTAAGTTTGTCCACACCGTTGCTTCTGGCTACGTTTGCGGCGCGATGTTCGTCCTCGGCATCAGCTCCTACTATATGCTGCGCGGCCGTGACTTCGCTTTTGCTAAGCGTTCCTTCGCTATCGCTGCCAGCTTCGGTATGGCGGCTATCCTTTCCGTTATCGTTCTCGGTGATGAATCCGGTTACGAAATGGGCGACGTGCAGAAAACCAAACTCGCGGCTATCGAAGCCGAATGGGAAACGCAGCCGGCTCCGGCTTCCTTTACCCTTTTTGGTATTCCCGATCAGGATGCGCAGGAAAACCACTTCGCGATTCAAATCCCTTACGCGTTGGGCATCATTGCCACTCGCTCCGTGGATAAACAGGTTACCGGCCTGAAAGACCTGATGATTCAGCACGAAGAGCGTATCCGTAACGGGATGAAAGCCTACTCGCTGCTGGA
The DNA here is from genome assembly GCF_013705725.1 of Klebsiella sp. RHBSTW-00484. Lineage (NCBI taxonomy): Bacteria > Pseudomonadati > Pseudomonadota > Gammaproteobacteria > Enterobacterales > Enterobacteriaceae > Klebsiella > Klebsiella sp. RHBSTW-00484. The sequence continues at coordinate 4,158,040 of NZ_CP055481.1, read as the reverse complement.
ACAGCTGCGTGCTGGCTCAACCGACCAAACCGTTCGCGATCGGTTTAACGATGTTAAGAAAGATCTTGGTTACGGTCTGCTGCTGAAACGCTATACCGAAAACGTCGCTGACGCGACGGAAGAGCAGATTGCTAAGGCGACCAAAGACTCCATTCCTGCTGTTGCGCCGCTCTATTTTGCCTTCCGTATCATGGTGGCATGCGGCATCCTGATGCTGGCGATCATTGCGGTCTCCTTCTGGACGGTTATCCGTAACCAGATAGGCGAGAAAAAATGGCTGCTGCGCATCGCGCTGTATTCCATTCCTCTGCCGTGGATTGCTATCGAATCCGGTTGGTTCGTGGCGGAATATGGCCGTCAGCCGTGGGCGATAGGTGAGGTGCTACCAACGGCCGTCGCTAACTCGTCGCTGACCGTGGGCGACCTGATCTTCTCGATGCTGCTGATTTGTGGTCTGTATACCCTGTTCCTGGTGGCGGAGCTGTACCTGATGTTCAAATTCGCGCGCCGTGGCCCAAGCAGCCTGAAAACCGGTCGTTACCACTTTGAGCAGTCTTCCGCGACTACTCAGCCGGCACGCTAAGACAGGAGTCGTCAAATGATCGATTATGAAGTATTGCGTTTTATCTGGTGGCTGCTGATTGGTGTACTGCTGATTGGTTTTGCTGTCGCCGATGGCTTCGACATGGGGGTGGGCATGCTCACCCGCTTCCTCGGTCGTAACGACACCGAGCGTCGAATTATGATTAACTCCATTGCCCCGCACTGGGACGGAAACCAGGTATGGCTGATCACCGCGGGTGGCGCGCTGTTTGCTGCCTGGCCGGCGGTTTATGCTGCTGCGTTCTCCGGCTTCTACGTGGCAATGGTGCTGGTGCTGGCGTCTTTATTTTTCCGTCCGGTTGGTTTCGACTACCGTTCGAAGATTGAAGACACCCGCTGGCGTAACATGTGGGACTGGGGAATTTTCATCGGTAGCTTCGTGCCGCCGCTGGTGATTGGCGTGGCTTTTGGGAACCTGCTGCAGGGCGTTCCGTTCCATATGGACGAATATATGCGCCTGTACTACACCGGTAACTTCTTCCAACTGCTGAACCCGTTTGGTCTGCTGGCCGGTATTGTTAGCGTGGCGATGATCCTGACCCAGGGCGCAACCTATCTGCAAATGCGTACCGTCGGTGAACTGCACCTGCGCACTCGCTCCGTTTCTACGATTGCGGCGCTGGTGACGTTGGTTTGCTTCGCGCTGGCGGGTGTTTGGGTTTACTACGGTATCGATGGCTATGTGGTTAAGTCCGTCATGGATCATACTGCCCCATCTAACCCGCTGACCAAAGAAGTGGCGCGTGAAGCTGGTGCCTGGATGGTGAACTTTAACAATATGCCAGCGCTGTGGGCGATTCCTGTCCTGGGCGTGGTGCTGCCGCTGCTGACCGTCATCTCGACGAAAGCTGATAAAGGCGCCTGGGCGTTCCTGTTCTCTTCCCTGACGCTGGCTTGCATCATCCTGACCGCTGGTATTGCGATGTTCCCGTTCGTAATGCCATCAAGCACTATGATGAACGTTAGCCTGACCATGTGGGATGCGACTTCCAGCCAGATGACGCTGAACTTGATGACTTACGTGGCAATTGTGTTTGTACCGATTATTCTGGCTTACACCACTTGGTGTTACTGGAAAATGTTCGGACGCATCACTCGCGAAGACATTGAAAAGAACACCCACTCGCTGTACTAAGGTAAGGAGCTATATATGTGGTATTTCGCATGGATTTTAGGAACGCTTCTTGCTTGTGCCTTTGGAGTGATTACCGCGTTGGCGCTAGAGCACGTGGAAGCTACCAAAGCAGGTAAAGAAGAACACTGATGAGTATTATCGCGACCCTTTACGCGATAATGGACAAGCGCCCGTTAAGGGCGCTTTCCTTATTGATGGCGCTGGCGTTAGCTGGCTGTATCTTCTGGGATCCGTCGCGCTTTGCGGCGAAAACCAGCGAGCTGGAAATCTGGCATGGTTTCCTGCTGATGTGGGCGGTTTGTACCGGCGTCATCCACGGCGTGGGTTTTCGTCCGCGTGCTATTCACTGGCAGGGAATTTTTTGTCCACTCATCGCTGATATTGTGCTCGTTTTGGGCCTGTTCTTTTTCTTCTTTTGAATAAGAAATCTCTGTTAATCATATGGGCTTGCATAAGCCCATAAAAATTTACTCGCCGTTTACTTTCTCCCATTCCAAACCACGATTCCCGCGCGTATAGTAGCGAAGTTTGAAAGCACTAATCTTTTGTTGCATTACCGGGATGTAAAGTGAATACAACGCTGTTTCGATGGCCGGTTCGGGTCTATTACGAAGACACCGACGCCGGTGGTGTGGTTTACCACGCCAGCTACGTCGCTTTTTATGAAAGAGCACGCACAGAGATGCTGCGCCACCATCACTTCAGTCAGCAGGTTTTGCTGGCTGAACGAGTTGCCTTCGTGGTTCGCAAAATGACTCTGGAGTATTTTGCGCCCGCCAGACTCGACGACATGCTCGAAATCCAGACGGAAATAACCTCGATGCGAGGCACCTCTTTGGTTTTCACGCAGCGAATCGTCAACGCCGAGAACGTCGTTTTGAATGAAGCTGAGGTTCTTATCGTGTGCGTTGATCCACTCTTAATGAAGCCTCGTGCGCTTCCCAAGTCTATTGTCGCGGAGTTTAAGCAGTGACTGACATGAATATCCTTGATTTGTTCCTGAAGGCGAGCCTTCTGGTTAAACTTATCATGTTGATTTTGATTGGTTTTTCTATCGCTTCCTGGGCCATTATTATTCAGAGAACGCGTATCCTCAATTCGGCATCGCGTGAAGCTGAGGCGTTTGAAGATAAATTCTGGTCCGGTATTGAGCTTTCTCGCCTGTATCAGGAGAGCCAGGGCCGTCGCGATAATCTGAGCGGTTCGGAACAAATCTTCTACAGCGGTTTCAAAGAATTTGCCCGGTTACATCGTGCCAATAGCCATGCGCCAGAGGCGGTCGTTGAAGGGGCATCGCGAGCCATGCGCATTTCCATGAACCGCGAACTGGAAACGCTGGAAACGCACATTCCGTTCCTCGGTACAGTAGGTTCCATCAGCCCGTATATTGGTCTGTTTGGTACCGTATGGGGGATCATGCATGCTTTTATCGCGCTGGGCGCGGTAAAACAAGCCACGCTGCAAATGGTTGCTCCGGGTATCGCCGAAGCGCTGATCGCCACGGCAATCGGCCTGTTTGCCGCTATTCCTGCGGTTATGGCCTATAACCGTCTGAACCAGCGAGTGAACAAACTTGAACTGAACTACGACAACTTTATGGAAGAGTTCACCGCCATTCTGCACCGTCAGGCGTTTACCAGCAGCGAAAGCAATAAGGGGTAAGCCATGGCCAGAGCACGTGGACGCGGACGTCGCGAACTGAAGTCCGAGATCAATATCGTTCCGCTGCTGGATGTCCTGTTGGTGCTGTTGCTGATCTTTATGGCGACAGCGCCGATCATTACGCAAAGCGTAGAGGTCGACCTGCCGGACGCAACGGAATCGCAAGCGGTGAAAAGCAACGACGATCCACCGGTGATTGTTGAAGTTTCCGGAGTAGGGCAGTACAGCGTGAAAGTGGGCCCGGAAACGCTGTCGCAGCTGCCGCCGGAACAGGTTATTGCCGAAGCCAGACGCCGACTTGAGGCGAATGAGAAAACGGTATTCCTGATCGGTGGCGCCAAAGAGGTGCCTTACGATGAAATTATTAAAGCGCTTAACCTGTTGCATAGCGCAGGGGTTAAATCGGTTGGCTTGATGACCAAGCCGATCTAATCGCTCGAGATATGTGCGCCCGCCAGAATGTTGGCTATGAGCTGAAAGCAGCTCGTAGCCATGCAGATATAGCGGGTACAGGCGAACAGTTTTTGGGAACCGATAGTGTCAAAGGCAACCGAACAAAACGACAAGCTTAAACGAGCGATCATAGTTTCAGTCGCGCTGCACATCGTATTGATAGCGCTGCTGATCTGGAGTTCGTTTGATGAGCATCTGGATGCTTCAGCCGGCGGTGGCGGCGGTTCTTCTATTGATGCGGTAATGGTCGATCCGGGAGCGGTTGTGAATAATTACAACCGCCAACAGCAACAGCAGGCCAGCGCCCGTCGCGCCGCCGAGCAGCGGGAAAAGCAGGCTCAGCAGCAGGCGGAAGAGCTACGTGAAAAACAGGCCGCCGAGCAGGAAAGGCTGAAACAACTGGAACAAGATCGTCTGCAGGCGCAGGAAGCGGCTAAAGAAGCGAAAGAACAGCAGAAACAGGCCGAACAGGCTGCAGCAGAAGCTGCTGCAGCAGAAGCTGCTGCAGCGACGAAGGCCAAAGCGGACGCCCAGGCGAAAGAGGCGCAGGAAACGGCTGCTAAAGCCGCTGCTGACGCCAAAGCGAAGGCCGACGCTCAGGCTAAAGTCGCCGAAGCTGCTGCGGCAAAAGCGGCGGCTGATGCGAAGAAACAGGCAGAAGCGGAAGCCGCGAAAGCAGCGGCGGATGCGCAGAAGAAAGCCGAAGCCGATGCGGCGAAGAAAGCGCAGCAACAGGCAGAGAAAAAGGCGCAACAGGAAGCGGCTAAACAGGCTGCAGCTGAGAAAGCAGCTGCAGATAAAGCCGCGGAAAAAGCTGCCGCTCAGAAAGCTGCTGCTGATAAAGCGGCAGCCGATAAAGCCGCCGCAGCGGAAAAAGCCGCAGCCGAGAAAGCAGCAGCAGCCAAAGCTGCCGCTGCAGAAAAGGCCGCAGCGGATAAAGCCGCTAAAGCAGCTGCCGCTAAGGCCGCAGCTGCGAAGAAAGCGGCTGCTGCGAAAGAAGCTGATGGTGTTGACAGCCTGCTCGGTGACCTGAGCTCCGGTAAGAATGCGCCTAAAACAGGCGGTGGGGCGAAAGGGAATAATCAGCCTTCGAAGGACACCGGAACATCTGGTGCTAACGGCGGTGATAACGGCGCAGAAATAAGCGCTTATGCTAAGCAAATTCAGATAGCTATCCAGCGCCGTCTGTATGATGCGAGCCTTTATCAGGGCAAGCGGTGTGTTTTGCATATCAACCTTGCTCCTGATGGTACTTTAAAAGGCATAACGTCTGAGGGTGGCGATCCGGCTCTTTGCCAGGCAGCATTGACGGCGGCGAAAACTGCGACTATTCCTAAACCGCCTAGTCAGGCTGTTTATGAAAAAATAAAAAATGCCACACTGGACTTTAAACTGTAGCGATCTTCCCCGTTCAGGCGGGGAAAAACGAACTTCGGTAGTCCCAGGGTTTTGGTAGTTTTGTGTATTTGAGTTTGTTAACATTCTGCTAAATTATCGTGGGCTTTCCGCCTGGATAAGGGAGATATGATGAAGCAGGCATTACGAGTAGCATTTGGTTTTTTAATACTGTGGGCGGCAGTGCTGCACGCAGAAGTACGTATCGAGATCACCCAAGGGGTCGACTCGGCACGCCCAATTGGTGTTGTGCCGTTCCAGTGGGCGGGGCAGGGTGCTGCGCCGGAAGATATCGGTGGTATCGTCGCGGCTGACCTGCGTAATAGCGGTAAGTTTAATCCGCTCGATCGCTCGCGTTTGCCTCAGCAGCCGGGTAGCGCTCAGGAAGTGCAGCCTGCGGCATGGTCTGCGCTCGGTGTTGATGCCGTGGTCGTTGGCCAGGTTACGCAAAACCCGGACGGTTCTTATAACGTCGCTTACCAGCTGGTTGATACCGGCGGTGCGCCGGGTACCGTCCTTGCGCAAAACTCATTCAAGGTGACTAAGCAGTATCTGCGCTATGCCGCACACGCTGCTAGTGATGCGGTATTTGAGAAGCTGACCGGTATTAAGGGCGCCTTCCGTACCCGCATCGCTTACGTTGTGCAGACCAACGGCGGTCAGTTCCCGTATGAGCTGCGCGTATCTGACTACGATGGCTACAACCAGTTCCTCGTCCACCGTTCAACCCAGCCGCTGATGTCTCCGGCCTGGTCTCCTGACGGCGCGAAACTGGCTTATGTGACCTTTGAAAGCGGTCGCTCTGCGCTGGTCGTTCAGACTCTGGCTAACGGCTCTGTGCGTCAGATTGCTTCGTTCCCGCAGCACAACGGCGCGCCGTCGTTCTCTCCGGATGGCAGCAAACTGGCCTTTGCATTGTCGAAAACCGGTAGCCTGAACCTGTACGTGATGGATCTGGGCTCTGGTCAGATTCGTCAGGTCACCAACGGTCGCAGCAACAACACCGAACCGACCTGGTTCCCGGATAGTCAAAACCTGGCCTTTACTTCTGACCAGGCCGGTCGTCCGCAGGTGTATAAAGTCAATATTAATGGCGGCACGCCGCAGCGTATTACCTGGGAAGGTTCACAAAACCAGGACGCAGACGTGAGCGCAGATGGTAAAACTATGGTAATGGTTAGCTCGGCCGGTGGTCAGCAGCACATTGCTAAGCAAGATCTGGAAGCGGGTGGTGTGCAGGTTCTGTCATCAACGTTTTTAGATGAAACGCCAAGTCTGGCACCAAACGGCACTATGGTAATCTACAGCTCTTCTCAGGGGATGGGATCCGTGCTTAATTTGGTTTCTACAGATGGGCGTTTCAAAGCGCGTCTTCCGGCAACTGATGGACAGGTAAAATCACCTGCCTGGTCGCCGTATCTGTGATAATAAATAATTGATTATTAAAGGAATCAAAGAAATGCAACTGAACAAAGTGCTGAAAGGGCTGATGATCGCTCTGCCGGTTATGGCAATCGCGGCGTGTTCTTCTAACAAGAACGCAAGCAACGACCAGAGCGGTGAAGGCATGCTGGGTGCCGGCACTGGTATGGACGGTAACGCGAACGGCGGCAACATGTCTTCCGAAGAGCAGGCTCGTCTGCAGATGCAACAGCTGCAGCAGAACAATATCGTTTACTTCGATCTGGACAAATACGATATCCGTTCTGACTTCGCTGCAATGCTGGACGCGCACGCTAACTTCCTGCGTAGCAACCCATCCTATAAAGTGACTGTAGAAGGTCATGCGGATGAGCGTGGTACTCCGGAATATAACATCGCTCTGGGTGAGCGTCGTGCTAACGCCGTTAAGATGTATCTGCAGGGCAAAGGTGTTTCTGCTGACCAGATCTCCATCGTTTCTTACGGTAAAGAAAAACCTGCAGTACTGGGCCACGACGAAGCGGCTTACGCCAAAAACCGTCGCGCCGTACTGGTTTACTAAGAGAATTGCATGAGCAGTAACTTCAGACATCATCTGTTGAGTCTGTCGTTACTGGTTGGCATAGCGGCCCCCTGGGCCGCTTTTGCTCAGGCGCCAATCAGTAGTGTCGGCTCTGGCTCGGTCGAAGACCGCGTCACTCAACTCGAGCGTATTTCTAATGCTCACAGCCAGCTTTTAACCCAACTCCAGCAACAACTCTCTGATAATCAGTCCGATATTGATTCTCTGCGTGGTCAAATTCAGGAAAGTCAGTATCAGCTAAATCAGGTTGTTGAGCGCCAGAAGCAGATTTTGCTGCAGATCGATGGTCTGAGCAGCGGATCAGGTGCAACAGGAGCACAGACGCAGACATCTGCGGGCGATCAGGGGGCTGCGGCCACCACGACTGCGCCAGCGGCTTCGTCAGGCGCTCCGGCGCAGACGGGCGATGCGAACACGGATTACAATGCGGCTATCGCCCTGGTTAAGGATTCTTCTCGCCAGGACGATGCCATTGCAGCATTTCAGAACTTCGTCAAGAAGTACCCTGATTCAACTTATCAGCCGAATGCCAACTACTGGCTCGGTCAGTTGAATTATAACAAGGGTAAAAAAGACGATGCAGCGTACTATTTCGCTTCTGTGGTGAAAAATTACCCAAAATCCCCGAAGGCACCCGATGCGATGTTTAAAGTCGGCGTGATCATGCAGGATAAAGGTGACACGGCAAAAGCGAAGGCGGTTTACCAGCAGGTGGTCAGTAAATTTCCTGGCACCGATGGGGCAAAACAAGCGCAAAAACGCCTTAACGCTCTCGGATGATTATGGCATGACCAGAAATCGCGTTATTTCTGGTCTTGTCGCATGAATCCTAAGCAGTTAAGTGATCTTTATCTAAATTTTTGTTGCGCTGAATTCTGAAATCAGTAATATATGCCGCCGTTGCCAAGGGATATCGAATAAGCCCAAAGCGACAAAAATAGTGGGTCGTTAGCTCAGTTGGTAGAGCAGTTGACTTTTAATCAATTGGTCGCAGGTTCGAATCCTGCACGACCCACCACTAAAAGATGTATCCAGCGTAGTATCGGGTGATTAGCTCAGCTGGGAGAGCACCTCCCTTACAAGGAGGGGGTCGGCGGTTCGATCCCGTCATCACCCACCACTCGGGTCGTTAGCTCAGTTGGTAGAGCAGTTGACTTTTAATCAATTGGTCGCAGGTTCGAATCCTGCACGACCCACCAATTTAACATCAAACTCAGATGTTAAACGTGAAGGATAACGTTGCGTCAGCAACGGCCCGTAGGGCGAGCGAAAGCGAGTCATCCTGCACGACCCACCAATTTCGATTGGTGACGAGTGAAGAAAGATTCAGGAAGTACCCGAGCGGGTCGTTAGCTCAGTTGGTAGAGCAGTTGACTTTTAATCAATTGGTCGCAGGTTCGAATCCTGCACGACCCACCAATGCTTAGGTGAGCACTGGTAGTAAGCGTGAAGGATAACGTTACGTTAGTAACGGCCCGTAGGGCGAGGCGAAGCCGAGTCATCCTGCACGACCCACCATCCTGAATACTTCAAGCAGTAAAATCCCGCAAGGGGTCGTTAGCTCAGTTGGTAGAGCAGTTGACTTTTAATCAATTGGTCGCAGGTTCGAATCCTGCACGACCCACCAATGTAAAAAAGCGCCCTAAAGGCGCTTTTTTGCTATCTGCAATATACAAGATTTGAACCTGCAGCAGGTTCGAGTCGAACGAAGAGAGACAACGGAGCCGCCTGCGGCGACGGCCCGAAGAGCGAGCGAAGCGAGTCATCCTGCACGACCCACCAATGTAAAAAAGCGCCCTAAAGGCGCTTTTTTGCTATCTGCCATTTCCTCGAAAACCACAACAATCCGCAATACCTTAATGCTACGCCATTCAGTCGTCGCGCTGTGCTTACCGTGGCTACAATTGGCACAGGCCAGTAGCCCGGACAGATGCGAAGCATCGCCTCCGGGAAATGTACCGGGCCGATGCCTTTGCGTGGCTTCATCCCGGGGGCGGCGCTTGACGCGCCTTGCCCGGGCTACAGGTTCGTACGTTCTTCGGGTTTGGTAGCCCGGACAGATGCGCAGCACCGCCTCCGGGAAATGCTGTCTGGTGAACAAATTCCTCACGACATTTTCTGTACAATCGGCTATCTTGTTTAGCATATAAAACACCATGGCCGTTTCAAGACCATTGATGGGCATATTAACGGTCTTTGCGTTAAGCCAGTAAAACGAGACTGCAAGATGAGCGTAATGTTTAACTCGGAATCGGCGATTTATCCTTTTCCTCCGAAGCCAATGCCTTTAAACCGCGATGAGAAGCATTTTTATCGTGAAAAAATAAAACGTCTGCTTCGCGAGCGCGATGCGGTGATGGTTGCCCACTACTACACCGACCCGGAAATTCAGCAACTGGCCGAAGAAACCGGCGGCTGTATCTCCGACTCCCTGGAGATGGCGCGCTTCGGCGCTCGCCATTCCGCCTCAACGCTATTGGTTGCTGGCGTGCGCTTTATGGGTGAAACGGCAAAAATCCTCAGCCCGGAAAAAACCATCCTGATGCCCACGTTGCATGCGGAATGTTCGCTTGATCTGGGCTGCCCGATTGAGGAATTTAACGCGTTCTGCGACGCCCACCCGGATCGCACCGTGGTGGTCTATGCCAATACTTCAGCGGCGGTGAAAGCGCGCGCTGATTGGGTCGTCACCTCCAGTATCGCCGTGGAACTCATTGAGCATCTGGATAGCATGGGTGAAAAAATCATCTGGGCGCCGGATCGCCATTTAGGCAGCTACGTACAAAAACAGACCGGTGCCGATGTCCTTTGCTGGCAAGGTGCCTGTATTGTTCATGATGAATTCAAAACACAAGCGCTGGCAAGAATGAAGGCGCTTTACCCAAATGCCGCTGTACTTGTCCATCCGGAATCACCGCAATCGATTGTCGATATGGCCGACGCCGTGGGTTCTACAAGTCAGTTAATCAACGCGGCTAAAACGCTACCGCACAAGCAGCTGATTGTTGCTACCGATCGCGGTATTTTCTATAAAATGCAGCAGGCGGTACCGGAAAAAGAGCTGCTGGAAGCGCCGACGGCGGGCGAAGGGGCAACCTGTCGCAGTTGTGCACACTGTCCGTGGATGGCGATGAATGGCCTGAAAGCGATTGCTGAAGGGCTGGAGCGGGGAGGAGCCGAACATGAAATTCATGTTGATGAGAAACTGCGTACCGGCGCGTTAGTTCCGCTGAACAGAATGCTCGATTTTGCGGCTACACTTCGGGGATAACTCATTACCGCGTCACAGCACGCTCTGGGGATAAGATGGATTTTTTTAGTACGCAGAACATATTAGTGCACATACCCATTGGCGCTGGGGGATATGACTTATCGTGGATTGAAGCAGTTGGCACCGTTGCAGGCCTGCTATGCATCTGGTTGGCAAGCCTGGAGAAGATCAGCAACTATGCGTTTGGGCTGATCAACGTCACTCTGTTTGCCATTATTTTCTTCCAGATTCAGCTCTATGCCAGCCTGTTGTTGCAGATATTTTTCTTCGCCGCCAACGTTTACGGCTGGTATGCCTGGTCGCGGCAAACCAGCGATAATCAGGCGGAGCTGCAAATACGCTGGCTACCGCTGCCTAAAGCGCTGGGTTGGCTGGCGGCCTGTGTGGTCGCTATTGGCTTAATGACTGTGTTTATCAACCCGGTCTTTGCCTTCCTGACGCGCATTGCCGTTGCGCTCATGCAAACGCTGGGGTTGCAGGTGGCGATGCCGGAGCTGCAGCCCGACGCGTTCCCATTCTGGGACTCGTGCATGATGGTGTTGTCGATTGCGGCGATGATTCTGATGACGCGTAAATATGTTGAGAACTGGCTGCTGTGGGTGATTATCAATGTCATTAGCGTGGTTATTTTCGCGCTCCAGGGCGTATATGCGATGTCGCTCGAATATCTGCTTCTGACCTTTATCGCGCTCAATGGCAGCCGGATGTGGATTAACAGCGCGCGTGAGCGCGGTTCTCACGCGTTTTCTCGTTAGTGACGGTGATGATGCTCATGCCCGGCGTGCGACATGTTCAGACGGCATTCCGGGCCGCTACAGGGCTGATACTCCATCTGCACCGTAACGTGTTCAATCGCATATTTGTGCTGTAAGAAATGTAGAATGCGCTCCAGCAGGCCGTCGTGATCGTGCGGCGGCACTACCTGAACATGCAGCGTCATCACCGTTTTCTCACCCACCAGCCAGGCATGAACATGATGTACGTCGCGCACTTCCGGTATTGAGCGGCGTAAGTCGCGCTTGAGTGCATCGACATCAAGCGAACGCGGCGCACCTTCCAGAAGTTCATTGATACTCTCCTGAAGCAAACGCCAGGCACTACGCAAAACCAAACACGAAACCAGCACGGAGAGAATCGGGTCGATTGGTGTCCAGCCGGTGGTAAGAATCACTATTGCGGCGATTATCGCTCCGACTGAACCGAGTAAATCCCCCAGTACGTGCAGAGCGGCGGCCCGCACGTTGAGGTTACGTTCCTCTCCGCCGCGATGCAGGATCCAGAATGCCAGGACATTGGCCAACAACCCGGCAACGGCGATGATCATCATCGTTTTACCGGCAACCGGTTGAGGATGATGAAAGCGCTGGATGGCCTCCCAGACGATCAGGATGGTAATCACCACCAGGGCGATTGCGTTGAGAAAAGCCGCCAGCGTGGTCAGCCGCAGCCAGCCAAAGGTGTGGCGCGTATTCGGCGGACGGCGGGCAAAGCGAACGGCTAAAAAAGCGAATAGCAAAGCTGCCGCGTCGGTCAGCATATGCCCGGCATCGGCCAGCAGTGCCAACGAGCCTGAGAGCAGTCCGCCAACGACTTCAACCAGCATAAATCCGGCGGTTATACAGAACGCTAGCAGCAGGCGGCGAGCATTATTATCTTCAGGTTGCTGAGCAGGAGTATGCGAGTGTGAGTGCCCCATGGCGCCATCCCTACGTTATTATTTTCCCTATTACTTTATGACAACATCGCGCTTTTAGTTTAACAAAATGCAAAAGGAGAGCCTGAGCTCTCCTCAATTATCAACATCACACGACGATTACTGGGTGGTGCCGTCAGTTTTACTGGCATCATCCTGGCCGACTTTTTTATCGGTATCCGGGCAGCGACCATCTTTACACATCGAGTTTTTATGCACTTCATCGCTCGACATGCCGTCATGGTTCATGTTTGAGCCATCGGGGTGGAGCATTGTGCCGCCGGTATTGCCGGAACCAGTATTAATGTTGCCGTTGTCCACATTGTTAGGTGCCACGTTCTCGCGTGCGTCAGGTGCGACCTGTCCGGCATCGGCTGCCGAGTTGGCCTGCCCGTTATTAGATTGCGTGCCAGTATCGGCGGCAAGAGCCGCGCCGCTGGCCAGGCTCAGGGTTGCTGCGAGGAGAAGGCTGGTGAGTTTGTTCGTTTTCATTAGATGCTCCTGTTATGGTCGATTTGTCGGATAACGCTTCCAACAGTGCATTTATCAGAGGTTTAACTCGCGATGGTTAAAGGCTCGGTATCAGCGAACGGCATTAATATATAATGCTGAATGCTAAAGGAAATTAAGTTCTAACAGTTAAAAATTGTAGTTTATGGCCATCATTCCGCTACTTTATGGTCGAATTTAGCCTAATTCCAGGAGTATTCTGTCGGTGCTGTAAAATCACGTTTACACTTTTTGACTGAAGAGATAGATTGGAGGGATTGCATTTAACTAGATAAGTATGGCAACGCTGGAAATAAGATGAATTATCAGAACGATGACTTACGCATTAAAGAGATCAACGAATTATTACCTCCCGTTGCGCTCCTGGAGAAATTCCCTGCTACCGAAAATGCGGCTAATACCGTTGCGCATGCTCGCAAAGCGATCCATCAGATCCTGAAAGGTAATGACGATCGCCTGCTGGTGGTGATTGGTCCATGTTCCATTCACGATCCGGCGGCGGCGAAAGAGTATGCCGAGCGTCTGCTCAAGCTCCGTGAGGAGCTGAAGGGTGAGCTGGAGATTGTGATGCGCGTTTATTTTGAAAAACCGCGTACCACGGTGGGATGGAAGGGGCTGATTAACGATCCGCATATGGATAACAGCTTCCGCATCAATGATGGCCTACGAATTGCGCGTAAGCTGCTGCTGGATATCAACGACAGCGGGCTGCCTGCTGCCGGGGAATTCCTCGATATGATCACCCCGCAGTATCTTGCCGATCTGATGAGCTGGGGAGCGATTGGCGCGCGTACCACCGAGTCACAGGTGCATCGCGAGCTCTCTTCCGGCCTCTCTTGCCCGGTGGGCTTTAAAAACGGCACCGACGGGACGATTAAAGTCGCTATTGACGCGATTAATGCTGCCGGTGCGCCGCACTGCTTCCTGTCGGTGACCAAGTGGGGTCATTCGGCTATCGTGAACACTAGCGGTAACAGCGATTGCCATATCATCCTGCGCGGCGGTAAAGAGCCGAACTATAGCGCACAGCACGTCGCTGAAGTGAAGGTTGGGCTGGCGAAAGCAGGTCTTCCTGCTCAGATCATGATTGATTTCAGCCATGCCAACTCCAGCAAGCAGTTTAAAAAGCAGATGGATGTCGGCGTGGACGTTTGTCAGCAGGTTGCCGGCGGCGAACAGTCGATTATGGGCGTGATGATTGAAAGCCACCTGGTAGAAGGTAATCAGAACCTTGAAAGCGGCGAGCCGCTGACCTACGGCAAAAGTATTACCGATGCCTGTATAGGCTGGGAAGATACCGATGTTATCCTGCGTCAGCTGGCGGATGCGGTAAAAGCGCGTCGCGGTTAAGTTCTGATCTTGTCGAAATAAAAAAGCGTGGATTGCTCCACGCTTTTTTTTCATCCAGCGAAAATTACTTCGCTTTACCCTGGTTCGCAACGGCAGCGGCTTTCGCGGCGATTTCGTCGGCGTTACCCAGATAGTAGTGTTTGATAGGTTTGAAGTTTTCGTCGAACTCATACACCAGCGGTACGCCAGTCGGGATGTTCAGTTCGAGGATCTCGGCTTCGCCCATGTTGTCGAGGTACTTCACCAGCGCGCGCAGGGAGTTACCGTGAGCGGCGATAATCACGCGCTCACCGCTTTTCAGACGCGGCAGAATAGTTTCGTTCCAGTAAGGCACAACGCGGTCGATAGTCAGCGCCAGGCTCTCAGTGGTTGGCAGCTCAGCGTCGGTCAGCTTAGCGTAGCGCGGGTCGTGGCCCGGATAGCGCTCATCGTCTTTGGTCAGCTCCGGAGGCGTGATAGCAAAACCGCGACGCCACTGCTTAACCTGCTCGTCACCGTATTTTTCAGCGGTTTCTGCTTTGTTCAGGCCCTGCAGCGCACCGTAATGACGTTCATTTAGTTTCCAGGATTTCTCAACCGGCAGCCAGGCTTGATCCAGCTCGTCCAGTACGTTCCACAGGGTATGGATGGCACGTTTCAGCACAGAGGTATAAGCAAAATCGAAGCTGAAGCCTTCTTCTTTCAGCAGCTTACCGGCAGCTTTTGCTTCACCAACGCCTTTTTCAGACAGGTCAACGTCATACCAACCGGTGAAACGGTTTTCGTTGTTCCATTGGCTTTCGCCGTGACGAACGAGTACCAGCTTAGTTACAGCCATTCTCTTACTCCTCAATACACGTCATCCTCCGCGCCGCCTCATCGTTGGCTACTCTCTGCCGTCTTAGATGCGACCCGAATGCTGTAGTGTATATATTTATTGATTGATAACTATTCTCATTATATTGCTGTGATTTACCTCACGGCAATGCTTATCCCTAACCATAGCGAAAATAGTGGCTCAGTGTAAGATGCTTGTAAAATTGAGGTTATGTTTTTGTCTGTAAGTGGCGTATTTTTCAGCGAAAGGATAAAAAAACCCTCCATCAGGAGGGCTTGGGATTATTTCGCAATAAACTGATATTCCGTCAGGCTGACGTACTCTTCGCCGGGGCGTAGAACGCAATCCGGCTGCGGCCATTCCGGATGGTTCGGCGAATCCGGCAGGAACTCGCTTTCCAGTGCCAGACCTTGCCAGTCATCGTACGGTTGCGCCGTACGCGACGGCGTGCCGCCCAGATAGTTGCCGGAGTAGAATTGCAGGGCCGGAGCGGAGGTATAGACCGTCATCTGCAGTTTTTCATCCTGTGACCAGACGTGAGCCGCCGGGCTGTTGGCATCGCCCAGCGCCTGAAGCAGGAACGCGTGATCGTAGCCTTTCACTTTTTGCTGGTCTTCGTCGCGCAGGAAATCATCTGCCAGCACCTTCGGCGTGCGGAAATCGAAGCTGGTCAGGGTAACGTTTTGCAGATCGCCCCCCGGAATGCCATCGCTCTCTACCGGCAAATAAACATCAGCGAAAATCTGCAGCCTGTGGTTGCGCACGTCGCTCTGCACGCCATCGAGGTTGAAATAGACGTGGTTGGTCAGATTTACCGGGCAGGGCTGGTCAACGGTGGCGCGATATTCGATGGAGATCCGATTATCGTCGGTCAGGCGATAGTGCGCCGTCGCCGTCAGATTACCGGGGAATCCCTGATCGCCATTGTTAGACGAGAGCGAAAACAGCGCGTGGCGAGCATCAGCGCTGACAATCTGCCAGCGGCGCTTATCAAAACCATCTGGCCCGCCGTGCAGCTGATGGCCCGCTTCGTTGGACGGGGTCAGATTGACGGTACAACCATCCAGCGTAAAGCGGCTGTTAGCGATGCGGTTAGCGTAACGGCCGACAGAGGCACCGAGATAGGCGGCCTGGCGCGTATAGTCGCCAGGGGTCGCGCAGCCGAGCAGCGCTTCGCGCACGCTGCCGTCAGCTAGCGTCACTTGTGCGGATAGCAGCGTGGCGCCCCAATCCATGACGGTGACCGTCATCCCCGCGTCGTTACGCAGGGTGAGGAGATTCCACGGCTGGCCGTCCGGCGCCAGCTCCGTTGTTTGATTTAGCATTGTCCTGCTCCCTGAGACGGCTTGCACACGTAGAACGTTTCTTTAATACCGGTTTTTGCTTCGTACTCTTTGGCAACAGCCTGCTGCACGGTATCGACCAGATCTTCCGGGATCAGCGCCACAATACAGCCGCCGAAACCGCCGCCGGTCATACGCACGCCGCCTTTGTCGCCGATGGTTGCTTTGACGATGTCCACCAGGGTATCGATCTGCGGAACGGTGATTTCAAAATCATCGCGCATTGAAGCGTGAGATTCCGCCATCAGTTCGCCCATCCGCTGCAGATCGCCTTTTTCCAGCGCTACAGCGGCTTCTACGGTACGGGCGTTCTCGGTCAGAACGTGGCGAACGCGTTTGGCGACGACCGGATCAAGCTCGTGGGCAACGGAGCTGAACTCTTCCAGAGTCACATCGCGCAGAGCGGGCTGCTGGAAGAAGCGAGCGCCGGTTTCACACTGCTCGCGGCGCGTGTTGTATTCGCTGCCGACCAGGGTACGTTTAAAGTTACTGTTGATAATCACCACCGCCACACCTTTCGGCATTGAGACCGCTTTGGTGCCTAAGGTGCGGCAGTCGAGCAGCAGCGCGTGGTCTTTTTTACCGAGTGCGGAGATGAGCTGGTCCATGATGCCGCAGTTGCAGCCAACAAACTGGTTTTCCGCTTCCTGACCGTTCAGCGCAATTTGTGCGCCGTCGAGCGGCAGGTGATAAAGCTGCTGGAACACCGTACCGACGGCGACTTCAAGTGAAGCCGAGGAGCTTAATCCTGCGCCCTGCGGTACGTTGCCGCTGATGACCAGGTCCGCGCCGCCGAAGTTGTTATTCCGCTGCTGGAGATGCTTCACCACGCCGCGAACATAGTTCGACCACTGCTGGGTATCGTGGCGGGTAATCTGCGAATCCAGAGAGAATTCATCGGTCTGATTGTCGTAATCGGCGGCAATCACCCGCACGGTACGATCGTCGCGCGGCGAGCAACTGATGACCGTTTGGTAATCAATTGCGCAAGGCAGCACGAATCCATCGTTATAGTCGGTATGTTCGCCTATCAGGTTAACGCGGCCTGGGGCCTGGATAACGTGGCTGGCCGGATAGCCAAACTTTTCAGCAAACAGGGCTTGGGTTTTCTCTTTCAGACTCATGGTTATACTCCGGATTCGCGAAAATGGACGTCGCTCACAGCGCGCAGACGTTCAGCAGCCTGCTCGGCCGTCAGGTCACGCTGGGTTTCGGCCAGCATTTCATAGCCGACCATAAATTTGCGCACCGTGGCGGAGCGCAGCAGCGGCGGATAAAAATGTGCATGCAGCTGCCAGTGATTATTTTCTTCATCGTTAAATGGTGCACCGTGCCAGCCCATCGAGTAGGGGAATGAGCACTGGAACAGGTTGTCGTAACGGCTGGTCAGCTTTTTCAACGCCAGCGCAAGGTCGCTGCGCTGGTCGTCGGTTAAATCGGTCAGACGCTGGATGTGCGCTTTTGGCAGCAGCAGCGTCTCGAAAGGCCACGCGGCCCAGTAGGGAACCACGGCGAGCCAGTGTTCGGTCTCGACGATAGTACGGCTACCGTCGGCTAATTCACGCTGTACGTAATCCACCAGCATCGGCACGCCGTGCTCGGTGAAGTACGCTTTTTGCAGACGATCTTCGCGTTCCGCTTCATTCGGCAGGAAGCTGTTTGCCCACACCTGGCCATGCGGGTGCGGGTTGGAACAGCCCATCGCCGCACCTTTGTTTTCAAAGACCTGGACCCACGGATAGGTTTTCCCGAGGTCCGCAGTCTGTTCCTGCCACGTTTTAACCACGCCTTCCAGCGCCTCAACGCTCAGTTCCGGCAGCGTTTTGCTGTGGTCTGGCGAGAAGCAGATAACGCGACTGGTGCCGCGGGCGCTCTGACAGCGCATCAGCGGGTCGTCGCTTTCCGGGGCATCAGGGGTATCGGTCATCAAAGCCGCAAAGTCATTGGTAAAAACAAACGTACCGGTGTAGTTCGGGTTGGTATCACCGGTGACGCGGGTATTACCCGGGCACAGGAAGCAGTCCGGATCGTGCGCGGGCAACGTTTGCTTTGCTGGCGTTTCCTGCGCCCCCTGCCAGGGGCGCTTGGCGCGATGCGGAGAAACCAGAATCCACTGCCCGGTTAACGGGTTATAACGACGATGTGGATGGTCGACGGGGTTAAATACGCTCATGAAGGTTCCTTAGTCTGGATAACCCTGCGGATGACGGGACTGCCAGTGCCAGGTGTCCTGCGCCATTTCGTCAAGGTTGCGCGTCACGCGCCAGTTCAGATCGCGATCGGCCTTTTCAGCGTCCGCCCAGTAGGCCGGGAGGTCGCCGTCGCGGCGTGGCGCGAAGTGGTAGTTAATTGGTTTACCGCAGGCTTTGCTGAAGGCATTGACCACGTCAAGCACGCTGCTGCCGACGCCTGCGCCAAGGTTATAGATATGCACACCAGCTTTATCAGCCAGTTTTTCCATTGCCGCGACGTGGCCGTCGGCAAGGTCCATCACGTGAATGTAGTCACGCACGCCGGTGCCGTCTTCGGTCGGGTAATCGTTGCCAAAGACCGCCAGTGATTCGCGACGGCCTACAGCAACCTGCGCAATGTACGGCATCAGATTGTTCGGGATGCCCTGCGGGTCTTCACCCATGTCGCCCGACGGATGCGCGCCAACCGGGTTGAAGTAGCGCAGCAGGGCGATGCTCCAATCAGGTTGTGCTTTTTGCAGGTCAGTGAGAATTTGCTCAACCATCAGCTTGCTTTTGCCATACGGGCTCTGCGGGGTGCCGGTCGGGAAGCTTTCAACATAAGGGATCTTCGGCTGATCGCCGTAAACGGTAGCGGAGGAGCTGAAAATAAAGTTTTTCACGCCAGCAGCACGCATGGCGGAAACTAATTTCAGTGTGCCGGTTACGTTGTTGTCGTAATATTCCAGCGGCTTAGCGACGGATTCTCCGACGGCTTTCAGACCGGCGAAATGGATCACGGCTTCAATCGCATGATCGTGAAGAATCTCCGTCATCAGCGCTTCATTACGAATATCGCCTTCGACAAAGGTGGCATTTTTTCCGCCGAGACGTTCAATGATTGGCAATACGCTGCGCTTACTGTTGCAGAGATTGTCGAGAATAATCACTTCATGCCCCTGCAGTAGCAGTTGAACGCAGGTATGACTTCCAATGTAACCGCTACCACCTGTAACCAGTACTTTCATGATTCGCTCCAATAGGCTTATCGTGTGAGAAGAAGATAGCATACCAAAGATGGGAAAAGTGTGACACAGGCCAAATTGGTGGAATCGTTTACACTAAAATTTTCAATACGCACACTGAAGATTTTATTGTTTTAAAACAGGGGAATGATGTGGCGTATTGATATTTTTCCGAAAAAAAACAGGGATCCGCAGACCCCTGAATCAGGTCAATTTGTCAGCGGTCCCACTTCGTAGGTGTAACCGTCTCCACTGCTGACAAACGCCAGACGATGGGTAATACAGTCCGGGGCATCCTCGGCGTGGTGAGAAACAAACAGCAGTTGAGTTGCCCCTTCGCTAATCAGCACATCGATAAAACGGCGCACCAACTGACGGTTGAGCGGGTCTAGCCCCTGTAGCGGTTCATCAAGGATCAGCAGGGTAGGATGTTTGACCAGCGCGCGGACGATCAGCGCTAGCCGCTGCTGTCCCCAGGAGAGACTATGAAACGGCGCATCGGCAGTCCGCTTGTCGATCCCGAGGATATCCAGCCAGTTTTGCACCAGCTTGTGCTGCTTGTCGGAAACGGCCTGATAGATACCAATCGAGTCGAAATAGCCTGAGAGAATCACGTTACGCACGTTGGTACTGACGCGGTATTCAAGGTGCAGGCTGCTGCTGACGTAACCAATATGCTTCTTAATATCCCAGATGGTTTCCCCGCTGCCGCGACGGCGGCCAAACAGCGTCAGGTCGTTGCTGTACCCCTGCGGATGATCGCCGGTCACCAGGCTGAGCAGCGTGGATTTACCGGCGCCGTTGGGGCCGACTATCTGCCAGTGTTCTCCGGGGTTTACCGTCCAGTTCAGGTGGTTAATGATCGGCCGATCGTTATAAGAGACCATGCCGTCGTTAAGTACAATGCGCGGTGCGTTATCCTCCAGCGCGTGACGTGCCGCCGGAGCATCCGGTTCTGGCAGGGTCATGCCGTCAAGTTTTTCGCTATGCGCCAACTGGGCAATCAGCGCCTGTTGCAGCAAGGCCTGCTTTTCGCCAGTTTCGCTCAGCACGCAATCCGCCAGCACACCGGCAAACTGCACGAACGCCGGGATCTCATCAAAACGATTAAGTACCAATACCAGAGTGATACCTTCACCGTTTAGCGTAGCCAGTAGCTCGGCTAACTGCTGGCGCGATGCTACGTCGAGTCCGTCGAACGGCTCATCAAGAATGAGCAGATCCGGGTTGCCCATCAGCGCCTGACACAGCAGCGTTTTGCGCGTTTCACCAGTGGAGAGGTATTTAAAGCGGCGCTGGAGCAGGCTGGTGATACCAAACTGTTCGGCAAGGCGGGCACAGCGGGATGAATCTTTAAACTCATCCTGGATGATTTCCGCGGTGGTGCGTCCGGTGTCTTCTTCACCGGGGCTAAGTAGATCGGTGTTGTTGCGCTGCCACTCATCGCTGACCAGCTTTTGCAACTGTTCAAAAGAGAGGCGGGTGATGCGCGAAAACGTGCTCTCGCGCTGGCCGCTAAGCAGCGTTAGCTCGCCGGACAGCGCCCGGGCGAGGGCAGATTTCCCGCTGCCGTTGCTGCCGACGAAAGCCCAGCTTTCGCCAGCCTGCACGCTGAGGTGCTCAATATTTAACGTTTTTGTGTCGCTCAGGCGAAACGTGCCTTGCGAAATTTGCAATGATGACATTGTGTATCCCACTTTTTGCAGCAATTTGCTTCAGGGATACGTCTTCACGGCCGGAATGTCAATGCCGTTAGCACAACGTGGCGAGAATGATACGATCGGCATTGAAATAGGCTATCGCTTCCGCGCCTTCCGTCAGATCGCGTGTCTGCTCCACCGGCAGGGTGGCGCAAAGGCTCTGACCATCCGGGAGCGCCATCAGTACTTCGCACTGTTCCGGCCCGCGCTCAATATGACTGATGCGCCCGGCTAGTTGGTTATCGGCCTGCTGGGCCAGCGCGCGATCCTGAGTGATACCGACCCATGGTGCTTTCAGTAGCACCAGCACTTCCTGACCCTCATCGAGGCCCAGACGCTCAGCGCTTTGCGCGGTAATGGCAACTTTAAAGCGGGTTTGCCCGTCGGCCAGTAGCACTTCAACATGCTGCTGCACCTGCTGGTGGTCGCGCCCGGTAATGGTACCAAACCACTGGTTGCGCGCGCTGGTCTGGAGAGAGAAGCGAGAAATCGCCGCCAGCAGGCTGTCGAGGGGAAGAGCATCATCATCGCTCAGCACATCAAACGCTTTCTGTTGAATCTGCGCTAACAGGTCGTAAAGCTGAATCAGCCGCTGCCCGTAGCGGGTGAGGACCGCACCGCCGCCGCCTTTGCCGCCGGTAGCGCGATCGACCAGGGTTTGTTCGCTCAGTTGATTCATTTCATTAATGGCATCCCAGGCGCTTTTATAGCTGATGCCGGCGTTTTTCGCCCCCTGGCTAATGGAGCCGGTCTGGTCAATCTGCTTCAGCAGGGAGATACGACGGGGATCGGCGAACAGGCGCTGCTGTAATTTTAGGGTAAGAAGAATTTCGGCCTGCATAATCATATCCTGTCAAAAAAGGGTATTGTGACCGATAGTGGTCATCTTGCAAGATGCATCTGTGGCGATTGTCTGCCGGGCATCGCACAAATCGGGCGTGTTTTTTCGGCTGAAACGGTTACAATTAAATATTCGTATTTTCTGGAGCCAACCATGTTAGAGCTATTGAAAAGTCTGGTGTTTGCCGTTGTGATGGTCCCCGTGGTGATGGCTATCATCCTCGGGCTGATCTACGGTCTGGGCGAAGTGTTTAACCTCTTCTCCGGAGTCGGCCACAAAGACAACAGGCCGCAAAACCACTGATTTCCCGCGCCCGGTTCTACCGGGCGTTTTTATTTGTCCCCTCAATTGATCTCCCTCTGGTTACTCCTAATTTGCGCTGGGAAATCCCTGTACTTATCGTTATATTATTTTCTACATAACGATCTCACAGGAGTTTCAGATGGCAGGTCAATGGTTACGCTTTTTTGCCGGAGCAACGTTAACGCTCTCCGTTGCAGGTCACGCGTTGGCGGAAGACGGTAAAATTACGGTGTTTGCAGCGGCATCGCTGACTAACGCAATGCAGGATATCGCTAAAGAGTATAAGAAAGAGAAGAACGTTGACGTGGTTTCTTCGTTTGCCTCTTCATCTACGCTGGCACGACAGATTGAAGCGGGCGCGCCTGCAGATCTGTTTATCTCTGCTGACCAAAAATGGATGGACTACGCGGTTGAGAAAAAGAGCATTGAAACGTCGACACGCGCCACTCTGCTGGGCAATAGCCTGGTTGTCGTTGCGCCGAAAGCCAGCGCTCAGGGCGATATCACCATCAATGATAAAACCGACTGGACCAGCCTGCTGAAAGGGGGGCGTCTGGCGGTTGGCGACCCGGAGCACGTGCCTGCGGGTATCTATGCCAAAGAAGCGCTGCAAAAACTGGGAGCCTGGGAAACACTGTCGCCGAAGTTGGCACCAGCGGAAGACGTTCGCGGTGCGCTGGCGCTGGTCGAGCGTAGCGAAGCCCCGCTGGGTATTGTTTACGGTTCTGATGCCGTTGCCAGTAAAGGCGTGAAAGTTGTCGGTACCTTCCCGGAAGATTCCCACAAGAAAGTGGAATATCCGCTGGCTATCGTTGACGGGCATAAAAATGCGACGGTTAGCGCATTTTATGATTATCTGAAAGGACCGGAAGCTTCCGCCATCTTTAAACGTTACGGATTTACTACCCACTAATGTTCTTAAGCGATCCCGAATGGCAGGCGGTACTGCTGAGCCTGAAAGTTTCATCCCTGGCGGTGGTGTTTAGCTTACCTTTTGGGATCTTTTTTTCCTGGCTGCTGGTTCGACGGGATTTCCCCGGCAAAGCGCTGCTCGATAGCATCCTCCACTTGCCTCTGGTATTGCCGCCGGTGGTGGTGGGTTATCTGTTATTGATTGCCATGGGACGGCGCGGTTTTATCGGCAGTTGGCTGTTCGACTGGTTCGGCCTGACGTTTGCTTTTAGCTGGCGCGGCGCGGTGCTGGCGTCGGCGGTGATGTCTTTTCCACTGATGGTGCGGGCTATTCGCCTGGCGCTGGAAGGGGTTGATATTAAGCTGGAGCAGGCGGCACGCACGCTTGGCGCGGGCCGCTGGCGGGTGTTTTTCACCATTACCCTGCCTTTAACGCTTCCGGGAATTATCGTTGGTACCGTGCTGGCCTTCGCCCGTTCGCTGGGCGAGTTTGGTGCGACCATTACCTTTGTTTCTAATATTCCAGGCGAAACTCGCACCATTCCCTCGGCTATGTACACTCTGATTCAGACCCCCGGCGGCGAAGGTGCGGCAGCACGGCTGTGTTTGATTTCGATTGTGCTGGCGCTGATATCGCTGCTGATTTCTGAATGGCTAGCCCGGCTTAGCCGCAAACGGATGGGGAAATAATCATGCTTGAACTCGATTTCACCCAGACGCTGGGCACCCACTGTTTGCAGATCTGCGAGACGCTCCCCGCCAGTGGCATTACGGCGGTTTTCGGCGTTTCCGGCGCCGGGAAAACTTCGCTGATTAACGCCATCAGCGGCCTGACGCGTCCGCAGCAGGGGCGTATCGTGCTTAACGGCAGAGTGCTTAATGATGTCGAAAAGCGTATCTGTCTGGCGCCGGAAAAACGGCGCATTGGCTATGTCTTTCAGGATGCGCGCCTGTTTCCGCACTACAAGGTGCGCGGCAATCTGAAGTACGGCATGGCGAAGAGTATGGTCGACCAGTTTGATAAGCTGGTGGATCTGCTTGGCATCGCGCCGCTGCTTGACAGGCTACCGGGAGGGCTATCCGGTGGGGAAAAACAACGCGTGGCGATTGGCCGGGCATTACTTACCGCACCGGAGCTGCTGCTGCTGGATGAACCGCTGGCGTCGCTGGATATTCCACGTAAACGGGAGCTGCTGCCCTATCTGCAACGTCTGGCGCGAGAGATTAACATCCCGATGCTCTACGTCAGCCATTCATTGGATGAGATTCAGCATCTGGCGGATAAAGTGCTGGTGCTGGAAGAGGGGAAAGTGAAAGCTTTTGGCGATCTGGAAGCAGTGTGGAGCAGCAGCATAATGCACCCCTGGCTACCGCAGGATCAGCAAAGCACCATTCTCAATGTGACCATTGCCGCTCAGCATCCACAGTATGCGATGACCGCCCTGGCGCTCGGCGACCAGCAGATATGGGTCAATCAGCTCAACAGGCCGCAGGGTGAAGCGGCGCGGATCCGCATTCAGGCCTCAGATGTATCACTGGTTCTGCAACCCGAACAGCAAACCAGCATCCGTAATATTTTGCCTGCGCAGGTGATGCAGTGCATCGAGAGCAACGGCCAGGTGGAAGTCAGGCTGGAGATTAGCGGTCGAACGCTGTGGGCGCGCATCAGCCCGTGGGCCCGTGATGACCTGGGCATAACCCCAGGCCAGCGGCTGTACGCGCAAATTAAAAGCGTGTCGATCGCCGCCTGATTACAGCAGATGGCGGTTGATGTAGTCGGCGATGCTGGTGGTTTCGTTTTCACCAATCACCACGTTGGCGCGCGCTTTGACGTCATCGACCGCGTTGCCCATCGCCACACCGGTACCGGCGGCTTCCAGCATGCTCAGATCGTTGTAGTTATCGCCAAAAGCCACCACATCCTGCATCGACAAGCCCTGTGCCGCCACCCACTGCGCCAGGCGCTTGCCTTTGCTGTTGCCTTCGCGGGCGATATCAACCTGATCGTGCCATGACCATTCACATTCCAGACCCAGCGTCTGACCAACATGCTGGGCAAAGCGCTGTAGCTTAGCGGTGTCTTCATCGGTCAGCGCGAATTTCCATACGGCCTTAACTTCGCGGGCCGCCTGCGCTAGCGAGTTAACTTGAGTGAATACCGGACGCTGTTCGACCGGCAGAGATTGCGCCCAGTTGGCGGTGCGCACGACGTGTCCGGTCGGCTGTTCGTAAAGCATGGCGTCATCAACGTACATCAGGCCGTGGATATCATGCTCGCTCAGCATTTCCGTCAGGCTCAGGGCTTTGTCGACCGGCATCGGATCGGACTCCAGAACCTTTTTTGCATGATAATCATACAAATGTGTTATGATTATACAAACAAATTTAAAAGTTTGCGAAGATGAAAAAAGTTTTTGTATATCACCGTGTTAGTTCAGACCAACAGTTGGATGGATCTGGTATAGCACGGCAGGCAGAGCTGTTAGAGGGCTACTTAGAGCGTACAGGCATTTGTTCTGAGATGGATGACCCAATCCCTGTAGTATTGTCAGATCAAGGTGTCTCAGCCTTTAAAGGATTAAACATCTCAGAAGGTGAGTTAGGGGCATGGATGGAAGAAGTACGTAAAGGGATGTGGGATAGTTCGATCTTAGTCGTAGAGTCTATCGACCGTTTCAGCCGTCAAAATCCGTTTGACGTAATGGGGTATATCAATGCTCTTATGTCTCACAATGTAGCTATTCATGATGTAATGGCTAACATTGTGATCAGCCGTAGTAACTCTAAAGATCTCCCTTTTGTGATGATGAACGCACAAAGGGCATATGATGAATCAAAATATAAAAGTGATCGTATTCGCAAAGGT
This sequence comes from Klebsiella sp. RHBSTW-00484, assembly GCF_013705725.1. Classification (NCBI taxonomy): domain Bacteria; kingdom Pseudomonadati; phylum Pseudomonadota; class Gammaproteobacteria; order Enterobacterales; family Enterobacteriaceae; genus Klebsiella; species Klebsiella sp. RHBSTW-00484. The sequence goes on along the minus strand of NZ_CP055481.1, from coordinate 4,131,985 downwards.
TGGGCTAAAAAGAGAGAGCAAGCCTTTAACAAAGGTACGATAGTTACTAATAAACGTCCTCAGTGGATCGATGTAGAAGATAATAAGTATAAATTAAATCATAAAGCGGCTGTAATAAAAGAAATATTTGAACTTTATAAAACTGGTTTAGGGTGTCCAACTATTGCTAAAGAACTTCAGAAAAAAGAAGGCGAGCAGTATAAATTTAATCGGGCATGGACAGGGGAACTTGTGCATAAAATTCTCACTAACCGCCGTGTGACTGGTAAAATTTTCATTTCTGAAACCATCCGTAACCATGATGATTTAGATAATTCAGTAACACAGAAGAAGTACCAAATGAATGTCTATCCAGTAGTAGTTAATGAAGATGAATTTGAATTAGTACAGGATTTACTGAAATCTCGACGACCTAATGCTGGACGTGTTACCGTAAAGAAAACTGATAACGAAGAAGTATTAATTAAAAGTAATCTATTTAGCGGTATTGCCCGTTGTATGGATTGCGGCGGGCCAATGTACCATAATGTTGTACGTGCTAAACGTACTCCGAAGAAAGGTGATCCAAAAGTTGAGGAATATAGATATATTCGTTGCCTCAGTGAACGTGATGGACTTTGCAACAACAAAGCAATGACCTATGAAACAGTAGAGCGTTTTGTCGTAGAGCATTTGATAGGGATGGACATTAGTTCTGTAATAAAGGAGCAAGAGTTTAATCCAGAATTAGAAGTAATACGTATTCAGATTGAACAAGTTAAAGATCAGATTGCTAACTATGAAAATGGTATTGAACGTCGTAAAAGTGTTGGTAAGGTTATATCCTTTGAAATGCGTGAAGAGTTGGATGATGCAAAATTACAATTAGAAGAACTGTTAGCACGGCAAGCATCATTAGCCACTGTAAATGTAGATATACAAATACTAAAGGATGTAGATATCAATGAATTGTTTAATGTGAATAACGTAGATATTCGTACACGCTATGAAAATGAGCTAAACAAGATTGTTTCCACTGTTCGCTTAAAACGAGTAGATAACTCATATGTTATTGATATGAAATACAAAAATGATGATCTTAAAAGGCATGTTATTTTTGTAGAACATAAAAAGAAACAACAAAAATTAATTAGTGATGTGATCATTGAAAATATTGAAGGTACAATTTTATATTCGACCCCTTCATTCTGGATCAGGGTAAAAGATGGTGCAATACGTTTTCAACAGACTAAAGATGATCTTTCTATCATTGATTATCATCTACTGCTGAACTACATAGACAGTTTAGAGAGAGATAATATGGTGGCTGTATGGATGCGACAGAATACGAATTTCTTATTCGATAAGTAATTACTATGCCATATATTACTATCTAAATAGTGAGCTATCTAATCCTTATTTTGATTCGATGGAATTAAGTTAATCAATCTGATAATTCATAATGGATAATATGAATGTTTATTGAATACCTTAGCGACATAAATGTTATCAGTGCTAATAACAGTGAAATACAAAAGAAAATCAACATTGGCATTTTTCGGTGCCTAAATACTAATAACTAAAAAGACGAAAGGCCAGACACTGGAATGGCTGACCTTTCTAAATTAATCAATATGGAGCGTGTGCAAATGATTAACCCTACACCTATTTATAACAAGTTTAAGTACGTATCTGCTGAGTGTGGTTCAGGTAAAACCACCTCTATATGTAATATAATCAATAACAGTACTGAAAATTATATTTTAGTACAGAACACTCAAGAACTTATTAAGCAGACAGCAAAGCAAATCAATAATTGCGAGTATATTATTACGGATACAGTACCAAAAGATGAAAGCGTTATTAGTTCAGTTATTGAATATCTTTCATCTGGAAGTAATAAAACATTACTCATAACAGATAAAACGTTTTTCAAAATTCCTCTTGAATTGTTATCTAACTGGAATGTTTATATTGACGATGTGACTAATTTTCACTCTTTCCAGAACATAAATGAAGGGAGTCCTGAAATAAAAAACGTTATCCGTAATGTTCTAATCCATAAAGTACAGTCATTAGATGACAGAAATATATATATTGCGGCTGAAAGAAATCCAGAAGTAAAGGGCGATGTAGTAAAGAACATTTCAAATCAACTTTCAGTATTGAATGATAATGATCATTTTATAATGAATAATGAGTACTTTACTGATGCGGAAAAGGAACAGCTTAATATCACAGCATGGAAAGATCTCAATAAGTACAAAGACGTATCAATCACCTTTCTCGGAGCTAATTTCGAAAATTCATTAATCTATAAAGGCAATAAAGAACTCTTTGAAAGTACTGAACTTGAAGGGTTACTGAAACGAAAAACAGCACTCAAAGACAGGTTGAAGGTTTATTATTTTTCTAAAAAAATCAAACTATCAAGGACATGGAAAACGAACAATCCTGATAAAGTACAAAAAATATACTCGTTTATTGATGGAGAACTTGAGAAACAGGATTTCTACTGGACGAAGAACAAAAGCGATTCTCAGAGCCTCAAGAACGGCACAGAGATAAGCCCGGATGCCAGAGGATTCAACCAGTACCAGCACCTTATGACATGCGTCTGGTTGGCTTGTATGCGTCCCTCTGAAACAGAGGCTAAGCAATGTGAATTGTTCTTTGAGATTGACGGCGAGGCGATACACATCGCAAGGGAGTACGAAAGTCTACACCAGTTCGTACTACGAGGGATTTCGAGGAATTTCGACAGTACTGAAACGCAGACCGTTTATGTTTTTGATGAATGGCAGGCCAAGTCACTTACAGACAATATTGAGTACATAGATCTCGGTATTGATGATGATGAACAAGGGCAGAGAGGCAGGCCGCAAGGCTCAATGAACAAAGAAAAGCGTTTCACTCTTGCTGATACCAAAGCAAAGCGTTTCCGCCGCTGGAAAGGCAGCAATCCGGGGCTTGAGTTAGAAGCGTTCAGAACGTTTCTTGCCAGTGCTACTAACACCGATCTCAGTACTGAAGAGAAAAAGGCGATGTGGGACAAATATGAAAATGAAGTACAAAAAACACGCAAAAAATGAAGTCCAGAACACCATCATAAAAACGGATAAATGTCCGAAAAATAATACCTTACAATATCTTTAGGTAATAAATTTCGGACATAGCAACGAGCGAAAGCGAATTAACTACCTGAAAGCAGGAGCGGCGAAGCAAGCGAACTGTTTCGGGTAGTTAGTGAGAGTACTCACGCAGTGAGTACTTGATGGCTATCTCATTGTTTATATAGATAAAACAATTAAACAGCACCCGCTTTGCGTGTACTGTTCGCAGGATTCGGTTCTACTGCTGCGTTCCCTTCGGTCACTGGCAGAGCGAACCCAATCGCGTTTTTTGTTCTGTCAGTAAGTACATAACTGACTGTTATTTCATTACTTATTCTATAAATAATTCCTTTGTGTACTTGGTGGGGCATCTGCTGTTTAAGTTACTGGAAAAGCCCTGTCAGTACTGACCAGAGCGAAGCGACCCCGATCCGATTAATTCCCCTTCATAATGGTGTTTCGGACAAAACGCACAGAAAACCCCTGAATGTGATGTTCATTACTGACATACCTGAATGTACAACCCCCCATAAAACGCCGTAGCGACGCTTTGTGAGCGTTTACGTGATGGAATCGCCAGTACTCCCTGTATTGAAATCAGATACATAGCCAGTTTCATGTCTTACGAATCCACTTGATCGATTTTACCTATTGATTTGTATTGAATTAATAGATATTGATAGTTTATAGCGATCAATATTCATATTATTGATCGTTAATATCGATCATTTTTAGGTGTGCGTGTTACTCTTGAGTACCTGACACGGACGGCCTTAAGTCCGTTCTTTTGGCCTGAAAAAAGCTAACGGGAGTGACAAAACTGTGAGAGTTGTACAACTGATAATTTATGGACTTTGGGGAGTCTTTCTTTGTCTGGCAGCATTGGAAAAGTTTGGTGATTTCTTCACCGCTGGTACTGGCTTCTGGTCGGTCGTCATGCTTTCCGTCGCAGGATTGTGCCAGCTACTGGCAAGTACTGCCGCGATAGGCTGGGCTGTTTTGGGTTCTGGTTCTCTACGGGCTAAGTACTTACCCTATAAACTCGTTAATCATTATACGGTTCCAGTACTGATTATTGTTCTTGCTTTTGTAGCAAGTGCTGCCCGTTCTTCAAGCGATGAGGCCAGAGCACAAAAACTTGGTTTTAAAGACGGTAAAGAGTTTTCTGTTGCCCGTGAAAATAATATTTCGAATGTTGCTGATTATGCCAAATTTGCCGAAGAACAACGCATTAAATCAGCAGAAAAAGCGGCTCAGGATGCTGTACTTGCCGCAGAAAAGGAGCGAAAAGCGAAAGAAGAGGAAGCTAAATGTCTTGATGATGCCTATTGCTATGCCTCGAAACATGAGGGCGGGGATTATATTTGTAAGGTTGCTGTTGAAAAGTCTGCTCAATACCAGTTTAAATGGACTGATGGAATTACTGAACCAAAATTCTCGTCATATAGCTGGTACGACAAAAGCAGGAAATTAGTCACTCTTTACGGGCACAGAGCACAGGCTCAAAACGGGTTTGGTGCGTTTAAAAATATAGAGTACTCCTGTACGTTCAATGCTGATACAGGCGAAGTATTAAGTACTAATCTTCAATAAGGTATATTCAAATGGAAAAGGCTTCTATAGCAGTACTGTTATTTTGTTGCTCCGGTGTGTCAGTCGCAGCTGTACCAGATGGGAAAATAGAAAAAACATTTACTTTTAATAATGAAGTTGTTTGCTTAAAGGAAATTCAGGAACAAATGACGCCTTATCTCAAGTCATTTGAAGAAGAAGGTGGGGTTAAGTACAAGTACAATGTTAAATCTGGTTTATCGTACAAGGATACTGTAGGGCTACGATTACAGATCAATCGTGTGGATTCGGGGCTGAATGTGCGTATAGCCGATTTGGATTACTACTGGTTACAGGAGCGGGGCAGCATGTGCCAGCCAGCGTACATGGTACTTGATCGTTCTCAATGATGTTATATCCTATAAAGCTGTAAATTCGATTTTATAGGATATGTTATAAATTAATATGATCCGATATTGAATGTATTAAATAGTGTATATGTAAATATTAACATGAATAACTTAAATAAGAAGGAAGCTATGGAGTACGAATTGTATAATAACCATGAAATTCATGAGTGTATTGTTTTGTTAGATATTAATATTATAAATGTAATTTTAAATGATTATAATCATGATGATGATCTTTTATGGGTGAAAAATAACTGCACTGAAGAGCCTAAGTATATTTGGATAAGCCATGGAAGGTTTTTTCCTAAGTTCAACGTGCCACTTTTAGATGTCAATTATGACAATGAAATTCGAGTTATTGATGGGCGACACAGGATTTGTTGGATGAAAGAAAAAGGTATGAATGCAATTCCTATTGCAATAACAAAACCTGTTTTGGAATTTTTCCAAAAAGAAAGCATTAATTTAAAGATGATTACCACTTTAGATATGCCCTGCTCTGTAAAGCCGAACCTTCAAAATATAGTAGAGTCAGAACCATTGGAGGCATACCATGTAATAAAGAGTTTAGTAAAAAAATAATTTTATGGCATAAATCTATTCACCATCATCCAATTTATTAAGGTACTCAGCAAGAACATCTCCGTGGCATGCGTAAGGTTTGCAATGGCACCCTAAAGTATGCCCTCTTAGAGCTTGTAATTTTTCATTGAAATCTTCGCCACCTCGTAAAAACCCCCGGTTAAAATCATACGCAAATTTCCTTATCACTTCTTCACGATCACCATCTTGACCTATTGCATATGGATTTCCCCACAAAGTTCCACGACCGATATAAGTATCAAAATGATCACCTTTATCTTTATTGGAGACAAATGTAATTTTATCTTGGATATATCGAACGGGTATCACCTCTGAAAGATATGATTTAACAGTTGTGAACTCTGGTGAATAGGTAGAATCAAATATTACCGCATGAGTCAGATTTTCATCTTGAACAATGCTGCCAAGTACATTATTGCTAAGATGTTTTAATAATTTTGATTCGAAGTAATTACTAATAAGGTTTGCTGGATCATCAAAGTAGAGAATTTGATAATCATCCAATGTTGAAAGTATTTTAGTAAGCTTTCTTTCAAACTTACCAGACGATGCAAAGCTTGGGTGATACATTATAAGTACTTTATTCATATCAAGTGCTTAACCTCTAAATCAGCATCCCAGTGTTTATTCAAGTATTCTATCACAAGGCGGCGATGGCAGTGATGTGGTTTATGCTCACTGCAAAGTAAGCAATTGTTATATATGATTTTTTTATCTATCCGCTCAATGTTGCGTTGAGCCATCAGGTTTAAGAATTTTTCTTCATATACTTCCCAAGATATATTCTTTTTTTTGTATGGATCAAGTATCTCTTTTGTCGGAGCCAAATCAGGAATGTGTAAGTAATCTACATCACAAATTTCTTTTAAAAAATACTTTAAATCGTTTTTTTTAGCAAACCCTGATAACTGAGAAACATTATTCAAACGAACATCTACTAATGTACTAATATTCTGTGATTTTATAAGTTTAAAAAAAACCTCAGCCGATTTTTCTGTGAATCCAATAGAGTATACCTTCATATCTACACCTTAAACTTAAATAAAGCTGCTAAGAATTTATAACAATTTCCATTATCTTCCAATGGAGCCATGCTTATAGTAGCGTAACATTTCCCGTAGTTGTAGTCACCATCCTGCGATTGTCCATATTGAGAATAAATGTTTGGGTCTGTTATTGATAATTTATAATTAACTCCTTTGTAATTAAAAGATCCTCTGTATCTTTTTCTGTTTTTTCCATAGAAGTCTTCTTCATGAGTTAAATGAATAATTAACTCATTGATTAGTATGAGATATAAGCTATTTGTGGGCCCTGCCAAATATTGGGTTGGGAAGCAATCATTTATTCCCATTCTTGAATTTGTACCTTCGCGATTAACAAACCATAATGTCTCTGGGTTGTCTACTATTTCGGAAAGCTTTTCTACCGGATATGTCCCTTTTTTATCCCATTTAAAAGCAGTATCAATTAAGTGATTCTCAGACTGAATATTATGGTTGGCATATCTTAAAAATTGAATGTCAACCACATCTAAAGTAGATGGGATTCTATTTGAATGATATTGAATCTCCTTTGAAGTCAACGCATCATTCCCATCTGGCAGACTATTACCAACGGGGCGTAGCCAAATGTTATCTTGATTTTGATGCCATTTTTTACCTGCGACGCAATAATTTTGACGCTTGACTGAGGCAGCCAGTATTATTATTCGTGTGCAATTCATAGCTATTCCTTTCTAATAATCGTAAATTAATGAAGGCCAACATTTATCTTTGAAATCAATCCGTTGGTATACCATGCTACGATGGATTGTGAAAAATTACTTTGAATAACTGCACAAAACGAGTAGGCCATTAGTTAACAAAGCCGATTACGTTACCTGTCTTTAGTACAAAAAATAACCAAAACCCAGTCTCCCAATTTTTTGACAAAAAATCTAAAGGGATCGTTTACTAAGATAAAAGTACATCCAGAATTTTTCTGCACGATTTAAAATCTCGTTCATCTGCTCAGGTCCAACCCCACCGACCAAATGCCGTGTACTCAGATGCCAGTACTGAACTTTTCACTAATTCTATAGTGCCCAAAAAATGAACGATAAAAAATCTCTTTTGGGTAGTCCCTTGTGATACTCGTTTTTCTCGTCTCGTTTAGTATCATTTAGATGTTGAATTGGCTTAAATGATACTGTATCATTCAGTTAATTAAAATGATACTTATCAGCGGTGAGGGCTGGAAAATGATTTTTGGTTACGCGAGAGTCTCAACAAAGGATCAGAATCTTGAACGCCAGTTGGCAGTACTGGAACCAGTTTGTGACAAAATTGTTCCTGAGAAGGAATCAGGGAAGTCCACCAGCGAAAGACCTGAATTGTTGAACCTGCTTTCTCACCTCCGCGAAGGTGACACCCTCGTTACCCATTCCATTGATCGCCTCGCACGTAATACCCGCGATTTGTTGGAGATGATTGATAACCTCGTTGAGCGTGGGATCACTGTTCAATTTCTCGCAAACTCTATGAGTTTTGATAATTCCCCACAATCACGCCTGATCCTTACCATGATGGGTGCCGTTGCAGAATTTGAGCGGGGTATGATCGCATCACGTCGCAACGAAGGAATTGCCCTTGCTAAAGAGGCTAAGAAGTACAAGGGTAAGCAAAAGAACAAGGAATTACACAGTAAAATCATTGATATGCTTCAAGCCGGGAAGAACACACCGGACGAGATCGCAAAGCTGTGTGATTGCGGCAGGGCTACAGTGTTCCGCGTTAAGAAAGAAATGCTTGCCAGTACTGGCAGTATTGAGAACTGATATAGCGGAAGGGGGTAGGGGAAGGATTCTGATAGTTTAGTGCTGTCAGAATCCTTTCGATATCTATCAGAAAATTGAGCAAAACCAGATCATACTCGGAGAAATTAGTAATTTTTTCATATGTTGACAACGTTTAGGCTGAGTATTCATGTTTATCATTGTGTAAGTACTGGCTTAAGGCGGTGCTGTGCTTCCCATCGTTCAACTTGATGAAATAGGAAAAGTACTTTTCGTATTAATCGGTAGTAGTTGATAGTTTCTATGATTGAAAGTTAAAAATGAGGTCTATTGCGTGAGATAAAGTTAATGTGTATTAATTTAAATACTATTAGGGTAACTGCTACAGGTGCTTATTATTATGATAGGGCGGAGTTACGAAAGCCCCTAAAGGGGCTTCCTAATTTAGCCAAGACTATTCTTTTTAAATTTCATGACTTTTTTGTTACACCGGATTTCGCAGTTGTCAAATCTCTTTCTTGTACTCTCTTCAATCTCATCACATTTTTTTCTTACTAATGTATCTGTAGGTTTAGATTTTTTAAGTAAGGACATTATTGTTTTTACAGTATTAAATTTATCCTTTGCATTAGCACAAGCATAGTATAAATGAAATATAATGTTTTTATGCGTGAAGTCTTCTGTATTCTTTAAGAATTTGCTAAAAGTGGACTCTAACTCTGAAAATTCTGCGATACTTTTTACATAATTTTTTAATTTTGGGGTGGCAAGTTCATCTATCTGTTTTGAACAAGCCTCGCTAAAAATCGTTTGTAGATTTTCAATGCGACCTAATAAACTTGAGATTTCTTGTGGTGATGGTAACGGAGGGAATGTACAGAGCTTCTCAATGTACCAATTACTCGTCATCCCTTTTTCACCACGAGTATGACGTAAGACGTCAATATATAAATCCCAGTTTTGAGTTCTTTGGGCTTGGTAGAGGTAAGTTAGTACTATATCAGGAAAACCTTTATATAGATGTTCTATTTTTTTACTAACATCTTGAGTTTCTTTTAACAATGTACTATGTACGGTAGAAAAACTTAGAAAATTATCTTTATAGGCGTGTAGTTTTTCAATGCTTTCTCGCCTGTCAATTTCTGCATCGATCCGTTTTCTTTCCTGAATATAGTGGGTATGATCACCAAAATACTTATCGCCGCAAATACCACCGATTAAACATTCATTACCATCTTTATCAACACCTACATATCCGGCTTGATGTTTTTGACCACAAATACCATTTTCGGTTTTTACTTGGCATTTAACACTTTCACTCAGATGATAACGTCCAATAAGAGAATGAAAACTATCAACGGTGATTTCTAAATTAGATAAAAAATTAGGACGGGAAGTAATTTGTTCTATAGTTGCAAAAGATTCTGAATTATCTGCCATTGCATTTCCTTATCTTTGCGTACTGTTTGGATGAACAGCCTGAGGTAATATACACCTCTTCTACGAATCGATCAACGCTCAACAAATCCTGGTATTTGAAGGGCTTCACGTATGTTATGGACTTGTGAGTAATAGTGCTTAGCAGTTGAAAAAGGAATGATCGTACTTGTTATGGCGGATTATGACGGCACAAATTTTGAACTATACCGTCCTAATCACTCACCTATTACACTGTCTCTTGTGCTGGAACATATTCAAAGTACTTGTTAACTGTCTCGGCAATTCCAGTTCCGGTATTATTGCTAATTACCAGATCAGCACAGGCTTTGACTTCATCTACGGCGTTACCCATAGCTACACCCAGACCAGCTCTTTTAAGCATGCTAAGATCATTGTGGTTATCCCCAAAAGCGATAACCTGGTTCATTGATAAACCCTGAGATTCAACCCATTGTGCTAATCGCTTACCTTTACTATTTCCCAATTGAGCTATATCAACTTGGTCATGCCATGACCATTCACAAGCAAGCCCAAGTTCACGTTCTACGATCTGAGTGAATTTATGCAATTTAACTGTATCAGTATCAGTAAGGGCGAATTTCCAGATTCCGGCTACTTCATGTGCCGCTTCACATAGCGAACTTACCTGCTTAAACACTGGTCGTTGTGATTCAGGTAATGATTTAGCCCAATTTTCAGTACGGATAATATGACCCGTAGGTTCCTTATAAAACATGGCATCATCGGCATACATCAAGCTATGAACATCATAACGTTCAAGTAGGTCAACCAACTGTGTAGCTTGGTTTGCTTGTAACGGATCAGCCGAAATAACTTTTTTTCCGTTGTAATCGTACAATAACGCACCATTACAACAAATAGCTGGTGTATCAAGGGCTAATGCCTGATAAAAAGGATGAATAGCAACATGATGCCGTCCAGTTACGATCACTACTTTTGCCCCAGACTTACGGGCATTTTGTAGGGCAACTAATGACTCTGTGAGAATCATTTTTTCTGGTGTTAAAAGTGTGCCATCCAGATCAAGGGCGATTACTTGATAGTTCATATCATGTTTCACTTTGATTGAGTTGGGAGTTAGGCCGATAGTACACTGCTTACTTCATACTTCAAAACCGTCCCTAATCATGGGGAAAGTGCCTGATAATTTGTTGTAATAGACGCTACACATTCAAATAAGTGCCATTACAACAAATTGCAGGTGTATCCAGAGCCAGTGCCTGATAAAAAGGATGGATAGCGACGTGATGTCGGCCGGTGACGACGATCACCTGGTATCCCGCGTTTCTGGCGCGAGCCAGTGCGTCGAGCGAGGCGGGAAGGATTGTTTTTTTTCCGGTCAGTAGGGTGCCGTCTAAATCCAGGGCAATCACGCGTGAGGTCATGTGTTGTTTCCGGTTAATGGTGAAAAGTGAGCAGGCTATGATGGTACACCGCTGTGCCATTCGGGCAAACTTTTCAGCATCTACCGCTAAAAGAGTCGATACACTTGATCCTTCTGGCTGTTGCAAGGCAACCTGAACAATGTAGCGTATTGTGTTTTTCAGCGCATCGTTAGTCTGAAAAATGAAATTTCCACGAGCAGTGAGGAAAGGAGTATTCATGAAACAAACCGTTTATACCGCCAGCCCGGAAAGCCAGCAGATCCACGTCTGGAATCTGGATGTTGAGGGGAAACTGACGCTGGTGCAGGTTGTTGACGCCCCAGGTCAGGTGCAGCCGATGGTGGTGAGCCCGAACAAAGAGTATCTCTACGTCGGCGTGCGTCCGGAGTTTCGCGTACTGGCTTACCGCATTGCCCCCGATAATGGCGCTCTGACCTTTGCCGGCGAAGCCGCGCTGCCGGGTAGCCCGACGCATATTTCTACCGATCATCAGGGACGCTTTGTCTTTAGCGCCTCTTATAATTCGGGCTGCGTAAGCGTCACGCCGCTGACCGATGGCCTGCCGGGTGATACGGTGAGCGTTATTGAAGGTCTGGAAGGGTGCCACTCGGCAAACATCTCCCCGGATAACCGCACCTTATGGGTTCCGGCGCTGAAGCAGGATCGTATCTGCCTGTTTACCCTGAGCGATGACGGTTTCCTCGCTGCGCAGGAACCGGCTGAAGTGACCACCGTTGAAGGCGCGGGCCCGCGTCATATGGTGTTCCATCCGAATCAGCAGTACGGTTACTGCGTCAATGAACTCAATAGCTCTGTTGACGTCTGGGAACTGAAAGATCCGTACGGCAAAATCGAGTGCGTGCAGACGCTGGACATGATGCCTTCTGATTTCACCGGTGTTCGCTGGGCGGCGGATATCCATCTCACCCCGGATGGTCGTTACCTCTACGCCTGCGATCGTACCGCCAGCATTATCACCATCTTCAGCGTCTCCGAAGACGGCAGCGTGTTGTCCATCGAAGGCTATCAGCCAACCGAAGCACAACCGCGCGGCTTTAACCTCGATCACAGCGGCAAATACCTGATTGCTGCTGGTCAGAAATCGCATCATGTTGCGGTGTATGAAATCGAAGGTGAGCAGGGCCTGTTGCAAGAAAAAGGGCGCTATGCTGTCGGTCAGGGTCCTATGTGGGTAGTGGTTAACGCATACTAAGCCTGCTGCTTATGGCTGAAAACCTCGCTGCGGCGAGGTTTTTTTATGCTTGAGGAGACGGTTATTTCACCCGCATACGATACTCAATCATGCCGCTTTTATCCGCTACCCAGTTATACAGACGCTGGCCGCGAAGGTTGGTTTCATGGGTGTGCCAGTACAGGCTGGCAGCGTGGCGTTTACGCGCCTGCTGCTGAACATATTCAATCAACTGTTTGCCGATATGCTTGCCCCGAACCTCTGGGTTAACGAACAGGTCTTCCAGATAGCAGTAGTCGCTTTCGGCCCAGGTGGTGCGATGGAACAGGTAATGCACCAGCCCAACTATCGCTCCTTCATGCTTTGCTACGGCGCAAAACATCGGTTCAATGGGATTTAAAAAACGGCTCCAGGTCAATTGCGTCACTGCTTCCGGGATATCGACGCGGTAAAATACCTGGTAGCTTTTCCACAGTGGCAACCACTGGGCAAAGTCGCTCTCGGTTGCGGGTTCGATGGTGATTTGAGATAAATTCATGGTGGTCCTTATTTTTTAAAAATGGGAGTTTTGTCCTCACTGAGCGCCATGTTAGAAGTTCTTATGGTTCCTAAAAAGTGACACTTTCTATATATTTATAGGATCCACTTTTACCTTCAAGATATCCCTCACAGCTATGGCAAAACCAGTTGCACCTCTGTTTCAGGACCTGTTATTACAACGCGGGATCATCAAAGATCAGGTTTATCACGCCCTGCGTAACGCTATCCTTGACGGTCGTTTGACGGCGGGTTCAAAAGTCCCCTCAAGCCGTGCGCTGGCTGAGATGATGGCGATCTCCAGGAACTCGGTTATCTCGGGTTTCGATCGCCTGATGGATGAGGGGTATCTGGTGACGCGCAAGGGCGCGGGCACATTTGTCTGCCAACATATCCCGGATAACTTCATTAGCGAGCATTATTCACCAGCGGCGCCTGAAGCGACGACATCTGCTATCGGGCAGCTCAACCCCGATATCTCGGCATTGATACCCTCTTGGTCCGAAAGCCAGGAGAGTGGGGGGATGAACCGGGTTTTTGCGGTGGGTATCGGCTGTACCGATCTCTTTCCTCACGCTTTATGGGGACGATTGCTGGGGCGCGTCTGGCGACAGTCGCATCGTGAACTGGGAATGCACACCACGCCTTACGGATATCTACCGTTGCGACGAGCTATCAGTCACTATATTCAGGCGACTCGTGGGGTAAATTGTCATGAAGATCAAATTATTATCGTCAATGGTATTCAACAGGCGCTGACGATCACCACTCAGGCATTGCTGGTACCGGGTGATGAGGTTTGGCTGGATGACCCTGGATACAACGGCGCTCGCGGTGCATTCGCCGCCAGAGGAGTCTCCGTCCGGCCCGTTCGTGTTGATGGCGATGGCATGGATATTCAGGATGGAATATTGCACTACCCAGGGGCGAAACTGGTCTATACCGCGCCCTCGCATCAGTTTCCGCTCAGCGGAACTCTCAGCCTGCCGAGAAGGCTTGCCTTACTGGAATGGGCAGAAGCCCATAGGGCCTGGATTTTCGAAGATGACTACAACAGTGAATTTCGCTACGCCGCCCGTTCTTTACAGGCTTTGCAGGGGTTAGATAAACACCAGCGGGTTATCTATTCAGGGACGTTTTCTAAGATGATGTACCCGGAATTTCGCCTCGGTTTTTTGGTGGTGCCTGAGCATTTACGCGAACAGTTTGCCATTACCAAGTATTATACCGATCTTAGTAGCGGCTATCTGGAACAGGCGGTTCTGGCGCGTTTTATCAGTGAGGGGCACTACGCCAGCCATGTTCGTCGTATCCGCAAAGCCTGTTTTGAGCGCAAAAGTGCGCTGGAGGCGGCGATTGAGCACTATTTTCCTGGACGCATGGCGGTTCATCCGACGGATTCGGGCGTTCATTTAGTCTGCTGGCTGCTGAATGGCATAAAAGCCAAAGAGGTGGAAGACAAGGCTCGTCGTATAGGCTTAGGTGTACAGACCTTTGAGCGATACTGTCAGCGGCCGATGGCGAGAGAGGGGATTTTACTCGGTTTTGCCAACCATCCGCCGGAGGTCCTGGTCGATGGAGTCAGGCGTCTGGCTGCGGTGCTTTAGCGCGTGGTAATGTGTTTTTATATTCAGTCTTATAAAAAGGCTGATTAAATATTGCATATATTTATTTAATATCCGTCTCCTGTTGTGGATTTTATATCTGGCAACAGGAGCCGAATTTTAGGCGGAATTATACTACAGGCGGGTTTTGTTTCTATCCTCAGGTCCTGTTTAACCGTTATTCTACCTATTAACAATAGCGGACTTCCTTGTTTCATTAATTCTTGTCGCTATCTTAGATATCATCCATGGTATAACTCACGACGATTTCCAGCGTCTTACGGATAACATCTGCAGTCACCACATCGCTGGTCGTCTCAAGGGCATTAATTAACCAGAATATAATAGCCTTATTACTGAGATGCCCTTCAGTGGCAAGGATACTACTAATGGCCAGGGACATCACTGCAGATTCATCGATCAGCCTGTCGCCTGCATTGCGGAAATATTCAGAGAGTGCGGTATCGTTCAGGCCTGCGTAGATATCTGATTGCTGATGCATAGTCTGTCTCATCATATTCTCAACTTTGTTAATTAAAGAATCGACCATTAATGGTCAGTGCATTTTACCTGTACCAGATTGCGAAGATGAACCCAATAAAGCATTTGGGTCATCCCAATAATTTTTCGCACCTGAAGTACCCAGAAACTTTTTCTTACCTCGAAGAGCTACCATATTATTGATTTCATCAATAATATGCCCAATTGTATCTCGCCGTTTTTTATCCGTTTCACCGACCCGCATCGACTGGAGTTTATTTACCAGAGCCTGAGTATTGATCGGCCCCTTGTTTTTGAGTAGAGAGAGGACAGCCTCTCCAATCAGTACATCTGCTAAGTGTTCAATCTCACCACTATTCATAACTGTATCTCTGATTACCGTCGTCTCCATGACTGGAGATTTGGTTTGAAGTCGATGCTCTGATTAAGTATTGGCATCATCCGTGAAATCAGACTCTTCAGTGTCGACTTAATTCACCAGATTACTGCTGGCACGCTTAATCTTGTCGCTCAAAGAGCAAACCGATTAACGTTTGATAGTGGTTCTCTTCTTCAGGTTGAGAAGCAACTTCAAGGCGACTCAGTAACTTGGTACACAGAGATTTACGATTCAGATTTCGGCCTTCATAAAGGATATCCATCACGATTTGTCCCAGCGTTTCCTGCTGTGAAGGCAAAGAGGCTTTATTGAAATAATGGGCAATAGCGCTAGCTGTGTCAGGAATATAACTGTTCTGCTGCATATGTGCTCCTGTCAGTTCAATCATCAGTTAAGTTGCCATTAAAGTTATACAATGATTGATAACTTGTACATAAAAAAATGAAATAAAAATGTTAGTTTTTTGTTTTTTGATGTAACTAATTGATTTATATGTTTTTTTAATCTTTCCTCAACAGAGTGTGTACTATCTGGGGGATGTGCATTCTGTACAGGTGTTGGCTGGAGAAGAAGGTCAATCAAAAGAACGGTTTGATGTGAAATATTTGTTAATATATTTGTCTTTTTTACAGGACGCAGGACATCGGATCTGCTACTGTGATATCTCAACATCTATATCTCTTCTGTCGGAAATATCATGCTCACTACCATCATTTATCGCAGTCATATCTGCGACAACGTGTCAGTTAAATCGCTCGAAAGCATGGTTGCTGAAGCAAATGTAAAAAATAGCCAGATGGACGTGTCCGGGATTTTACTTTTTAATGGCACCCATTTTTTTCAGCTATTAGAAGGACCTGAAGAGAAGGTTCTGGAAATTTATCGTCATATCTGTGGGGACTCGCGCCACCATAATCTTGTTGAACTGCTTAGCGATCATGGTCCGACGCGTAGATTTGGCAATATTGGTATGGAACTCTTTGATTTACGAGAGTATGACCGCGATGAAGTTCTGCAAATGGTGTTGGATAAAGGGACCACAAAATATCAGCTAACTTACGATGACCGGGCTCTCCACTTTTTTCGTACCTTCGTGGAAGCGACGGAAAAGGATAATTATTACGAAATTCCCGCGCCGGAAAGCTGGGATTTTGTAACGGATAGCACAGCTTTTTATCCTGAAGTCCCGTTCGCACAGGCCGAGTGCAGCTTCGCTTTTCAGCCAGTGATTGACCCGTTTGCTAAAGAAATTGTTTCCGTTGAGGCGTTGCTGCGTACCGCCTGCGGTGGATCGCCTGAGGTTTATTTTGATGGACTCTCGCGAGAGGATATTTATAAGGCGGACCTCCACAGTAAGCGGGTGGCGTTTGCCATGGCGGGACGTCTGCGTCTGCGTGGATGCACGTTGTCTATTAATCTCTTACCAATGACTTTGGTGAATGTTCCCGGCGCTGTTGAGTTTCTTTTAGATGAAATCAAGGCGAATGGTTTGATTTCAGAGCAGATTATTGTTGAGTTCACCGAGAGTGAAGCTATCTCACGTATTGATGAATTCACTGATTCTATTCGTAAGCTCAAGTCCGCGGGTATTCGCGTCGCTATCGATCACTTTGGTGCCGGCTATGCCGGACTTTTGTTACTGGCTCAGTTTCAGCCGGATCGCATAAAGATCAATCGTCAACTGGTCAAAGATATCCATAAGCACGGGCCAAGGCAGGCTATAGTGCAGGCCATTATTAAATGCTGTAACTCGCTGGAAATTGCCGTCTCGGCGGTAGGAATCGAGCGGCCGGAAGAGTGGATGTGGCTCGAGTCGGCGGGGATCGCGCATTTTCAGGGTAATTTATTTGCCAGTCCGTGTTTGGGCGGAATTCCTGCGGTCGCATGGCCCGAAAAAAAATCATCCTGGGAAATTCTTTAAAATTTGCTGGTACCCATAGTCTGAAAACGCCAGATAAATCATTCATACTCCCTTTTTGACCTACATATTGGCGTCCAACCTGTTATATTTTAACTGTACAAGAAAAGTTAATTGTACAGTCTGGCTAAATTCGTTAATTTAGCCAGGAAAGTATGGCATGTTACGAGGGCGCTAATGGCTTATTACAGTATCGGTGAAGTTGCCGAACGTTGCGGAATTAACCCCGTTACTTTGCGTGCATGGCAGCGAAGATACGGCTTGCTGAAACCGCAGAGAAGCGAGGGGGGGCACCGTCAGTTTGACGATGAAGACGTTCAGCGTATTGAGGAGATCAAGCGCTGGATTGAACGTGGAGTCTCTGTCGGTAAGGTCAAGGCGTTACTGGAAGGTCATCAACCTGCGGCGCACGATGGTTCAGTTTTACTCCAGGACGAGATGATGACTCTTCTGCGAGTTGTACAGCCCTCGAAATTACGCGCCAGAATTATGTCTCTTAGCCACGAATATCCCGTGGATAGTCTTATAGACCAGCTTTTGGTGCCCGTGCGGCAGAAATTAAATCTTGATCAAAACACGTCGCTGGCCATTAGCAGCATGCTGGATGGAATTTTAATCGATAGCGTGGCGTCGTTCCTTGCCGAATCGCGTAAAAAAGTCGGTAAAGAGACGTTGTTGGTTGGCTGGGGTAATGAAGACCGTACCCGGCTCTGGCTAGAAGCGTGGCGGCTGTCGCAGCGTGCCTGGCATGTTAACGTTCTGGCTGAACCGCTTGATTCTCCTCGCCCGGAACTGTTCCCTGGACAGCACATTTTTGTCTGGACCGGCCGTGCGTTATCTCCTTTGCAGGCGGAATTACTCAGCCACTGGCAAAGTCAGGGGTTTACTATCGAGTTTCATGGGGATTAAGTGGGGAATTGAAGCCAGCAGCGGAACATGCGTTTTGTTTTTATACCCGTCATACTTCAAGTTGCTTATGTGTTGGCTACGCGCGCTCACCCCAGTCACATAGTTATCTATGCTCCTGGGGACTTACGCCCTTGCCGCCTTTAAGCAACTCGAATTATTTTGGGTATATATTCCGCCGCTTTTTCTTTTTTAGATATTTTAACTCGGCCTAACGATAAAATATTAAGAATTGAGCTGTGACCAGGCTTTGAACGTTTCGCTACGGCTAATGTTAAAAAAATCTGTACGCCCGGAGCAGCCTAATTTTTTAATCAACGTCAGACGGATTTGATAAATCGTTTTAATATGCAAGTTCAGTGACTTTCCGATATTAACCATCGCTTCACCATCATTCATTAATCGGATAACCGCTTTCTCACGACTGGTAAGAATAATACCCTCGGATTCGCCATCCGGTTTTTTACCATACAGCGTTGGTCGGAGAATAAACGATTTTATTTCAGCTGGCGTGGAGCGCGCGGAGATTCTGAACATTGGAATTTCACTTAAGAAGTTTAAGTCATTACCATCCGTAAGCAGAACAAAGCGAACCCTCCGTTGGTCATACTTATGATTTAACACAGAATAATAGTTGTCGCTGGTGAAGAAAACGTATTTTCCATGAAAACAGCCCGGTGATAGTGAATCAAGAATAAGCTGTAAACCCTGACGGAGAAGGTTATTGTTAATCCAAAGATCGTAATGATTATAAAAGAAGTCTGGTTTGTCGTTATTCATTTGTCCTCCGAGCCTGGGTCGTTAGTTGCTGTATGTTTGCCTGCTAAAAGTCGCGCTTAGTGATGAGTTTTTCCGTATAACATATGTAGTATTTGCATATACAAATCAGCGAGAATTTCATTTTTCTCTATATTCAGGCGGTGCTGAACCTCAATGATTAAACGCTCATTACTCACCGTTTCGTTCTTAATCTGCACCATATGCTCGATGTTTTTTAGCAAAGCAGAGTTAGGAATAAACTCTGCGGGAATAGTGTTTTTAATCTGCATGATATATCTCAGGCTGCATTCAATAATTAATCAACCAACAAAGCCGATTGATAACAATCATTTTTGTTATTCAGTTTTTCACCATATCAAGAGAAATGGTGTGCAATTTTTAAGTCATAAGGATGCTGTAATGCAGAGAAATTAAAACTTACGTTTTAACTATAGTCATGATTTTCTACTTGTACAGTTTTTGCAGGTTATTTTGTACTTATAGATTATGTTTTTTGTTTTTAAATTATAGGTGATTGTTTTTATTGTAATTTTTATGATTAAAAACTTGTACAACGTGGAGATTTAGCAACCAGGATGAACTATCCTGACGATGGTGGTGGAAGGGAAAAGGGGATAGAGCCTGAAGGGAGCGGAGAGAAAAGGGGGAATGGCTCCCCCTTCAAGTTGATTACTGTTACTGCTTCGGCTCAGCGACAACAAAACTTCCCACGCCGCGGTTATTGTACTCCCACATGCGGTTGAAGTTAGCATCGTTCAGATTGCGCTGCGGGTTGCCTTTGTCATCGGCAGCGCCGGTATTACCGCTAAACGGACGGTTTGAACCCACGGCATCGGCCCACGGTCTGGCCATATTAAAGCCTTCATTAATGACGCTATCGCGGATAACAACCTGGCCGTTGGTATTGCCGTCAACGTCCAGAGAGCGACCCAACTGCGCTACGCCATCGCCGTAAGCAGTGAAGCGACTGTTGATCGCCAGGAAGCCGTAGGTCACGCTCTTCAGCGTTGCTGGCGCGAAAACGTAGGCTTCTTTCTGGGTACGCGAGTTCACAACGCGGAAATCGGTATTATCAAACACCACTGCTCCACGGCCGGAAACAATATCGACATCGCCTTCAATATAGCTGTTGCTGACCAGAGTACGGGTCTGGCGGTTATCCTGCAGAAGGTTCTGTACGCCGCTATTGGTCACAAAGAAGGTGTTCTGACGACCAAGGAGATTGACGTTGTTAATCTGCACCTGATCGCCATCGGTGCGCAGAGCGACGGCCTGGTGGGTGCCCGCGTCAACGCTGTCGCCGAGATCGTTGGCGATCGTCAGGTTCTGCAACTGCAGGCCGTTATTCTGCGACCAGAATACCGCCGAGCACATTACGCCAATAGTCGCGGTACGTTTGCTCTGGCAGTTGTCGAACATATACCACGCTGGTTTGCCCGGCATATATTTACCGCCCGGATTGACCAGGTGACGCCAGGTGGTCGAATCGATTTCTGAATCAATCGGATGGACGATTTTGACGTCGAGCGACTTCTCGCCGGTGCCGTACAGCGTCAGCGCGCCCGGGGCCGCCGGAACATACACGGTGCCGGTATATTCACCCGGCATGATGGCAATAAACTGACGACGGTTGGAGTGACGGGTAATCGCTGCGTCAACCGCGGCCTGAATGGTGGTGTGGGTCACGCCCTGGGTTCCCGCAGGCCCGACGACAAAATCAGGCTGCGCCGGCAGGCTAATGGCGGACGGGTGCCAGGCCTGAGCGTTAGGATCCAGAGACTGGAAATAACTCGCCATTGAGAAGTTATTCGCCTCATCAGCGGTTAAAACAGGACGAGAAGCCGTGCCCGGCGCAGTCTGCGTTGAGGGCTGTTGATCGGCAGGCGTCGAGCTACAGGCGGACAACGTCACGCCAAAGGCCAGCGCCAGCGCCAGACGGGAAACGGAAAATGTGTTCATGTTGCTCCGGGCAAGAATCAATCAAATAGATATACCCTGAATTGAAGTATGACGGGTATAAGTCCTTTAAAGCCTGCTGTTTTATACCAAGTTAAGCGAAACGGGAAGACATAGCGCAAAAAAGTTGCTGCTTTTGTATAGCAGGAACCGGGAATGGGTCGCGTTTGGTCACAAATAAATAACATTCATCCTTGCTTTTGTTGACATTTCACGCAGGATCAAAATAAATGTCTATACAACCCATGACAAGTTGACCGCTATGACTGAAGCCACCTCCGAACGTGTAATCTGGCGAAACGCCCGTCTCGCTACCCTGAATCCTGACCACTCACAACCTTACGGCCTGCTGGAGCGTCACGCGCTGCTGGTGCGCAATGGTCGCATCGAGGCCATTGTTGCCGATAATGAGGCGCCCGCCGGGCGAAGCATCGACCTTGGTGGCAGGCTCCTGACGCCGGGGCTGATTGATTGCCATACCCATCTGATTTTTGGCGGCAGCCGGGCGCAGGAGTGGGAGCAGCGCCTCAATGGTGTTTCCTACCAGACTATTAGCGCCAACGGCGGCGGTATTAACTCAACGGTGCGCGCTACCCGGGAAAGCAGCGAAGCGGAACTGTTGGAGCTGGCCCGACGGCGGCTGGAGCGGCTGCTGCGTGAAGGCGTCACCACTCTGGAGATTAAATCCGGCTACGGGTTAGACCTTGAAAACGAACGCAAGATGCTGCGTGTCGTGCAGCAACTCGCCGCAAGCCATGCCGTCGAGATTTCGCCAACGCTGCTCGCCGCTCACGCCACGCCGCCGGAATATAAAGGCGACCCGGATGGCTACATTAATCTGGTTTGCGAAGTGATTCTGCCCGCGCTGTGGGAAGAGGGATTGTTCGAAAGCGTCGATGCCTTCTGTGAAAATGTCGGTTTTAGTCCGGCGCAAACCGAGCGGGTTTACAGTACGGCCCAGGCATTGGGGATTTCGGTCAAAGGGCACGTTGAGCAGCTCTCTTCGCTGGGCGGCGCTGAGTTGGTGAGCCGCTATAAAGGCCTTTCCGCCGACCATATTGAATATTTGACGCCAGAGGGAGTCGCGGCAATGAGCCGCAGCGGCACCGTGGCGGTGCTCCTTCCCGGCGCGTTCTATTTTCTTAACGAAACCCGTAAACCGCCGGTTGAGCTGCTGCGTGAATATCACGTGCCAATGGCGGTAGCGACGGACTACAACCCTGGCACCAGCCCCTTTGCCAGCCTGCATCTGGCGATGAATATGGCCTGTGTGAAATTTGGCTTAACGCCGGAGGAGGCGTGGGCAGGGGTTACCCGACATGCAGCGCAGGCGCTGGGCCGTCAGGCGAGCCACGGGCAGCTGGCCGCAGGCTTTGTTGCCGATTTTGCTATCTGGGATGCCGAACATCCGGTGGAAATGGTTTATGAACCGGGGCGCAGCCCGCTCTGGCAGCGCGTCGTTCGAGGAGAAATCGCATGAAGCTTTGGCAATCTACGCCCGCGGCACTGTGGCAGGGGCGCGATGACAGCGCGGAAGCGGCTAACGCGCTACGCTTGTTTCAAACCATCGAGCGGGCTGAACGCTTTGAACCTGAAGCGCTGGCGGGTGATATTGCCCTGCTGGGATTTGCCTGCGATGAAGGGGTCCGGCGCAATAAAGGGCGCACCGGGGCCGAAAAGGGACCTGAAACCCTGCGCCGGGCGCTGGCGAACATGGCCAGTCACCAGGGGCATGACCGCTGCGTTGATATGGGAACCATCAGCGCAGTGGGTGAGGGACTGGAAGAGGCTCAGCAGGCGCTGCGCGAGGCAGTTGCCCTCTGCCAACGCGCAGGCAAACGCACGCTGGTATTAGGTGGCGGGCACGAGACGGCTTTCGGCCACGGTGCCGGGGTGCTGGATGCGTTTCCTGACGAGAAAGTCGGCATCATTAACCTTGATGCGCACCTTGATTTGCGTTTTGCCGACCAGGCCAGCTCCGGTACGCCGTTCCGCCAGTTGGCGCTGGCCTGTGAAGCGCAGCAGCGAGGCTTCCATTACACCTGTATCGGCGTAAGCCGCGCCGCCAATACCCAAGCGCTGTGGGATGAGGCCGCCCGCCGCGAGGTGACGATTATTGAGGATCTCGACGTTCTCGCCTCTTTTGAGGCGCGAGTTATCCCGGAAATCACGCGTAATATCGCTTGTTACGATCGCCTTTATCTGACTATTGATCTGGATGTGATGCCCGCGCGTGAAATGCCGGCGGTCTCCGCGCCTGCTGCGCTCGGTATCCCGCTGGCAACGCTGCTGCGCATTGTTGAACCGCTGTGCCGCAGCGGTAAGCTCCAGGCGGTGGATTTAGTAGAATTTAATCCGCAGTATGATATCGATAGTCAAGGAGCCCGCGCGGCAGCGCGTCTGGCATGGCAAATCGCCCATTGGTGGCATTAGCGATTCGGTATATTCTGGACGTTTCGCCGCCCATTAGCACAAGGAAAGCCCGGCTATGTTCTCACCGCAACCTCGTTCCGCACCCGCGCCATTCTATGAAAAGGTGAAACAGGCGATCAGCGAAAAGATCCACAGCGGCGTCTGGCGTGTGCACGATCGTATTCCTTCGGAGGCGGAGCTGGTGGCGCAGTTTGGCTTCAGCCGCATGACCATCAACCGGGCGCTGCGCGAGCTGACCGACGAGGGCCTGCTGGTGCGACTCCAGGGCGTTGGTACCTTTGTCGCAGAGCCAAAAGGGCAGTCGGCGCTGTTTGAAGTACGCAGCATCGCCGACGAAATTGCCTCCCGCCACCATCAGCACCGCTGTCAGGTATTGCTGCTGGAGGAGACTCAGGCCGACCTTATTCAGGCCACGGCGCTGAACGTGGCGGTCGGTACGCGGATTTTTCATTCGCAGATGGTGCATTTTGAAAATGATGTTCCGGTACAGATTGAAGACCGCTGCGTTAACGCCGCCGTCGTACCGGACTATCTGCGCCAGGACTATACCGCCACTACGCCTCACGACTATTTGTCGCTGATTGCCCCCTTAACCGAGGGGGAGCACATCGTTGAAGCGGTGCAGGCCACCGCGGAGGAGTGCGTGCTGCTGCATATCCATGCCCATGACCCGTGCCTGCTGATTCGCCGCCGTACCTGGTCCACCACCCATATCGTCTCCCATGCGCGCCTGCTTTTTCCCGGTAGCCGCTATCGCCTGCAGGGCCACTTTGGTTCCTGATCTTTACGCGCGTTGGCAAAATGTGATTGCTGACGCAATATAACAAAAATGTATCATTTGTGTTAAATCCTGGCTTGCGCATGCTTGTATAGACAAGTATATGTATCTACGTACACAACGTTAATTGTCAGGAGAACCCCCCGATGTCGCAAAGCAAATACCGCCAGCAGGACGTACGTGCGCCGCGTGGCACAACGTTAAATGCGAAGAGCTGGCTGACCGAAGCTCCGCTGCGTATGCTCATGAACAACCTTGACCCGGATGTCGCCGAAAACCCGCATGAGCTGGTGGTGTACGGTGGTATTGGACGTGCGGCGCGTAACTGGGAATGCTACGACGCCATCGTGAAGGCGCTGAAAGAACTGGAGAGCGATGAGACCCTGCTGGTGCAATCCGGCAAACCGGTGGGCGTATTTAAAACCCACGAAAACTCGCCGCGCGTACTGATCGCCAACTCCAACCTGGTTCCGCACTGGGCGACCTGGGAACACTTTAATGAACTCGATGCTAAAGGCCTGGCAATGTACGGCCAGATGACCGCCGGCAGTTGGATCTACATCGGCAGCCAGGGCATCGTGCAGGGCACTTATGAGACCTTCGTTGAGGCCGGTCGTCAGCACTATCAGGGCAGCCTGAAAGGGCGCTGGGTACTGACCGCCGGTCTCGGCGGTATGGGCGGCGCGCAGCCGCTGGCCGCGACCCTGGCAGGTGCCTGCTCGCTGAACATTGAATGTCAGCAGAGCCGTATCGATTTCCGCCTGCGTACCCGCTACGTTGACGAACAGGCGACTTCGCTGGATGACGCTCTGGCGCGCATCAAAAAATACACCGCTGAAGGCCGGGCGATCTCTATCGCCCTGTGCGGTAACGCGGCAGACATCGTACCGGAAATGGTCAAGCGCGGCGTGCGCCCGGATATGGTCACCGACCAGACCAGCGCCCACGACCCGCTGCACGGCTATCTGCCGAAAGGCTGGAGCTGGGAAGAGTATCAGGTGAAAGCCGAATCGGACCCGCAGGGCACCATTCTGGCGGCGAAGCGCTCAATGGCCGACCACGTGCAGGCGATGCTGGCCTTCCACGAAATGGGCGTGCCGACGTTTGACTACGGCAACAATATTCGCCAGATGGCCCAGGAGATGGGCGTTGGCAACGCCTTTGACTTCCCCGGCTTCGTTCCCGCCTATATTCGTCCGCTGTTCTGTCGCGGCATCGGTCCGTTCCGCTGGGTCGCCCTGTCCGGTGACCCGCAGGATATCTATAAAACCGATGCTAAAGTCAAAGAGATCGTGAAAGACGATAAGCATCTGCATCACTGGCTGGATATGGCCCGCGAGCGCATCAGCTTCCAGGGCTTACCGGCGCGTATCTGCTGGGTGGGGCTGGAGTGGCGGCAGAAGCTGGGCCTCGCGTTTAACGAAATGGTGCGCAGTGGTGAAGTCTCCGCGCCAATCGTCATTGGCCGCGACCACCTTGATTCCGGTTCCGTCGCCAGCCCGAACCGCGAGACGGAGTCGATGCGCGATGGCTCCGATGCGGTTTCCGACTGGCCGCTGCTCAATGCGTTGTTGAATACTGCGAGCGGTGCGACCTGGGTGTCGCTGCACCACGGCGGCGGGGTAGGGATGGGCTTCTCGCAGCACTCCGGCATGGTTATCGTCTGTGATGGTACCGACGAAGCGGCGGCGCGCATTGCTCGCGTCCTGCACAACGATCCGGCGACCGGCGTGATGCGCCATGCCGATGCGGGCTACGATATTGCTATTGAATGCGCAGCAGAACAAGGTTTGAATCTTCCGATGGTGGCAGCAACGCAGGGGCACGCTAAATGAACGCTTTAACACTGATTCCGGGTCAACTCAGCCTGTCGCAGCTGCGCGATGTCTATAGCCAGCCGCTCAACATCACCCTTGACGAGAGCGCCTTTGCCGCCATTGATGACAGCGTTGCCTGCGTCAACGCGATTCTGGCGGAAGGCCGCACCGCGTATGGCATTAACACCGGTTTTGGCCTGCTGGCGCAAACCCGCATCTCCACCGAAGATCTCGAAAATCTTCAGCGCTCGCTGGTGTTGTCGCACGCGGCAGGGATTGGCGAACCGCTGGATGATGATCTGGCGCGTCTGATTATGGTGCTGAAAATTAACAGCCTGTCGCGCGGCTTTTCCGGGATCCGCCTGAGCGTGATTCAGGCGCTGATAGGTCTGGTGAATGCGGGCGTGACGCCGTGGATCCCGGCGAAAGGCTCGGTCGGCGCATCCGGCGACCTCGCGCCGCTGGCGCATATGTCTTTAACGCTGCTGGGCGAAGGGAAAGCGCGGGTGCGGGGCGGCGAATGGTTACCGGCAACGGAAGCACTGCGTCAGGCGGGCTTCGAACCCATCACCCTGGCGGCAAAAGAGGGGCTGGCGCTGCTCAACGGCACTCAGGCATCGACGGCGTTTGCCCTGCGCGGCCTGTTTGAAGCTGAGGACCTGTTTACTTCAGCGGTAGTCTGCGGCGCGTTAACCACCGAAGCGGCGCTGGGATCGCGTCGTCCGTTTGACCCGCGTATTCACGAAGCGCGCGGCCAGCGCGGGCAGATTGACGCGGCGGCGCTGTATCGCCACTTGTTGACCGACGACAGCGCCATTTCACAATCGCACCACAACTGCACCAAGGTTCAGGACCCGTACTCTCTGCGCTGTCAGCCGCAGGTGATGGGCGCCTGCCTGACGCAAATTCGCCAGGCGGCGGAGGTGCTGCTGGTTGAAGCCAACGCGGTCTCCGATAACCCGCTGGTATTTGCCAGCGAAAACGACGTGATTTCCGGCGGTAACTTCCACGCCGAGCCGGTGGCGATGGCGGCGGACAATATCGCGCTGGCGATTGCCGAAATCGGATCGCTTTCGGAGCGCCGTATCGCCCTGATGATGGACAGCCATATGTCGCAGCTGCCGCCGTTCCTGGTTAAAAACGGCGGCGTCAACTCCGGCTTTATGATTGCCCAGGTCACCGCCGCGGCGCTGGCCAGCGAAAACAAAGCACTGTCGCACCCGCACAGCGTGGACAGCCTGCCGACTTCAGCTAACCAGGAGGACCACGTCTCGATGGCTCCGGCTGCCGGTCGTCGCCTGTGGGCGATGGCGGAAAACACGCGCGGCGTGCTGGCCGTTGAGTGGCTGGCTTCCGTGCAGGGGCTGGATATGCGCGAAGGCCTGGCCAGCAGTCCGCTGCTGGAAGAGGCGCGCCACCTGCTGCGCGAGCGAGTCACGCACTACACCGAAGATCGCTTCTTCGCCCCGGATATTGAAAACGCTATTGCGCTTCTGGCGGAGCGTCACCTGACGCGGCTGCTGCCTGGCGTGCTCTCAGACCAACACTAAATCATCGCTGTTCTCTGTACCTGCGCCGGGAGGATCTCTCCTCCCGGCCACCCTACACGCATATTTGTCGTCGTATAAAAACTATCAGGACACTTGCATATGCAACAACAGAACAAGCCACACCTGCTGCGCGGGCTGAACGCCCGTCACATTCGCTTCATTGCGCTTGGTTCCGCTATCGGTACCGGGCTGTTTTATGGTTCCGCATCGGCGATTAAGGCCGCCGGCCCGGCGGTACTGCTGGCCTATCTGATCGGCGGCGCGGCGGTGTTTATCGTTATGCGTGCGCTCGGGGAGATGGCGGTGCGTAACCCCGTTTCCGGCTCCTTCGGCAGCTACGCGCGCCAGTATCTGGGGCCGCTGGCGGGGTTTATCACCGGCTGGACCTACACCTTTGAGATGGTGATTGTCGCCCTGGCGGACGTTACCGCCTTCGGCATCTATATGGGGCTGTGGTACCCCGACGTCCCGCGCTGGATCTGGGTGCTGAGCATTATCTTTTTCATCGGCGCCATGAACCTGTGCAGCGTACGCGTTTTTGGCGAGATGGAGTTCTGGTTGTCGCTGATTAAAGTGGTGGCGATTATTGCCATGATTGTGGCGGGCGGCAGCATTATTTTCTTCGGTTTCGGCAATGCTTTCCCGGCCACCGGGCTGGAAAATTTATGGAGCCACGGCGGCTTTGCGCCTAATGGTTGGGAGGGCATTATCGCCTCGCTTGGCATAGTGATGTTCGCCTTCGGCGGCGTGGAAATTATCGGCGTGACCGCGGCGGAAGCGAAAAATCCGCAGAAGGTGATCCCGCAGGCGATCAATACCATCCCGCTGCGTATCGTGCTGTTCTATGTTTGCACCCTGGCGATTCTGATGGCGATTTTCCCGTGGAACAGCTTCGGCGAGCGGGGCAGTCCGTTTGTGCTGATTTTTGATGGCCTGGGCATCCCGGCGGCGGCCACCATCCTTAATATCATTGTGATCAGCGCCAGTATTTCGGCGATCAACAGCGATATTTTCGGGGCGGGCCGGATGATGTACGGCATGGCGAAAGAGGGGATGGCGCCGAAGAGTTTCAAGCGCATCGCCAGCAACGGCGTGCCGTGGATGACGGTGGTGGTGATGGGGGTGGCACTGCTGGCGGCGGTAGTGTTGAACTACCTGATGCCGGAGCAGGTGTTTGTGCTGATTGCCTCGCTGGCGGCCTTCGCTACGGTGTGGGTCTGGCTGATGATCCTGCTGGCGCACTTTGCGATGCGTCGCGGTCTGTCTGAAGAAGAGCGTCGTCATATCGCGTTCCCGGTACCATTCTGGCCGGTTGCGCCGCTGCTTACCCTGCTGTTTATGGGGTTGGTGATCGCGGTGCTGGGGATGGTGGAGGAGACGCGGATTGCGCTGATCGCCGGTCTGGTGTGGCTCGGCCTGCTGACGGTGGTGTGGTTCGCGCGGGTCAGAAAAAACGCCGTGCTGGCGGTGACGGAGTAGTCGTTGTTTTGGTTTTCCCGGGTTGCGGCTGGCGCCTTACCCGGGCTACCAAATCGCACGAACATGTAGCCTGGATAAGGCGTTTACGCCGCAATCAGGGGATTAGCTAAACAGGGCGGTAATTGATGCGTTGCCGAGGCTGTGAAAATGGACGTTGAATCCCCGCCGCCGCGCCATTACCGTCTCTTATTCGCTAAAAAATGTTTCTTCCTGTACCGCGGCGTTAACCGCCTTGGTCAGACGGGTCAGCTGTTGTGGGGTAATGATATACGGCGGCATCAGATAGATCAGGCGTCCGAATGGGCGGATCCACACGCCCTGGTCGACGAAAAAGCGCTGGAGCGCTGCCATATTCACCGGCCTGCGGGTCTCGACCACGCCAATCGCCCCGAGTACGCGGACATCGGCAACCAGCGCCGATTCTCTTGCCGGGGCCAGCTCGGTTTTCAGCTGTGTTTCAATCGCCGCCACCTGCTGTTGCCACTCACCGCTTGCCAGCAGACGCAGGCTCTCCGCCGCTACCGCGCAGGCCAGCGGGTTACCCATAAAAGTCGGGCCGTGCATAAAGCAGCCCGCTTCACCGTTGCTGATGGTTTCCGCTACCTGGCGGGTGGTCAGCGTCGCGGATAGGGTCATGGTGCCGCCGGTTAGCGCTTTGCCGAGGCACAGAATATCTGCCGCGATGCCTGCGTGCTCGCAGGCGAACAGCTTGCCGGTGCGACCAAATCCGGTGGCAATTTCATCGGCAATCAGCAGGATGCCCTCGCGGTCGCACATTTTGCGGATCCGTTTGAGCCACTCGGGATGGTACATCCGCATTCCGCCTGCGCCCTGGACGATCGGTTCCACAATAACCGCCGCGATTTCATGGCGATGGGCGGCCATCAGACGAGCGAACGGCACCATATCCAGCTCATCCCATTCACCATCGAAGCGGCTTTGCGGCGCTGGGGCGAACAGGTTATCCGGCAGATAACCCTGCCACAGACTGTGCATCGAATTATCCGGATCGCAGACCGACATCGCACCGAAGGTGTCGCCGTGATAGCCGTTGCGGAAGGTGAGAAAGCGCTGACGCGGCTCGCCCTTTGCCTGCCAGTACTGGAGCGCCATTTTCATCGCCACTTCAACGGCAACGGAGCCGGAATCGGCGAGGAACACGCACTCAAGGCTTTCCGGCGTCATCGCCACCAGCTGGCGGCACAGCGCGACGGCACAAGGGTGAGTGATCCCGCCAAACATCACGTGCGACATCTGGTCAATCTGCGCTTTCATCGCCGCGTTCAGCCGCGGGTGATTGTAGCCATGAATCGCCGCCCACCAGGACGACATGCCGTCAACTAACTGCTCGCCACCGGCAAGGGTCAACTCGCAGCCGTGGGCGGCCACCACCGGATAGACCGGCAGCGGTGAAGTCATTGAAGTGTAAGGGTGCCAGATGTGGCGCCGATCGAAAGCGAGATCGTCCATTGTCATAATCGACTTGTAAACCATTTTGAAAACATTTAGGTTTACGAGTATAAACCGAACCGACAATTAACAAAACTTTTTTGGAGAGGCTAATGGCTCACCACACCCGCTGGACAATGTCACAAGTCACTGAGTTGTTTAATAAACCCTTCCTGGATTTACTGTTTGAAGCGCAGCAGACCCACCGTCAGCACTTCGACCCGCGTCAGGTTCAGGTCAGCACGCTGCTGTCGATTAAAACCGGTGCCTGCCCGGAAGATTGCAAATACTGCCCGCAAAGCGCGCGCTACAAAACCGGTCTCGAATCCGAGCGCCTGATGGAGGTTGAACAGGTACTGGAGTCGGCACGGCAGGCGAAAAATGCCGGTTCAACCCGCTTCTGCATGGGGGCGGCGTGGAAGAACCCCAACGATCGCGATATGCCGTACCTCGAGCAGATGGTGAAAGGGGTGAAGGAGATGGGGCTGGAAGCCTGTATGACGCTCGGTACCCTTAACGACAGCCAGGCGCAGCGCCTGGCCGGTGCCGGTCTGGATTACTACAACCATAACCTCGATACCTCGCCGGAGTTTTACGGCAATGTCATCACTACCCGCACCTACCAGGAGCGCCTCGATACCCTCGACAAAGTGCGCGATGCCGGGATCAAAGTATGCTCTGGCGGTATCGTCGGCTTAGGCGAAACGGTCAAAGATCGCGCCGGATTGCTGCTGCAATTAGCTAACCTGCCGACCCCGCCGGAAAGCGTGCCGATCAACATGCTGGTGAAGGTCAAAGGCACCCCAATGGCGGATAACGACGACGTTGATGCTTTTGATTTTATTCGCACTATTGCCATCGCACGCATCATGATGCCGACCTCGCACGTGCGCCTCTCCGCCGGGCGCGAGCAGATGAACGAACAAACCCAGGCGATGTGCTTTATGGCCGGGGCCAACTCGATTTTCTACGGCTGCAAGCTGCTGACTACGCCCAACCCGGAAGAGGACAAAGATCTGCAGCTGTTCCGTAAACTGGGGATTAACCCGCAGCAAACCGCGGTGCTGGAAGGCGATAACGCCCAGCAGCAGCGCCTGGAGCAGGCGTTGATGAATCCTGATACCGAGGAATATTACAACGCGGCGGCGCTATGAGCTGGCAGCAGCGTATCGAGCAGGCGCTGGAAGAGCGGCAGGCGGCGGACGCTCTGCGGTGCCGTCAGCCGGTGACGCAGGGAGCCGGTCGTTGGCTCACCCGCGAAGGCCAGCGCTGGCTCAATTTTTCCAGTAACGATTATCTTGGCCTCAGCCAACATCCGGCAATCGTCAAAGCCTGGCAGGAAGGCGCGGAGCGCTATGGCGTCGGCAGCGGCGGCTCCGGTCACGTCAGCGGCTATAGCGAGGCGCATTGCGCACTGGAAGAGCAGCTTGCCGACTGGCTGGGCTACCCGCGCGCGCTGTTGTTTATTTCAGGCTTTGCCGCCAATCAGGCGGTGATTGCCGCGCTGGCGGGCAAAGAAGATCGGATTGTTGCCGATCGCCTCAGCCATGCTTCGCTTCTTGAAGCCGCTAATCTCAGTCCGGCGCATCTGCGGCGCTTTCAGCACAATGACGCCTGGCATCTTGAAGAGCTGCTGGCGAAACCGCTATCCGGTCAACAGTTGGTGGTGACCGAAGGGATTTTCAGTATGGATGGTGATAGCGCTCCGCTGACGGATATCCAGCGGGCGACGCGGGCGGCTGAGGCGCTCCTGCTGGTTGACGACGCGCACGGCATCGGCGTGGTCGGCGAAGAGGGGCGAGGCAGTTGCGATAGCCAGCAGGTACATCCGGATCTGCTGATTGTCACCTTTGGCAAAGCTTTTGGCGTTAGCGGCGCGGCGGTACTGTGCAGCGAGGCGCTGGCGGATTATCTGTTGCAGTTTGCCCGTCATCTGATTTACAGCACCGCCATGCCTCCGGCGCAGGCGGTGGCCCTCAGCGCTGCGCTGGGCGTGATTCGTAGCGACGACGGTCAGCAGCGGCGGGAGAAGCTGGCCCGTCATATTGCCGATTTTCGCCGCCAAATGGCCGACTATCCCGGTGAACTCACGCAATCCATCAGCGCAATCCAGCCGCTTATCGTCGGCGACAATGCCCGTGCGCTGAGGCTGGCGGCGCGCCTGCGTGAACAGGGCTGCTGGGTGACGGCCATCCGTCCGCCGACGGTCCCTGTTGGTAGCGCGCGCTTGCGCCTGACGCTGACGGCGGCCCATGGATCCGACGATATCGCCCGCCTGCTGGAGGTACTGCATGACGGTGGTGAATAAACGCGCGGTAGCAGCGGCGTTTGGTCGCGCGGCGGGCCATTACTCTCAGCATGATGAATTGCAACGTCTGAGCGCTTCCCGGCTGCTGGAGCAGCTCGATATAAAAACCTTCCCCGAGGTACTGGATGCGGGCTGTGGCCCCGGCAGCATAAGCCGCTTCTGGCGCGAGGCCGGGTGCCGGGTGACGGCGCTGGATCTCTCCGTTGAGATGCTGGCGCAAGCCCGGCGCGGAGACTGCGCGCATCGCTACGTCGAAGGGGATATCGAAGCGCTACCGCTGGCGGAGAGCTGCGTCGACCTGGCGTGGAGCAACCTTGCGGTTCAGTGGTGCGACAATCTTGCCACTGCCATTAATGAGCTGTATCGGGTCGTGCGACCCGACGGTCGGGTGGCGTTTAGCACTTTGCTGGCAGGTTCGCTGCCGGAGCTGAATCAGGCGTGGCGAGCTATTGATGAACAGCCGCATGTTAACCGTTTTCTCAGCGAGCAGGCGGTACGTCAGACGCTGGTTGGTCGCCGCGCTACCGGTCATGTCCATGCCATCACTCTGCCGTTTGCCGATGCGCTCAGCGCGATGCGTTCGCTTAAAGGCATTGGCGCGACCCATTTGCATCAGGGCCGCAGCGCCACACCGCTTAGTCGTGGCAAACTGCGCCAGCTTCAACTGGCCTGGCCGCAGCAGCAGGGGTTATGCCCGCTGACGTACCATCTTTTTACAGGAGTCATCGAACGTGATTAAACGCTTCTTTGTGACCGGAACCGACACCGAAGTTGGTAAAACCGTCACCAGCTGCGCTCTGCTACAGGCAGCCAATCGCGCAGGGTTCAATAGCGCGGGTTATAAACCGGTCGCTTCCGGCAGCGAAAACACGGCGCATGGGCTGCGCAACGACGATGCGCTGGCCTTACAGCGCAATAGCCGGGTGACATTGCGCTACGAACAGGTCAATCTATTCACTTTTGCTGAACCGACGTCACCGCATATTGTCAGCGCCGATGAGGGCAGGCCAATTGACGCCGTAGCGCTTTCAGCCGGTTTACGCGAGCTGGAAGGGCTGGCGGATTGGGTGTTAGTCGAAGGGGCGGGGGGCTGGTTTACGCCGCTTTCAGAAACGCTGACCTTTGCCGACTGGGTAGAGCAAGAGCAGTTACCGGTGATTTTAGTGGTGGGCGTTAAGCTGGGGTGCATTAACCATGCGATGCTGACCGCGCAGGCGGTGCTTCAGGCCGATCTGCCGCTGGCCGGATGGGTTGCCAACGATATCCAGCCGCCGGGCAAGCGCCACCTTGAGTATCTGGCGACGCTGAAACGCGTGCTGCCCGCGCCGTTTCTCGGCGAGATCCCGTGGCTGGCGGATGTGGCACAGCGCGAGGATCTCGGCCACTATCTCGATCTCAGCGTGCTGGATCGGGCGTCATCCACTGCGCCAGCAGCGGCGCATCCAGCTGGATAACATCCCCCTGGGCGACGCTGCGACCGCAGTGCAGCAGGCAGAAACTGTCCGCGACCCGGCGAATAAACGGCAGGTGCTGCTCGGCGATCAGCACCGTCAGGCCGATATCGCGGTTCAGACGAACCAGCAGGTCGCCTAATTTGTGCAGAAAACTTTGCCCGCCAGCGCGCGAGGGTTCATCGAGGATCAGCAGGCGCGGGCGGGTTATCAGCGCCCGGGCCAGCGCCAACTGGTACTGATCATCAGCCGTCAGCGTAATGCCTTTGCTTTGCCGCAGCGTATAGAGTTCCGGAAACAGATCGTAAATCTCCCCGGCCACCGCTGACGCGGATTCGCCGCCTGCTGCGAGGGCAATATGCAGATTCTCCTCCACGCTCAGCTG
Organism: Klebsiella sp. RHBSTW-00484; assembly: GCF_013705725.1. Taxonomy (NCBI): domain Bacteria; kingdom Pseudomonadati; phylum Pseudomonadota; class Gammaproteobacteria; order Enterobacterales; family Enterobacteriaceae; genus Klebsiella; species Klebsiella sp. RHBSTW-00484. The sequence continues at coordinate 4,097,284 of NZ_CP055481.1, read as the reverse complement.
CGAAAAGATGCGTTTGTCCTGCGGGACGTAGCCGATACCGATAGCGCTACGCGATTGCGCGGAGAGCGGCATCAGGTCATAAGGCGCAGCCCCCACGTCCTGCCAGGTCATACTGCCGCTGGCCACCGGGAGGTGCCCGGTAATACAGTTAACGAGGGTGGTTTTCCCCATCCCCTCGCGCCCCATTACGCAAGTACATTTCCCCGGCCTGAGCTCAAGGTCAACATTCCACAGCGTGTGCTGGCTTCCGTAATAGTGGTTCACGGCACGTAGACTCAACATAGACGTTTTCTCCTTTCCTGGGATAGCGGGCGACAAGAAGATTCTGCAAATCCCTTGCCAGGAAAAAGAACTCTCGGTATTTGCTGACAAATACAGGGACGGCACGGCGAAAGTGAAGAGGGTTACGGCAGACCTTGCACTTTCCCGGTGCCAGGGCGCTGAAATGTGGTGCAAAAAATAATAGAAAATCCAGCTATTCTTTGCCGATAAATCGCAAAAAAAATTCAATAAATTTTTTTAGCAGGTGTTTTGCCCCATTCAGTGATTTCGGCCGGGTGGCACAGGTCATGGGCTGCAGACAGTTATCCACTATTCCTGTGGATAACCTTGTGCATTAGAGTTAGAGAACTTGCGGTAAGCTAGAGATTACGCGGCCTGCAGGCAAATTGACGCGAAACCCATCTTTTCTTAAATTTTGTTAAATATCAATTAATTAAATAAAATCAATGGCTGTAAAAAAAGTGTCACCGGCTGCCATAAAAGATTCATCCCCTTGCTTGACAAATGTTAAATGTCAAAAATTTCTGGGGATAACCCGGCAGACAGGTGGATTATCCCGCAAGGCGGCTTTTTTTCGTCCGCGATGGCGGTAAAAAAGACAAATCTGGAGATATACGATAGTATGATACTGTTTTTATATCCAGTATTATTTGTTGGCAAAAGTTGAACTGAAGGGTAGAATTAAACACCTGCCGTTCAACCCTTCTTCAGGTCCTGATTGATGAGTAAACCGTTCAAGCTGCATTCTGCTTTCCGTCCCTCTGGCGACCAGCCGGAAGCCATTCGTCGCCTGGAAGAGGGGCTGGAAGATGGCCTGGCGCATCAAACGCTGCTCGGCGTAACCGGTTCGGGTAAAACGTTTACCATCGCCAACGTTATTGCCGATCTACAACGCCCGACGATGGTGCTGGCACCTAACAAAACGCTGGCGGCGCAGCTTTACGGCGAGATGAAAGAGTTCTTCCCGGAGAATGCGGTGGAGTATTTCGTCTCTTACTACGATTATTATCAGCCCGAAGCCTATGTGCCGAGCTCGGATACCTTCATTGAGAAGGACGCGTCGGTTAACGAACATATTGAACAGATGCGCCTGTCGGCGACCAAAGCGCTGCTTGAGCGGCGCGATGTGGTGGTGGTGGCATCGGTTTCCGCTATCTACGGTCTGGGCGATCCGGACCTGTACCTGAAGATGATGCTGCACCTCACGGTCGGCATGATAATCGACCAGCGCGCCATTCTGCGTCGTCTGGCCGAACTGCAATATACCCGCAACGATCAGGCCTTCCAGCGCGGAACCTTCCGCGTTCGCGGCGAAGTTATCGATATCTTCCCGGCGGAGTCTGACGATATCGCGCTGCGTATCGAGCTATTCGACGAGGAAGTTGAGCGCCTGTCGCTGTTCGACCCGCTGACTGGCCACGTAGAGTCGACAATCCCGCGCTATACCGTCTACCCGAAAACGCACTACGTCACCCCGCGTGAACGTATCGTCCAGGCGATGGAAGAGATTAAAGTTGAGCTGGCGGATCGGCGTAAGGTGCTGCTGGAGAACAACAAACTTCTGGAAGAGCAGCGCCTGAGCCAGCGTACCCAGTTCGATCTCGAAATGATGAATGAACTGGGCTACTGCTCAGGGATCGAAAACTACTCGCGCTATCTCTCGGGGCGCGGGCCGGGCGAGCCGCCACCGACGCTATTCGACTACCTGCCTGCTGATGGCCTGCTGGTTATTGATGAATCCCACGTCACTATTCCGCAAATTGGCGGCATGTATCGTGGTGACCGGGCGCGTAAAGAGACGCTGGTGGAGTACGGTTTCCGCCTGCCGTCGGCGCTGGACAACCGTCCGATGAAGTTTGAAGAGTTTGAAGCCCTCGCGCCGCAGACCATTTATGTTTCGGCAACGCCTGGGGCCTATGAGCTGGATAAATCCGGCGACGAAGTGGTCGATCAGGTAGTCCGTCCGACGGGGCTGCTTGATCCGGTTATTGAAGTGCGTCCGGTGGGAACCCAGGTGGACGACCTGCTCTCGGAAATTCGTATTCGCACCGCGATTAACGAGCGCGTGCTGGTCACCACCCTGACCAAGCGGATGGCGGAAGATTTAACCGAGTATCTGGAAGAGCACGGTGAGCGGGTGCGCTACCTGCACTCAGATATCGACACCGTGGAACGTATGGAAATTATCCGCGACCTGCGTCTGGGCGAGTTTGACGTGCTGGTCGGGATTAACCTGTTGCGTGAAGGCTTAGACATGCCGGAAGTGTCGCTGGTGGCTATTCTGGATGCCGACAAAGAGGGTTTCCTGCGTTCGGAACGCTCGCTGATTCAGACCATTGGTCGCGCGGCGCGTAACATCAACGGTAAGGCGATTCTTTACGGCGACAGGATAACTGCGTCGATGGCCAGAGCGATTGATGAAACCGAGCGTCGTCGTGAGAAGCAGCAACGTTACAATGAAGAGCACGGTATTACGCCTACGGGACTCAATAAGAAAGTGGTTGATATTCTGGCGCTGGGTCAGAATATTGCGAAAACCAAAACCAAGGGACGCGGCAAGTTCCGCTCGCCGGTTGAAGCGGATGCGGTGGAACTGACCCTGACGCCGAAAGCGCTACAGCAGAAAATTCGCGAGCTGGAAGGGCAGATGATGCAGCATGCGCAAAACCTGGAGTTCGAAGAGGCGGCGCAAATTCGCGACCAGCTTCATCAACTGCGCGATCTGTTTATCGCTGCGTCGTAGCCGTTTGCGGGTTTTGTAGCCCGAACAGATGCGCAGCAGCGCCTCCGGGGAATGTGCCGGAGGCGATGCCTGTGCGTGGCTTCATCCCGGGGGCGGCGCTTGACGCGCCTTGCCCGGGCTACGGGTTCACAGCCGTCTGAGGTCCGGTAGCCCGGACAGATGCGCAGCATCGCCTCCGGGAAGTGTGCCGGATCAGATGCCTGTGCGTGGCTTCATCCCGGGGCGGCGCTTGACGCGCCTTGCCAGGGCTACAGGTTTATAGCCGTCTGCGACCCGGGATTTCCAGTCACGGATTCAATCTCGTTTTTCCGTGGCCCTTAATGTTGGCTTAATATTGTTCGGCGAAACTATCCTCAATCTACTGAGGATAGCGCCATGCAAAAATTAACCTTCCGCGAATACCTGGCAGTTACCTGCGCCTTTGTTATTGTCGTTACCTTCTTCCATCAGTGGGTGCTGACGTTCTGACGGGAAGTTTTAGGGAACAGCACCCAGGCGCGAACCCCTGGACCGGGCTGACGGTTATGTAAAAAGAATTGGGCATCATGCAACTGGGCTATGCGGGTAACGATACTGAGCCCGAGACCAATACCACCGTAGCGGCTGTCCATACGCACAAACGCTTTGCTCAATTCACCGCTTTTCGCTTCATCAATTCCCGGGCCTTCATCCTCTACCGCCAGAATTGACGTCAGGCCGGGCTTTATCGACACGCGAATCGTCGACCCGATGGGGCTGTAACGATGCGCGTTTTCCACCAGGTTACGTAAAATCACCCGCACCAGCGTAGCGTCGCCTGACACAATCGCCTCACCACTTTCTTCGTCAAGCACCAGCTTCTGTTGCCGCTGTGCCAGCATCGCCTGTAGCTCATCTTGTAGCGGTTCGACAACGTCCTCTTTCAGCGCCACCTGCTGATAGCTCCCGGCGGAAAATGACTGGCCGACGCGCGCCAGCTGAAGCAATTGATTGATGCTGTTGGTCATTTGATCGAGCCGCTGAATCAGCGGGTCTACGCTGACGCTATGGACTTTTGCCAGCAGCTCCAGATGCAGACGCAGCCCGGCAAGCGGCGTGCGCAGTTCATGGGCGACGTCGGCGGTAAACAGGCGCTCGCGGTCCAGTGTAAGATTCAGGCGAGAAACCAGTTGATTAATCGCGCTAGTCACTGCGGTGACTTCCGGCACCGACTCTTTTAGCGTAATCGGCTGGAGATTGTCTGGGGTACGACTCTCCAGCTCTTCTTGCAGTCGGGACAGCGGTTTGGTGATTTTTTTGACCGCCAGCAAGCTGATATAGAGAGCCAGGCCGATAATCAACAGGCTTGGGATCAATAGGCTGGCGACCGCTTCCCGGACTTCATGCTCAACATGCTTTTGGTTGTTGTGCCCCTCAATGGCGCTGGCCACCAGTAGTTGGATCTGTTCCTGGCTTTCATGCCACAGCCAGAACACGCTAATCAACTGACAAACCGCCAGAATAGCGCCGATAGTCAGCAGCAGCCGATGGCGCATGGTCCAGTTTTTACTGACAAACAGAGGCATAGCGTTATTCAGTCTCCGCATTATCTACCAACATATAGCCGAAACCCCGAACGGTGCGGATCCGCGCTTTACCCACCTTGTCGCGCAGATTGTGGATGTGCACCTCCAGCGTGTTGGTGGCCGGTTCGTTATCCCAGCTGTAAATATCGTTGTAGAGAATCTCGCGGTGCACCGGGCTGCCCGCTTTCATCATCAGGCGTGAGAGCAGGGCGTACTCTTTAGGAGTCAGATCCAGAGACTGTTCGCCGAGCCACACCAGACGGCGGGTGACGTTAAGGCGCAAATTACCCACTGTCAGCTCATTATCGCCCTGATTATTGTGGCGACGCAGCAGGGCGCGAATACGCGCGTTCAGCTCTTCAAGAGCGAAAGGTTTTACCAGATAGTCATCCGCCCCCGTATCCAGGCCGCTGATACGGTCATCAACGGTATCGCGGGCGGTGAGGATCAGCACCGGCTGACTAAACTTCTCCCGACGCATGCGCGCCAGGAAATGCAGGCCGTCCTCATCCGGTAACCCCAAATCGAGAACGATAAGGCTGTAGTGGTTGCTGGCCAGAGAGAGCGCCGCTTCATGGGCTGTCGACACGCCGTCGCACACGTAGCCCTCGCTTTGCATCGCCAGAATTAATCCTTGTAACAGGAGCGCATCGTCTTCAATGACTAAAATTTTCATCGGCCTGCCTCTCTGCATGGCGTTAAAATATCATCTGTTGCCTGATACTCATGGGTTTGAACCCCGAGCAGGCCGAGTAGGGTGGAGAAGAGATTATCCTGTGAATACGGTTGTGTTTTCGCTTTTTGCTGTAAACACTGTCCGGATACGCCATAGCGCTGTTGATAATCCGGCGACAGCCACAAGAGCATCGGTACATGCTTTTGCGTATCAGGCGCAATGGACCACGGCAGACCGTGTAAATAAACCCCATCTTCCCCCAGCGATTCGCCGTGGTCCGAGAGGTACACCAGGCTGGTGGTAAATTTGTCCTGCTTCGACTGCAATAATTTTATCGCTTTATCGACCACATAATCGACATACAAAACCGTATTGTCGTAGGTGTTGGTGAGCTGCTGCTGAGTGCAACCCTGAATTTCATTGGTTTCGCAGGTCGGTGTGAACTGTTTGAACTGCGGCGGATAGCGATTGTAATAGGTCGGACCGTGGCTGCCGATAGTATGCAGAACGATAATCCCGTCCTGTTGCAAACCGTCGATGTAGCTCTCCAGATTATGGAACAACACTTCATCGTAGCACTCGCCATCAATGCACTGACCGCTCAGATTGAGCCTGGTCACGTTCTGGTGCGGAACCCGGTCGCAGGCCCCTTTGCAGCCGCCATCGTTGTCGCTCCACAGTACCTTAACTCCTGCGCGTTGCAGGATATCCAGTGCGCCCTCCTGATGCTGCGCCAACTCTTCATCATAGTGGGCACGCGGCATATTAGAGAACATGCACGGCACGGAAACTGCCGTGGCGGTGCCGCAGGAAGTGGTATTCGGGAAATAGACCACGTTATCTTGCTTCAGACGCGGGTTGGTTTCGCGAGAATAGCCGTTGAGCGAAAAATTCGCCGCTCTTGAGGTTTCACCTAACACGACAATGGTCAGGTTTTTCTTCGCTCCGTTGCGCATTTCCGGCTTCTGCACGGCGTCTGTGCCAATTCTTACCAGCGGCAGATTGGCCATTCTGTTATGTGCATGCCAGGAATTCATCGCCACAATACTGTTCGACGGACTCAAAGATTTCACCAGCTCTTTGTTATTGCGAAACACCGAGGCGTAATCTTTATAAAACAGCGCGGCGACCAGAATAATCAACAGTGCTGAAACCACGATGCTGAGCAGGCGCATGGCGACGCCGCGCCATAACGTTTGCGGTTTACGAATTTTAACCCACCAGGCGACAGCTACCGCCAGAACCCCGGAAAGGCCGAGGATCAGAACCATTTTGCTGGAGAGCAGGGCAAAGCTTTCAGCTGGCGTGGTATCAATAATGTTGGTGATCATTCCCCTATCAATCACCACCCCGAAGTTCCAGATAAAATATTGGGCCGAGGCGCTCAGCAAGATAAACAGGCTAATAATCAGACGGTCAAGCTTCAGGAACGAGGCGATGGTGGTAATGATGTTCATCACGCTAATTGCCACTATCGGCATGCTGAGGAACACCAGCCAGTTGTGCAGGCCGTTGACCGGCAGCAGGGTAAATACCTGACGATAGAAGGCGAGATTCAGTACCAGCCCAATATAGCAGGCAAACAGAATCAGATAGGTTGTACGGCTAACCACCGGCCGACGTAAAGAAAATAGTGACATAGCGACGTCCACATAAAGAGATGGTCGCTATGTTGCCGATGTTTTTTTAAGACAACCTTAAGATTTTAAGCCTGGCTGGATTGGTGGCCAGAATAACGCTGCCTTGAGAATTAGCCTAACTCCTGGATCGCTTTTTCCAGCGCGCTGCGTAATAGCTGCCGATCGTGGCGATAAGGGACATCGCTGGCGTCCAGCGGCGTCTGGATAACCACCCGATGTTCAATACCTGTGGTGTCCGCTTTCGGGCCGATCACTAACGCGTCAATCACCCGCTTGCCGATATGTTGCTCCATAATGGCCACCCGGTCCGCCAGTGCCAGGCTGGCGGCAGGGCTATGTTCTTTACCAAGGTTATCGATAAACACCATCGGTGCGGGCGTGCGGCGCAGCGCCTGCGCCATCTCATCGAGCAAAATAATCGGCATCAGGCTGGTATAGAAGCTACCTGGTCCGATAAGAATTAAATCGGCTTCGGCAATCGCCTCTATCGCTTCGCGAGTAGTGGGAACCGGTGGGGAGAGCATCAGTTCGCGCGGCACGCAGGCGAGCTGGTCAATATTCACTTCGCCGTATACTTCATGCCCTTCGTGGTCAATCGCCATCAGGTCGACCGGTTGTTCCGACATGGGAATCAGCAGCGCGTCGACTTTAAGCAGATTTCTGATCAGATTGATCGCTTCAAGAGGCCGTACGCTCAGGTGATCCAGCGCCTTTAACATCAGATTTCCGAGGTTATGTCCGGAGAGTTCGCCGTTACCGCTAAAACGATATTCAAACATCGCCGACGCCACGCTGGGTTCGGCAATAAGCTGATTAATACAGTTGCGCATATCTCCCCAGGCGATGCCACCTTCCGCGCGGCGAATTCGCCCTGTGGAACCGCCGTTATCGGTGGTGGTGACAATACCGGTCAGGCGTGAGCCAAGGGAGGAGAGTGATGACATTACCCGGCCCAGCCCATGTCCGCCGCCCAGAGCCACAACGCGATCAAGATCGGCGAAAGTACGATTGCGCATAAAAATCCCTTCTATCAATTAATCGGGCTCACAGTAACCGATCTCTTGTTAAAAAACGATGCCCGGCCTCTGACATCTGTTGTGTATACCCGTCATACTTCAAGTTGCATGTGCGTTGGCTTTCCTCGTTCACCCCAGTCACTTACCGGAGTAAGCTCCTGGGGATTCACTGCGTCGCCGCCTTCCTGTAACTCGAATTATTTAGGGTATAGCACGCTCTGGACATGGCTATTTGCTAAAAGTGGGGGTGTCACACAGTGATAATATTAGCCGGTAATTCAGCCCGCTTTCCCGGCGTGAGTTAATTCTCTGCCGCCTGGCGACAGAAACTCCTCTGTATTTTCAACTGAGTCGACCTGAGTTAATCATGGAAACACTGTCTGAGCTGGATATCCCCGTTCGCTATGGCCAGCCAAAAATTAGGCTTTACCTGAATCGTCATGGAGAAGAGAGATCGTTTCTGTACTCACATTGCGATTATCAGGGCGCGCCTGCGGACGGTGGTGCGCCCTGGCTGTCAATTAAGCAGGGAAATGGCAAGTCGGGGCTTCTCTCTGTCACCGGAGAGTGGATTATTGCGCCATGCTTTGATGATGTTCGCGCGTTTAATCGCGATGGAGTGGCGCGGGTTTGCGACGGCGGTAGATGGGGGATCGTCAACCGCGCGGGTGAGCTGGTCATTCCTTGCACTTACCACACCCTGACCCCGACGGTGGGCGGCTTGTCCATCGGCATGACTCAGCAAGGCCAATTCCTGCTGTTGAATGTCTACGGCGAACGGTCGGAAATTCATTTACCCCACTCGGATGCCCTCGAAAGAGAGTGGTTTGATGAATTCAGCTCCAGCGGTATGGCCTGCTTTCATCGTCTGGCGGGAAATTGTATTTTCACGGGCTACATTAACACCCGCGGTGAGTTTACCTTTTCGATTCGCGAAGGAAATGGCGAGGGTTTTTCAGACCAGGGTATCGCCCCTTTTTCTGATGAATCAGGCCGGTACGGGCTGATTGATAAACGCGGGGGCTGGGTTGTCGAGCCTGTTTACGATCTTATTTCTCACTACGATGACAGCGGATTTTGCTGTGCCCAGCGCTGGCGCGGCGAAGAGCTGTGCGCATTTTACAATGCTCACGGCGAACGGGTGCTGGAAATTGAAACGACGGAGGTACCGAAAATCGCTCACAGCATCGTCCGGACCGGCGGTAAAGGCGGTCTCTACGTCAGCTATACCCATCTCGTGAACGGTAGATCGCTGACTTCGACGTTATTGAGCTACGGTACCGATTTTTACCCGGTGGGCGCAGCCATCGTGAGAACAGTCGAAGGGCACTGGGGCATTCTGACGGCGCAGGGTAAACTTATTCATCAGCGACGGTGGATGGAACCGGTCGTCGATACGCAAAACGCTATTGTTGGTTTTGCCAGCAGCAATACGACGGTGTTTATTATCTCCCGCCATGAGCTTGAGTATGTGGACCCAGAAGGGAAGACGGTAGCGACGCTTTTGTTTGATCGGGCGCGGCAAACCGCCGTTCTGAAAAATGCTCAACAGCAGGTTATCCGCATCTTCGATGAGCAGAAAGTCTGGATGCCTTATCTCTTCTTTAGTATTTCACCGGCGGAAATTTACCCTGGCGCAACGCTTGGTGATGCGGTTAACGCGCTGATTGCAGCCAGGCCTCGGCCTTTTGTGCTGGTGAATAAAATTGGCGGCAGCGGGGCGCAGTTCGAAGGCGAGGAGTATGACTTTGACGCTGACAGGGTCGAAAAAGATGACATAAAGTTTGGCGCAATTATCACGCTTGCCGACGTCTATTACACAGAAGACGAGTGGGGAGAGTATGAGTTTCTGGAGTCTGACTACGCCGATAATATCAAAAAGCATTATCAGGATTTAAAGACGCGCCTGACTCTGCTGTTCGGTGCGCCTGTTGATGAATGGGAAGGACATTACTGCAAATGGCGGCTGGCGAAACGTAGGGGATTGTTAACCTTGCAGCAGTACCTTGAATACGGCGGCGGCGACTTTGAGAAACAGGTGGTGCTGTATATCGACGATAATGATGCGGGATGACAGGGCCCGGAAGGCCTTGTCATCATTAATCTTGCGTCAGGGGCTGATTTTATTGCGATTTTCTGTCACGGTGGTATTGGTTTTGAGTGCCCTGCAACGTGCCGCCAGATCGTCAAACCGCTGGTTTTCATCCACAGACTCCAGTCCGGCATAAACTTCGCAGGGGAGAGTGAGATCGGCATCTTTGAAATACCACCATGGCGGCTCTGACGCACAGATCGTCATTTCTTTTACGCGCCACTGCCCAGTAGTTTTATTCAGGATGACCCACAGCATTTTATCCAGGTCTGAGTCGCAGTCTTTAGCCCGCGACCAGTCGAGCTTTTGCCCCTCAGGTGCGACGATTTCCCCGACCAGAATGGCCCATTCGTTGCTGATATTTAAGCGATCGACTTTTATACGTACCGCCTGTCCGGCCTGGCTTGCAGCCTGTGGACGAAGGGCGTCCAGAATGGCTTTTCTTTCCGTGCTCTCAATCAGTTTCGCTGAGGACAAAATAAGCTTGCTGTTGTCATGTCCGGTCTCGGCATGCTCAAGTTTGCCGGTCACCGTGACGTGTTTACCGGCGAGAGAAGTTAACGCGCTGGAGGGGCTTTCGGTGCGTAACGTCACCTCTATTTGATCTCTTTCATCTTCATCATACTGGGCGGCATTCGGGGCTGCTGTTGCACAGACAGGCTCATCCAGGAAGAGCATACTTTGCACCTGGCGGCTATCCGTTTTTGGGTTCTCGCCGTAATTGGGCGGGCCAAAAAAGGTTCTGACCTCAACATATCCACTGAGTTTGACCTCCTGGGCGTAGTGAATACACGGCTCGGCGGCGAAAATGGAACCGCTGCAAAGCGTGAGCATGGCCAGGATAACGTGAAGAGATCGGTTCATCGTAATGTTGCGTCCTTTGTAGACCGATTGTTAACTGTTAACTTATTATTTCCATTGAATAAGTCTCTTTCCTTGCTTCTGCGGCGAGAATATCACTTTTTGAAGGGTAACCATAAAATACCTGACGTTTTTGTATCGGGTGGAGGGCGAATGCAGAACGAGGGATTACGCTGTGTTCTCACTAACTTAGCGTAAAAAAAGCTATATATATCCGCTATATACATTGATACATAACGAAATGTGGGTATGGCGAAGCCACACTTAACGCGCTACTATTTGGTGTAACCCACTAACACTCTAGCCTCTGTGCCTGTGTCGCAAGATATGGTGCTTTGGCCGTGACAGCCCCGGTTGTCGCCAGGGCGCGGAAAGAAATGACCGCGTCTCCCGTATTTGGAAAGGTGTCTATGGCTTCACAGCTTACCGATGCATTTGCGCGGAAGTTTTACTATCTGCGCCTGTCTATTACCGACGTGTGTAACTTTCGTTGCACCTACTGTCTGCCCGATGGCTACAAGCCCGGCGCCGTCACCAATAAAGGCTTTCTCAGCGTCGATGAAGTTCGTCGCGTCACGCGTGCATTTTCAGCACTCGGCACGGAAAAGGTCCGCCTGACCGGTGGTGAACCTTCGCTACGTCGTGATTTTACCGACATTATTGCCGCCGTGCGGGAAAATCCCTCTATTCGTCAGATTGCGGTCACTACCAACGGCTACCGGCTGGCGCGCGATGTTGAAAATTGGCGCGATGCCGGGCTGACGGCGATTAACGTCAGCGTGGATAGCCTCGATGCCCGCCAGTTTCACGCCATTACCGGCCAGGATAAATTTCGCCAGGTAATGGACGGCATCGATGCCGCCTTTGCCGCAGGCTTTGAGAAAGTTAAAGTCAACACCGTGCTGATGCGCGACGTTAATCATCACCAGCTCGACACCTTTCTGGCGTGGATCCAACCGCGCCGCATTCAACTGCGTTTTATTGAGCTAATGGAAACCGGTGAGGGCAGCGACCTGTTCCGCCGCCATCATATCTCAGGCATGGTGCTGCGCGACGAGCTGCTGCGCCGCGGCTGGATCCATCAGATTCGCCAGCGTAGCGACGGCCCGGCGCAGGTCTTTTGCCATCCGGATTATGCCGGTGAAATCGGCCTGATCATGCCGTATGAGAAAGATTTCTGCGCCACCTGCAACCGCCTGCGCGTCTCGTCCGTTGGCAAACTGCACCTGTGCCTGTTTGGCGAAGGTGGCGTTGATCTGCGCGATCTGCTTGCTGAAGAAGAGCAGCAGGCCGAGCTGGAAGCGCGGATTTCTGAAGCGTTAACGCATAAAAAACAAACCCATTTCCTGCATCAGGGCAACACCGGTATTACGCAGAACCTGTCGTATATTGGCGGATAATTCATTTTAAGGAGCGAACAGATGAGTCAGGCCAGCGCTGAGTTTATCCCGACCCGTATTGCTATTCTCACCGTTTCCAGCCGTCGTGGCGAAGAAGATGACACCTCCGGTCACTGGCTGCGTGATGCGGCGCAGGAAGCGGGGCACACCGTCGTCGATAAGGCGATAGTTAAAGAGAACCGTTATGCCATTCGCGCCCAGGTATCGGCGTGGATCGCCGGCGATGACGTGCAGGTGGTGTTGATCACCGGCGGCACCGGTTTTACCGAGGGCGATCAGGCGCCGGAAGCGCTGCTGCCGCTGTTTGACCGCGAAGTTGAAGGCTTCGGCGAAGTGTTTCGGATGCTCTCTTTTGAAGAGATTGGTACCTCGACCCTGCAATCCCGTGCCGTTGCCGGGGTGGCGAACCGCACGCTGATTTTCGCGATGCCCGGCTCAACCAAAGCTTGCCATACCGCGTGGGACAATATTATTGCGCCGCAGCTCGATGCCCGCACCCGTCCGTGCAACTTTATCTCTCATCTTAAGAAGTAATTTATGTCGCAACTGACCCATATTAACGCCGCGGGCGAAGCGCACATGGTCGATGTCTCGGCGAAAGCGGAGACGGTTCGCGAAGCGCGCGCCGAGGCCTACGTTGAAATGCAGGCGACGACGCTTGCCATGATTATCGACGGTAGCCATCACAAAGGCGACGTTTTCGCCACCGCACGAATCGCCGGGATCCAGGCGGCCAAACGTACCTGGGAGCTGATCCCGCTGTGCCACCCGCTGATGTTGAGCAAAGTTGAAGTCAATCTACAGGCGCAGCCGGAACATAACCGGGTGCGTATCGAATCCTTGTGCCGTTTGACCGGTAAAACCGGCGTGGAAATGGAAGCGTTAACTGCCGCTTCCGTCGCCGCGCTGACGATTTACGATATGTGCAAAGCGGTGCAGAAAGATATGGTGATTGGTCCGGTGCGCCTGCTGGCGAAGAGCGGCGGCAAGTCCGGCGATTTCAGAGTGGAAGATGCCCATGATTAACGTTCTATTTTTTGCTCAGGTGCGCGAACTGCTCGGCACCGATTCCCTGACTCTCGAGCCGAACGGGCTTTCCACGGTTGAAGCCGTTCGCCAACAGTTGGTTGCGCGTGGCGACCGCTGGGCGCTGGCGCTGGAAGAGGGCAAGCTGCTGGCGGCGGTGAATCAGACGCTGACCTCGTTTGATCATCCGCTGGTAGCCGGTGATGAAGTGGCATTCTTCCCGCCGGTTACCGGAGGTTAAGATGACGCAAACCCGTATTGTGGTCAGCCATGAGCGTTTTAAGGTTGGTGACGAATATCCGTGGCTTGCCGAACGCGATGAAGACGGCGCGGTGGTGACTTTCACTGGCAAAGTGCGCAACCATAACCTGGGCGATAGCGTGAAAGCGCTGACTCTTGAGCACTATCCAGGTATGACCGAAAAATCGTTGGCGGAAATTGTCGAACTGGCGCGCGAGCGCTGGCCGCTGGGGCGGGTAACGGTGATTCACCGCATCGGGGAGATGTGGCCTGGCGAAGAAATTGTCTTTGTCGGCGTCACTAGCGCCCATCGCAGCAGCGCGTTTGCGGCCGGGGAATTCATTATGGATTATCTGAAAACTCGAGCCCCGTTCTGGAAGCGTGAAGCAACGCCGGAAGGGGAGCGCTGGGTCGATGCGCGTGATAGCGACAGACAGGCGGCAGAACGCTGGTAGTGTGGTACGCTTAGAGGATAAATTTCGTTAATCAGGAGATAGTCATGGACAGATACCCTCGTTCCGATTCAATCGTGCAGGGCCGCAGCGGCCTGCAAACTTATATGGCGCAGGTTTATGGCTGGATGACGGTCGGGCTGCTGCTCACAGCGTTTATCGCGTGGTTTGCCGCTAATACCCCAGCGGTCATGATGTTTGTGTTTTCCAGCAAAATCACCTTTTACGGGCTGATTATCGCACAGCTGGGGCTGGTCTTCGTGCTCTCAGGCATGGTGCAACGGCTTAGCGCCGGGATGGCGACGACGCTATTTATGCTCTATTCGGCGCTAACTGGATTAACGCTATCGAGCATTTTCATCGTCTATACCTACTCGTCAATCGCCAGCACTTTTGTGGTCGCAGGCGGGATGTTTGGCGCGATGAGCCTCTACGGTTACACCACCAAACGCGATCTCAGCGGCTTCGGCAATATGCTGTTTATGGGGCTGATTGGTATTTTACTGGCGTCACTGGTCAACTTCTGGCTGAAGAGCGAAGCGCTGATGTGGGCTGTGACCTATATCGGGGTCGTTATCTTCGTCGGCTTAACGGCTTATGACACCCAGAAGCTGAAAAACATTGGCGAGCAGATTGATGTTCGCGATGCGTCAATGCTGCGTAAATACTCGATTCTTGGCGCTCTGACGCTGTATCTGGACTTTATCAACCTGTTCCTGATGCTGCTGCGTATTTTCGGCAACCGCCGCTAAACCCTTCCCGGATTGCAGAGAGCGGCGGACCCGTAGCCCGGGTAAGCGCAGGGTATGAACCGGAAACATGGGTAACACTTTAGACCGGATACATGGGTAACAGTTATAACTGACATAGAAGAGGAGACTCACTATGCCCTGGACTGAGACCCGACCTATGCAACGTCTTGATTTTATCCGTGCCTGCCATGCAGGTACGGGCTCCTTCTCTGCTCTTTGCCGTCTTTTCGGCATCAGCCGAAAAACTGGCTATAAATGGCTTGAACGTTTTGACCCTTCTGACCTCTCATCTCTCTCTGACCGCTCACGCGCTCCCCACTCCCACTCCCGGACTGTTCCTGATGATATCGTCGGGCATCTGACTGCCCTGCGTCAAAAACACCCTGACTGGGGGCCTAAAAAACTGCGGATGTGGTTGCTCAATCACCATGTCGATTTTACCGTACCTGCTGCCAGCACTATCGGCGATATCCTCAAGCGTGAAGGCCTGGTCCCGGATAAAAAGAGAAAACGCAGAACACCGGGTAATCGCCAGCCCCTGACCCTCATCACTGAGAACAATCAGGTCTGGAGCGCTGATTTTAAAGGCAAGTTCAGGTTGCTGAGCAGAGAGTACTGCCATCCCTTCACTCTGACCGACAATCACAGCCGATATCTGCTGAGCTGCCGTGGAACATTCCGGGAGAGTGAATCCTTTGTCAGAGAGTGCCTGACTGATGCGTTCCTGGAATATGGCCTGCCGGAAGTCCTCAGAACTGATAACGGTCAACCCTTTGCGGGAACAGGTATAGCCGGATTAAGCCGTCTTGCCGTCTGGCTAATCAAGCTGGGCATCAGACCGGAACGTATCAGAAAGGGTCATCCGGAAGAAAATGGCCGCCATGAGCGAATGCATCGCTCCCTGAAAAGTGCGGTGAAATATGGCAACACCTTCATGACGATGGCAGAACAACAGCGGTGGTTCAGTGACTACCGGGAAGAGTTTAACCACGAGAGGCCGCATGAAGCCCTGGCAGGCGCAACGCCCGGAACGGTGTGGCAACCGTCGGGCCGACAATGGGATGGCAGTGTTCCGGAATATGTGTATCCGGCAGGAGGCACGGTCTACAGGGTGAAATCGAGGGGAACACTTTATATGGGTAAAAAGGGGGCGGTGTTCCTGAGTGAAGCGCTGACTGACGAGTACATTATGCTGAAAGAACAAGATGATGGCCTGGAAGCCATCATCTTTAATGGAATAACGCTTGCGTACTATGACCAAAAAAACCAGAGTGTGCTCCGGATAGACTAAAAAGTGTTACCTATGTTCCCGGTCTGATCTGTCACCTATGTATCCGGTCATACAGCAGCGCGACCCGGGAACAAACCGCACGAAACTGTAGCCCCGGTCAACGCGACCGGGGTTTTTTCTATTCTCCCGCCAGTTTACGCTGATTTTTCTCCCGCAGATGCTTTGCCCGACTTTCCAGAATTAAGTAACCAAAGGTCGCCAGCAGCAGCGGTATAAAATAGTACAGCGCGCGATAAGCGAGTAGGGCGGCAATAATCGCCCCGCGCGAGATATCTTCCCCCGAGAGCATGGCGATAAATACCGCTTCGAGCACGCCAATCCCGGCGGGGATATGCACGATAACCCCGGCAATACTGCTCACCAACAGCACCCCGAGCACGAGGAAGTAGTCAACCTGTTGGCCTAACAGCAGCCAGATTATTGCCCCCATCGCCATCCAGTTCAGGGTGGAAACTGCCATCTGCAACAGCGCGAATCGCCAGGAGGGCAGCACCAGGCGCTGGCCTTTTATCGTCAGATGACGCTTTTTAGCAAAAGTGCAGGCCCACAGATAAAACGCGGAAATCAGCAGCAAAACGATGCCCAGAATTTGCAGCGATTGCTGGCTGATATACCAGCGTTCGGGGACTTGTATCATGCCGGCGCTAAAGATGATGCCGCCGAGCAGAATATAGCCCAGCCAGTTGGTGGTGATGCTCAGCGAAAAGATGCGGGTAATGGTTCCACCGCTCAGGCCCAGACGCGAGTAGAGCCGGTAGCGCATGCCGATACCGCCCACCCAGGTGCTCAGCGTCAGGTTAAAGGCGTAGCAAATAAATGACACCAGCATCACCTGGCGCTTTGCCAGCTTATGGCCGCAATACACGCGCCCGAGCAGGTCATAACAGCCATAAATCAGGTAGCTGGTGATAACCAGGCCTATCGCGCTGAGCAAGGCGGTGCGGTTGTAATCGCGAATGACTTTCCACACTTCCTGCCAGTTAATTTTTTGCGCATAGACCACAAGAAGCACCGCAACGGCGATAAAAAACAGCACCGTGAGGATTTTTTTCGCCATCCGCCAGCGAGGGTGCGATTTCGCCATCAGGGCTTCACCTCCTGGTTTTCCGTCTCAACGCGATCCTGCGTTTCTATTTCTGGCTGTACCGGCGGCTGAACGCGCGACAGGAGCGGAGTGTGGGCCGGTAGCCAGCCCACCCAGGCCGGAAAGTGGCGCAGGAAGTGGAACGCCAGCACGCTAACGCCAAGCCGCCACCAGGTCCGCTTCGACAAAATGCTTTTATCAACCTGACGACAGTCGTTGGCAATCAGGCCGTTGAGATTGTCGCGCAGCGTCTGGTTAAATTCGCGGTCGTGGATGATCAGGTTGGCTTCCAGATTCAGCGACAGGCTAAGCGGGTCGAGATTGCTGGAGCCGACGGTGGCCCAGTGGTCGTCCGCCAGCGCCACTTTACCGTGTAGCGGGCGGCGGCGATATTCGAAAATCTGCACGCCGCCTTTGACCAGATAGTGATAGAGCAGGCGAGCGCCGAATTTGACTATCGGGATATCCGGCTCACCCTGAACGATTAATTTTACGCTAACGCCGCGGCGGGCGGCGTTGCGCATGGCGTGCAGCAGCCGATAGCCTGGAAAGAAGTAGGCGTTGGCGATAATCACCTCCCGGCGCGCGCTGGTCAGCATCTTCAGATAGTGACGTTCGATAGCGTCGCGGTGTTCCTGGTTATCTCGCCAGATAAATAGCGCCTGGGCTTCGCCGGGATTACGGTTGATTTCAGGCTTATGCCGACGACGACGCCACCAGCGTCGCGTGGCTTCGCTGGTGGGCAGGTTTTCAAGTTCAAATTGCAGGATATCGAGCACCACCGGGCCCTCAACCTGAACGGCGTAATCCTGTTTGGCCTCCGGGCCGTAGTCGGTCATATGCTCAGCGGAGTAGTTAATTCCGCCGACAAAGGCGACAACGTCGTCGATAACCACAATTTTTCGGTGCATCCGGCGAAACAGGTTGGTACGCATACCGAGCAGGCGCGGGCGCGGATCGTAGTAGCGGAAAATGACCCCCGCCGAGGTTAGCTCGCCGACAAAATCGTCGCTTAAATCGGGCGAACCGTAACCGTCCAGCAGAACTTCAACGCGCACCCCGCGCTGGGCGGCTTTCAGCAACACGGCATGGAGCTGCCTGCCGACGTCATCCTCAAACCAGATAAAAGATTCGAGAATGACCCGCTGCTGTGCGCGGCCAATCGCGGAAAAGACCGCCGGATAATAATTGTCGCCGTTTTCTAATAGCTGAATGCGGTTTCCTTCCTGCCAGCTGCATTTCACAGATGTATCTCCACGCTAAGCGGTGCATGATCGGACAAATGACGCCACTGTTTCAGGGCTAGCGTCTTCGGCTGGCTGGCGTGCGCATTTTTGACGTAGATGCGATCGAGGCGCAGCAGCGGGAAGTTGACCGGGAAAGTACGCGCCGGACGCCCTCTGGCGCGGGTGAAGATCTCCTCCAGCCCGGCCTGGACTTTTAGCTGCCGATTAGCCTGCTGTCGCCAGTCGTTAAAATCACCTGCGACCACCACCGGGTCGCCCGCAGGCAAACTGTTCACCCAATCCGCCAGCATGGTCATCTGAGCCTGGCGCTGATTCGCGCGCAGTCCCAGATGTACGCAAATCAGATGAAGGGTTATCCCGCTTTCTGGCGGCACGATGCGGCAGTAGAGCAGACCGCGTTTTTCACTGTCGCCGACGGATACATCAAGATTCTGGTAATGCGCGATGGGAAAACGTGAGAGCACCGCATTGCCATGATGCCCTTGTGGGTAGACCGCGTTACGCCCGTAGGCGAAATCGTTCCATATCGTGTCGGCAAGGAATTCATAGTGTGGGGTCTCCGGCCAGTTCTTAATATTCAACGGGTGAATTTCATGCGCCCCCATCACCTCCTGCAGACAAACGATATCGGCATTGACGCTGCGTACCGCTTCGCGCAATTCAGGCAAAATAAAGCGGCGATTAAACGCATTAAAGCCTTTATGGGTGTTAATTGTTAGCACGTTCAACGAAAATCGCGGCGTTTGTTCGTCCATATTTCTCCAGTCAATGTCACTTTCCTGAATGAAATAGTGTAGTAGAGGTCACAAAAAGATGCGGTGATACGGAATTTTCCGTAAAGTGCGGTACTCTGAGTAGCAGAGAAAAATCCTTCAGGAGAGAAGCCATGAAGTGGCAACAACGTGTACGCGTCGCAACGGGTCTTAGTTGCTGGCAGATTATGTTGCATCTACTGGTCGTGGCAGTACTGGTGATGGGTTGGATGAGCGGCGCGCTGGTTCGCGTCGGATTAGGTTTGTGCGTGCTGTACGGTGTCACGTTACTGTCGATGCTGTTTTTGCAGCGTCATCACGAAGAGCGCTGGCGTGATGTGGGTGATTTCCTTGAAGAACTCACCACCACCTGGTACTTCGGCGCGGCGGTTATTGCGCTATGGCTGTTGTCGCGCGTGCTGCACAATAACCTGCTGCTGGCCCTCGCCGGGCTGGTGATACTGGCAGGCCCGGCAGTGGTTTCGTTGCTGGCGAAAGATAAAAAATTACGCGATCTTTCTGCGGAACATCGCATACGCCGCTGAGCCGGTAGTGGCCGCTATGACCAATAGCGGCCACAAACTTCCCCACACAATCTCCAGACTCGCATCCTTCAGATAGATTTGCTTAGTGATATCGGTAAAGTGACGAATGGGGTTTACCCACGTTAAATTCTGTAGCCATACCGGCATATTCTCCACTGGCGAAACGTATCCGGACAGTAGGATCGCCGGCATCATAAAGACGAACACGCCGATAAACGCCTGCTGTTGCGTAGAGCATAGCGATGAAATCAGCAGCCCGAATCCCACCAGCGACAATCCGTAAACAATCATCGTAAAGTAAAACAGCAGCAGCGATCCGGCGAAGGGGATTTGATAGGCCCAGATGCCGATCCCCAGTACGATGCTCGCCTGAAGAGTGGCGACAATCAGTGCAGGAACCGCTTTGCCAATAAAAATCTGCCATGTCGCCAGTGGTGAAACCAGCAGCTGATCGAGCGTGCCCTGTTCACGCTCGCGGGCAACGGATAGCGAGGTGACGATCATCACGCCGATGGTGGTGATCATGGCGATCAGCGACGGCACTACGAACCATTTATAGTCGAGGTTCGGGTTATACCAGTTGCGCACCACCAGCTCGCTGTTGTTCGGTTTCGCTTTACCTTCCAGCAGATCCTGCTGATAGTTTTTAACGATCTGCTGGAGGTAATTGGCGGCAATCTGCGCACTGTTGGAGTTACGTCCGTCGAGCAAAAGCTGGAGCGGGGCGGTCTGGTTCGTGTCGAGATTACGTGAGAAATCTGCCGGGAAGCGCACGACCAGCAGCGCTTTTTGTTCATCGATGGTGGGTCTAATCTCCTGCGGGCTTTTCAGCAACAGGACATGGGTGAAGGCTTTGGCGCGGGCGAAGCGCTGGGTTAGCTCCACCGCATGCTTGCCGCTATCTTCGTTGTAGATAGCGATGGTGGCGTTCGTCACCTCCAGCGTGGCGGCGAACGGAAACAGCAGTACCTGAATCAGCACCGGCATAATTAAAATCGCCCGCGTCTGCGGTTCGCGCAACAGCGATTGCAGCTCTTTGCGGATTAGTGTCCATAAGCGATGAAACATATCTATTCTCTCTTTGTGATCCCCGGAGGTGGTGCTGGCGCACCTGTCCGGGCTACAAGACCCGCAAACTGCCGCCTTCGGCAAATTAATCCAGACGCCGCTTGGTTTTTATCCACGTCAGGCCGATAAACATTACCGCTGAGGCGATTAAAAACATCGTGTTCACCAGCAGCACTACGGGAATATTGCCCGCCAAAAAAAGGCTTTGCAGGGTGCTGACAAAATAGCGCGCCGGGATCACGTAGGTCACCGCGCGGATCACCGCTGGCATACTGTCTATCTGGAAAATAAACCCGGATAGCATAATCGATGGCAGAAATGCGGCATTCAGCGCCACCTGCGCGGCGTTAAACTGGTTGCGGGTAATGGTGGAAATCAGCAGCCCCATTCCCAGCGTGCTTAGCAGAAACAGGCTGGTGATAAAAAACAGAATCACCAGCGAACCGCGAAACGGCACGCCGAGAATAAACACCGCTACCAGCATGCACAGCAGCATCGCCAGCATGCCGAGGAAGTAGTAAGGAATCAGCTTGCACAGCAGTAGCTCGGCGCGGGTAATCTCGGTCGACAGCAGCGCCTCCATAGTGCCGCGCTCCCATTCGCGAGCCACCACCAGCGAGGTCAGGATCGCGCCGACCACCGTCATGATGATAGTAATCGCGCCGGGGATAATAAAATGTTGGCTAATGGCGGCCGGGTTAAACCAATAGCGCATCTGCACATCAATCAACGGCTCGAAGGTTTCACCCCGATCTTCCGCCCGTTGCTGTTGCCAGATTTGCCAGATGCCTTCGATATAGCCCTGGGCGAAGTTGGCGGTATTCGGTTCGCTGCCGTCGGTGATAAGCTGGATTGGCGCATCGTCGCCGGGACGGGCCATCTTCTGGTCGAAATCCACCGGCACCACCACCAGCGCGCGGATCCGCCCGGCCTGCATCATTTGAATCAGTTGCTGGCGATTGTCGCTGATGGTGGCGTCGATATAGGGCGAACCGGTCATGGTATGGACGAAATCCAGCGCCTCTTCGCTCTGCTGTTCCAGCAACACGCCGACTCGCAGTTTGCTGGAGTCGAGGTTAATACCGTAGCCAAAGATAAACAGCAGCAGCAGCGGGATCACCACCGCAATCAGCCAACTGCTGGGGTCGCGGACGATCTGCCGCGTCTCCTTGACGCACAGGGCGCGCACGCGCCGCCATGCCAGGATTTTAGCGCTCACTGGCGTTCTCCTTATCCCAGTCATGGATGAGGGTAATAAATGCCTGTTCCATCGTCGGGTCAGGCTGTTCATCATCCGCCGCCATTGCTTTGAGATCGTCCGGCGTGCCGCTGGCGATAAGTTTGCCGCGATAGACCAGACCAATACGGTCGCAATACTCCGCCTCATCCATAAAGTGGGTGGTGACCATTACCGTCACTCCCTTATCCACCATGCTGTTGATATGCAGCCAGAACTCCCGGCGGGTGAGGGGATCGACGCCCGAAGTTGGCTCGTCCAGAAACAGAATATCCGGCTCATGCATCAGCGAACAGGCCAGCGCCAGGCGCTGCTTATAGCCGAGCGGCAGGTCGTCGGCGGCCTGCCTGGCGATACTTTTCAGGCCAAATGCCTCGCTCATGCTGGCGATTTTTTCGTTCTGCGCTTTGCCGCGCAGGCCATAAACGCCGGAGAAAAAGCGCAGGTTCTGCTCAACGGTGAGGTTGCCATACAGCGAAAATTTCTGTGCCATATAGCCCAGATGCTGGCGTGCCTTGCCAGAGCTGACTTTGAGGTCCATCCCCAGCACCAGCGCTTTGCCGGAGGTGGGGACCAGCAGGCCGCACATCATCTTAAAGGTGGTGGACTTGCCCGCGCCGTTAGGGCCGAGGAGTCCGAAGATTTCTCCACGCTTGACCTGAAAATCGACGTGGTCGGTGGCGGCAAAATCACCAAATTTTTTGGTCAGGGTTTGCGCTTCAATCACCGTGTCGTCATGGGAGCCTTCCACGGTGTGGATAATTTTCCCCAGCGGCGATTCAGCCGTACCCGCGCCGCCCAGCAGGTCGATGAACGCATCTTCAAAGCGCGGCGCGGTTTCAGCTACCTCCAGCGGCGCCATGTCGGCTGCGTTTTGCACTTCGCGGATATTGGCCTCTTTTTTGAGGATCAGGCGCACCGATTTGCCCTGAATCACGCCATCGCTCACCTGCGGCAGCTTCAGCGCCCGTTGTAGCAGGCGGCGGTTATTTTCCTCGGTGCTGGAGATCAAAAAGCTGCGTCCAGCCATGGTCTGCGTCAGCTCTTTGGGCGCGCCCTGATACAACAGCTGTCCTTCGTTCATCAGCAGCACGTCGCGGCACTGTTCGGCTTCGTCGAGATAGGAGGTGCTCCAGAGGATCAGCATCCCATCGCCCGCCAGCTCGTGGACCATTTGCCACAGTTCGCGGCGTGAGATGGGGTCAACGCCGACGCCGGGTTCGTCCAGCAGCAGCACTTTCGGTTCACCGACGAGGGTACAGGCGAGGCCGAGTTTCTGCTTCATACCGCCGGAGAGTTTACCCGCCAGACGGCCAGTAAAGGGGCCCAAAGAGGTAAACTCCAGCAGCCGGGCGAAGGTTTTTTCCCGTGCTTCGCCGGTGACGCTGCGCAGGTCGGCGTAGAGGGTCAGGTTTTCCATCACCGTCAGATCTTCATACAGGCCAAATTTCTGCGGCATATAACCGAGCACCGCGTGCAGGGCGCTATCGTCGGCAATGGGGTCAAAACCAATGACCTGTGCGCTGCCGCTGTCGGCTTTGAGCAAGCCGGCGAGCATACGCATCAGGGTGGTTTTCCCTGCGCCATCGGGGCCAACCAGCCCGGTCACATAGCCGGAGTGAATGGTGCAGTCCAGCGGCGCGACGGCCGGGCGGTCCATGCCGGCGAAACGCCGGGTGAGACCGCGCAGCGTGATAACGTCTTCGCTCATTGGCCGTTTCCATTGCTGAAAGCGACGGTCACCGGCATCCCCTGACGCAGCGCGCCGTCGGCATCGGTGACCACAATCCGCAGGCGATAAACCAGGTCGGTGCGCAGGTCCGGGGTCTCGACGGTTTTCGGTGTAAATTCAGCCACAGGAGAGACAAAGCCGATTTTGCCAAGGTAAGGTTGATTCGGACGGCTATCGGTATAGAGCAAGACTTCACGCCCCGGTTGGGCCTGGCCGAGATTTTTTTCATCGACGTAGGCGCGTACCCAAACCGGATGGGTTAATGATAGCGTCATCACCGTGCCGCCTGCGCTGAGCATACTGCCTGGCTCCACGGCGCGGGTCATCAGGGTGCCGTCGGACGGCGCGGTCAGCGTGGTATCGTGCAGATCGAGTTTCGCCTGTGCGAGCGCGGCCTGAGCCTGTTCGAGGCTGGCTTTGGCCTGGGCTATCTCTTGCGGACGGTTACCGGCGCGGTACTGGCGCAGTTTATCCTGGGCTGATTTCAGCGTGGCCTGTGCCTGGTCGCGTGAGGAGCGCGCGTTCTCAAGGTCATTCGCGGAGATAGCGCTGCTTTTACGCAGCCCCAGCTGGCGTTGATAGAAGTTCTGCGCATAGGCGTAAGCCGCCTGGGCCTGGTTAACCGCGGCGGCGGCCTGGGCAATTTCTTCCGAGCGATAGCCCGCCATCATCAGGTCGTACTGCGCCTGGGCCGTAGAAACGTTGGCCTGCGCCTGCTGGAGGGCATTTTCATAAGGGGCGCGATCCAACTCGCCCAGCGTTTGCCCGGTTTTAATCGCATCGCCCTCATCGACGCTTAGCGACGCCAGCCGTCCTCCCACCCGGAAGCTCAGGTTAACGGTACGAATATCCACGTTGCCATACAGGGTGAGCGCTTTTTGCTGGCTGCTTTGATACCACCACCAGCCGCCGCCAATCACAGCAGCCATCAGGAGAAGCAGTAGAACAACGATGAGCGGTTTTTTCATGACTCCAGACTCCTTTGCGATAATCCTTGCAGAACGAAATCAACGTGGCAGGTGATGACCTGAATGATTTGCTCGGTTTTTTCTTGATCAAACTCGGCCCAACCGGCGCGACGCAGCACCGTTTCCCGAACAAGACGAAACGCGAGAACTTCCCCCAGCAGCGCGTGGGTGTGAAGGATCATTTGCGTGGTGTCTGCGTTAAGGCCGGTATAAGCGGCGATTAAACGGGTTAGGTGGCAGTGTAGTGGAGCAATGACCTGGTCGTGGATGAGCTGATAGGCGGGTGTCGGCGACAACTGCTCGCGGGAGATGAATTTGCTCAAATTGACCGTGTCTTCCTGGGTCAGCAGTAAAATCATATTCTGGCAGGCGCGTAGAATCAGAGTGCGCATTGCGGCTTTATCCGCAGCGGGCTGGGCCAGCAGTTCCTCTGCCGCCTGCGCATGGGGGCGAAAATTATTGCCGATAAAGTCGGCAATCCACTGGGCGCAGGCGAGGTACAAATCGTCCTTCGAACCGAAATAGTAGGTGATAGCGGCGATATTCTGCCCGGCCTGGGCGGCGATATCGCGGGTGGTGGCGTGCTGACCGTATTCGCCGAACTGGGCGATAGCGGCGGCGATAAGCTGGCTTTTCGCCTGCTCGCCTTTGCTGGTAATGGGGGTCGTTGTCATCGCTCTGGGAAAGTTAATCAATCGATTGATTAACTTTAGGCGCGCATCGGAAGTTTGTCCACCGTCGGATGTTAAATATAAAATCCTTCTCGACTCAGCTCTTCAGAGACCCAATTAAAGAAGATCTTCACTTTCTCTTTTTGCTCGTTGGTGTGCGGTAAAACGAAGTGATGGGCGTTAACCGGCATACTCACATCGTTGGTAAAAACGGCGGTCAGATGCTGCTGGTTAATGTTCTGCCCGGCCAGCAGATTGCTTTCCAGAATAATGCCCATCCCCATACGCGCCGCCTCAATGCTCATATATGAACGGTCGAAATTGAATATAAAGTTTTTATTCCAGCCGCGAACCTTGTGCCAGGACAACCAGTTGCTCCAGTTGATCAACGTGCTATCTGAATGAATAAGATCGCAGGCCAGTAAGTCTTCGATGGTCTGTATATTATGGCTAGCTAAATAAGATAATGATGTATAAGGGAGCACGCGCTCATTCTTTATCGTTTTGACCACCAGGGTTGGCCACTGCGAAAGCCCGTGGCGAATATCGATGTCAATATTATCGCGAGAAAACTGAATGCTTTCATAAGAGCAGGTCAGGCTAATCTTGAGTTCAGGCCAGGTCTGGCGAAATTTATTAAGACGGGGCATGAGCCATAATAAGCCAAAGCTGGGTGCTGAGTGAATACGCAAATAATCCTGGTGGATATCATTAATCACCTGATTAGTGGCCTGACCAATAATATTTAATGCCCCGGAAACCTCTTTAAGATATTTTTCACCAATAGTGGTTAATATCACCCCTTTACTGCTGCGAGAAAACAGCTTCTTTCCCAAATACTGTTCCAGGCTGGCTATCTGGTGACTTACTGCTGAGGCCGTAATGTTGAGATTTTCTGCTGCCAGATTGAGACTACCGGTATCGGCTACTTCAATAAATGCCTGAATATTGCGTAACGATGGCATTGGCAAGCTTTTATTTTGAAGCGGTTGACTCATCCTTTCCTCCTGTGAACGGGATAAATTTTTATTACCCCAAAGGAGTATATAAGCCAATTATCGCAGGAATTGTGGGCAAGCATAACATAGCCGGAAAATAAATTACCCAGGAATCCGTGATGAAGTTAACACTTTTAAACGCAGAACCAAGCATCCAGGTAATTCACAGGAATTTGAGTGTAGTCACGAAGTAAATTTTTCTCACTCATAATTGAGGTTTTTTGAATACCCTTTCTTTTTGGGGTTGTTATATTGCAACCACAGGCCTGATAACAAGGCGCGATACGGTAAGGTTCGCGAAAAAACATAAAACAATAATGAGGATACCCTATGTCACGTATGGATACTGTAGTCTGTACTGACGCCAGGAAAACAAAATATCGGTTCGTGGTTTTAACGATGATTTTCCTGGTGTATGCAATAAATTATGCCGACAGAACGAATATCGGTGCGGTGCTGCCGTTCATCATTGATGAGTTTCATATCAACAACTTTGAAGCCGGGGCCATCGCCAGTATGTTTTTCCTTGGCTACGCGGTAAGTCAGATCCCGGCGGGTTTCTTTATCGCGAAGCGCGGCACACGGGGGCTAGTTTCGCTGTCAATTTTCGGCTTTTCCGCTTTTACCTGGCTGATGGGCACGGTGAGTTCGGTTTTTGGCCTGAAGATGGTGCGTTTGGGACTGGGACTTAGCGAAGGACCGTGTCCGGTGGGGCTGGCTTCGACGATTAATAACTGGTTCCCACCGAAAGAGAAAGCCACGGCAACGGGCGTTTACATTGCAGCCACCATGTTTGCGCCGATCATCGTACCGCCGCTGGCGGTGTGGATTGCGGTCACCTGGGGCTGGCGCTGGGTGTTTTTCTCCTTTGCGATCCCAGGAATTTTTGCTGCAATTGCCTGGTATCTGCTGGTGAAATCAAAACCTTCCGAGAGTGGTTTTGTTTCGCAAAGTGAACTGGATGAGATTAATGCCGGGCGTGATGAAAATAAAAGTGCCGAGCGCGAAAATATCCTTATTGCCGATAAATTTACCTGGCTCGATAAAATAATTCGCGTCAAAAAGATGGCGCCTATTGATACAGCAAAAGGCTTGTTTACCTCCAAAAATATTCTTGGCGACTGTCTGGCCTATTTTATGATGGTGAGTGTGCTGTATGGTTTATTAACATGGATCCCGCTGTATTTAGTCAAAGAACGTGGTTTTGATGTGATGAGCATGGGATTTGTGGCGAGTATGCCGTGCATCGGTGGTTTTATTGGCGCAATTGGCGGTGGATGGTTCTCTGATAAAGTCTTAGGACGTCGTCGTAAGCCGACCATGATGTTCACGGCTATCTCAACGGTCGTCATGATGTTAATTATGCTAAATATTCCGGCAAGTACCTGGGCCGTTTGCGTTGGGTTATTCTTTGTCGGTTTGTGTTTGAATATTGGTTGGCCTGCTTTTACCGCCTACGGTATGGCTGTTTCGGATACGAAAACATATCCGATCGCCTCTTCTATTATTAATAGCGGCGGCAACCTCGGCGGATTTGTTGCCCCAATGGCTGCGGGGTTCTTACTCGACCAAACTGGTAGCTTTAATTCAGTCTTCACCTATTTTGGTATCTGCGCCGCAATAGGTCTGGTGGTTATTTTATTTCTCGATGAACCACAGTAATGGAAAATATTCCTGTCAATTAATATGACGTAAAGTCATGGAGTGAAAATATGTTATTAAAAGATAAAGTCGCCATTATTACGGGCGCGGCTTCCGTACGCGGTTTGGGTTTTGCAACAGCGAAATTATTTGCCGAAAACGGCGCCAAAGTAGTCATTATCGACCTCAATGGCGAAGCCAGTAAAGCCGCAGCTGCGGCATTAGGCGAAAGCCATCTTGGTCTCGCGGCAAACGTCACTGATGAAGTTCAGGTGCAGGCGGCGATTGAGCAAATTATGGCGAAATACGGTCGGGTTGACGTGCTGGTCAATAACGCAGGCATTACTCAGCCGCTGAAGCTAATGGATATTAAGCGCGCCAACTATGATGCGGTGCTGGACGTCAGCCTGCGCGGCACGTTGCTGATGTCGCAGGCGGTTATTCCGACTATGCGGGCACAAAAATCCGGCAGCATTGTTTGCATCTCTTCTGTTTCCGCCCAGCGCGGCGGCGGCATCTTCGGCGGCCCGCACTACAGCGCGGCAAAAGCTGGCGTGCTGGGGCTGGCGAGGGCGATGGCGCGTGAGCTGGGACCGGATAACGTCCGCGTCAACTGCATCACTCCGGGGCTGATTCAGACCGATATCACCGCCGGTAAGCTGACCGATGAAATGACCACCAATATTCTTGCCGGGATCCCGATGAATCGCCTTGGCGACGCCGTGGACATCGCGCGCGCCGCGCTGTTCCTGGGCAGCTCCCTCTCGTCCTACTCCACCGGTATTACCCTGGACGTCAACGGCGGCATGTTAATCCACTAAACGAGGCAATCAGATGAATATGACCGAATCACAAAAAGTTGCCGCAGCGGCGTGGCGTATCCGTCGCTATGCCCTGAGAATGGGCGAAGTTCAGGGGCAGGGCTATATTGGCCAGGCGTTGGGTTATGCCGATGTGCTGGCGACCGCGTTCAGCCATGCAATGAGTTATCGTCCGCAAGACCCTGAGTGGGAAGGGCGCGACCGCTTCCTGCTCTCTCACGGTCACTACGCCATCGCCTATTACGCGGCGCTGCTGGAGGCGGGAATTATCCCGGAAGAGGAGCTGGAAACCTACGGCTCCGATGATAGCCGCCTGCCGATGTCAGGAATGGCTACCTATACGCCAGCGATGGAGATGTCTGGCGGCTCTCTGGGACAAGGGCTGTCTATTGCCGTAGGAATGGCTCTGGGGCTGAGGCAAAAGGGAAGCGCGTCGTGGGTCTATAACTCGATGTCGGATGGTGAACTGGACGAAGGTTCAACCTGGGAAGCGGCGATGTCTGCGGCCCACTATGGGCTGACCAATCTGATTAACATCGTCGATGTGAACAAACAGCAAGCCGATGGCGATTCGCGCAAAATTCTCGGCTTTGAACCGCTACACGAGAAATGGGCCGCCTTCGGCTGGTACGTGCAGCGTGTGGACGGCAACGATCAGGCTGCGGTGATTGCCGCCTTTGACAACGCGAAAAACCATCCAGGCGAACAGCCGCGAGTCATTCTTTGCGACACGCTAATGGGTAAAGGCGTACCGTTCCTTGAAACCCGCGATAAGAACCATTTTATACGCGTCGATGCCGATGAATGGCAAAAAGCGATTGCGGTGCTGGATGCCAACAAACCGGAAGGAGTGCTGTAATGAGCCAGACTACTCAGAAACCCCGTTTAAAAACGTCTGCAATGATCGCTTCCATTGCCGATGAAGATCAGGTGACTGTTCCTGCTCCGTTTGGTGTCGCGCTCTCGAAGCTGGCGGCACAACGCCCGGAAATCGTCGGTATGACCGCCGACTTGTCGAAGTATACCGACCTGCATATTTTCGCCCAGGCCTTTCCGGATCGCTTCTTCCAGATGGGGATGGCGGAACAGCTGCTGATGGGTGCCGCTGGGGGAATGGCGAAAGAGGGATTCATCCCTTTCGCCACCACCTACGCCGCTTTTGCCACCCGCCGGGCCTATGATTTTATCCATCAGGTTATCGCCGAAGAGCATCTGAACGTGAAAATTTGCGCGGCGTTGCCGGGTCTCACCACCGGTTACGGGCCAAGTCATCAGGCAACGGAAGACCTGGCGATTATGCGCGGCATCCCCGGTATGGTGATAGTTGACCCTTGTGATGCGCTGGAGATAGAACAGGCAGTACCAGCGATCGCCGATCATAACGGCCCGGTTTATATGCGCCTGCTGCGCGGCAGGGTACCGCTGGTGCTGGATAAATATGACTATCAGTTCGAACTGGGCAAAGCGAAGCTGCTGGAGGATGGTAACGATGTGCTGATTATATCTTCCGGGCTGATGACCATGCGCGCTCTTGAAACGGTGGAGAAACTGCGCGCCGACAATATCAGCGTGGCGGTGCTGCACGTGCCGACAATCAAACCACTTGATGAAAAAGCGATTATTGAGCAAGCCTCGAAGCCAGGCCGTCTGGTGGTCACTGCGGAAAACCACACCTCAGTCGGTGGGTTGGGAGAAGCGGTCGCTGCGCTGCTGATGCGTAAAGGCGTGCGCTGCGAGCTGGATACGGTTGGCCTGCCCGACGAGTTCCTGCTGGCTGGTGCGCTGCCGACGCTACATGACCGCTATGGTATTTCCACCGCCATGATGGTTGAAAAAATCAAATATCGTCTGCGTTAATCGCTTTCGCCGCCGCGTTCTGCGGCGGCGCTTTACTGTTTCCGTTCGAGGTTTCCATGTCGATTAATTCCATTGAAGAATTAAACGCGCTGGTTGCGCGCGTCAAAAAAGCTCAGCGTCAGTACGCGGGGTTCACGCAACAACAAGTTGACAAAATATTCCGCGCAGCCGCTTTAGCCGCCGCTGATGCCCGCATTCCGCTGGCGAAAATGGCGGTCGCCGAGTCCGGCATGGGCATCGTGGAAGATAAAGTGATTAAAAACCACTTCGCGTCTGAATATATCTACAACGCCTATAAAGACGAAAAAACCTGCGGGGTTCTTGGCGAAGACGAAGCCTTCGGCACCATGACCATCGCCGAGCCCATTGGGCTGATCTGCGGGATCGTCCCGACTACCAACCCAACTTCTACCGCTATTTTTAAATCGCTGATTAGCCTGAAAACCCGTAACGGCATCGTCTTCTCGCCGCATCCGCGGGCGAAAAACGCCACCAACCGGGCGGCAGAAATTGTGCTGCGCGCCGCAGTCGAGGCCGGTGCGCCGCCTGACATCATTGGCTGGATTGATGAACCGACCGTGGATCTGTCCAACCGCCTGATGCACCACCCGGATATCAATCTGATCCTCGCCACCGGCGGACCGGGTATGGTGAAGGCCGCCTACAGCTCGGGTAAACCGGCCATTGGCGTCGGTGCAGGCAATACCCCGGTGGTCATTGATGAAACCGCTGATGTAAAACGCGCGGTGGCCTCCATCCTGATGTCCAAAACCTTCGATAACGGCGTGATCTGCGCCTCCGAACAGTCGGTGGTGGTGGTCGATACCGTCTATAACGCGGTGCGCGAGCGTTTCGCCAGCCACGGCGGCTATCTGTTACAGGGAAAAGAGCTGAAAGCGGTTCAGGGGATCCTGCTGAAAAACGGCGCGCTAAACGCGGCGATTGTCGGGCAGTCGGCGGTGAAAATCGCCGAAATGGCCGGGATCAGCGTGCCTGCCGATACCAAAATTCTGATTGGTGAAGTTAAAGCTATCGACGACAGCGAGCCTTTTGCTCATGAAAAGCTCTCCCCGACGCTGGCCATGTACCGGGCAAAAGATTTCGCCGACGCCGTAGAAAAAGCGGTGAAGCTGGTCGATATGGGCGGCATCGGCCACACCTCCTGCCTCTATACCGACCAGGATAACCAGGCCGCGCGGGTGATGACCTTTGGCGAAAAAATGAAAACCGCACGCATCCTGATTAACACCCCGACCTCCCACGGCGGCATTGGCGATCTCTATAACTTTAGTCTCGCACCTTCCCTGACCCTGGGCTGCGGCTCCTGGGGCGGTAACTCTATCTCGGAAAACGTCGGGCCTAAGCATCTGATCAACAAGAAAACCGTGGCAAAGCGAGCTGAAAATATGCTGTGGCATAAACTTCCGAAATCGATCTATTTCCGCCGCGGCTCTCTGCCCATCGCGCTGGATGAAGTGATCACCGATGGCCATAAGCGCGCGCTGATCGTCACCGACCGCTTCCTGTTCAACAACGGCTACGCGGACCAGATCACCTCGGTGCTGAAAGCGGCGGGCGTCGAAACCGAAGTCTTCTTTGAAGTGGAAGCCGACCCGACGCTGACCATCGTGCGCAAAGGCGCAGAGCTGGCTAACGCCTTCAAGCCCGACGTCATCATCGCCCTGGGCGGCGGCTCGCCGATGGATGCGGCGAAAATCATGTGGGTGATATACGAGCATCCGGAAACCCACTTCGAAGAGCTGGCGCTGCGCTTTATGGATATCCGCAAGCGTATCTACACCTTCCCGAAAATGGGCGTCAAAGCCCGGATGGTGGCGATCACCACCACTTCCGGTACCGGCTCCGAAGTCACGCCGTTTGCGGTGGTGACCGACGATACCACCGGGCAGAAATATCCGCTGGCGGACTACGCCCTGACCCCGGATATGGCGATTGTCGATGCTAACCTGGTAATGGATATGCCGAAGTCCCTGTGCGCCTTCGGCGGCCTGGATGCGGTGACCCACGCTATCGAAGCCTATGTTTCCGTGCTGGCCTCCGAGTTCTCCGATGGCCAGGCGCTACAGGCGCTGAAGCTGCTGAAAGCGTACCTGCCGGCCTCTTACCATGAAGGCTCGAAAAACCCGGTGGCCCGCGAGCGCGTCCATAATGCGGCAACCATCGCCGGGATCGCCTTTGCTAACGCCTTCCTTGGGGTGTGCCACTCCATGGCGCACAAGCTGGGCTCGCAGTTCCACATTCCGCACGGTCTGGCGAATGCGCTGATGATCTGCAACGTCATCCGCTATAACGCCAACGACAACCCGACCAAGCAAACGGCTTTCAGCCAGTACGACCGTCCACAGGCCCGCCGTCGGTACGCAGAGATTGCCGATCATTTAGGCCTGAGCGCGCCGGGAGACCGCACCGCGGCGAAAATCGAGAAGCTGCTGGCGTGGCTGGAGAGCATCAAAGCCGAGCTGGGCATTCCGAAATCGATCCGCGAGGCAGGCGTGCAGGAAGCCGATTTCCTCGCCCACGTCGATAAGCTGTCCGAAGACGCCTTCGATGACCAGTGCACCGGCGCCAACCCACGCTATCCGTTGGTAGCTGAGCTGCGTCAGATACTGCTCGCCAGCTATTACGGGGATATTTATCGCGAAGCGTAATTACCGCTCCTCGTCTACAGGACGGGGAGCAGTGGTTTGTTAGTCAGAGTATTCTCTTCGGGAGATTTTATGCGGTTCGTCACAAAATCTGCTAGACTGCGCCACTTCATGGCATTGTGGTTTTTGCCATCTCTTTCGCAATAATCTCCCTGAAGACTACGCCTGTGACGGGCCGGGGCGGTTCGGAGTTGTTATGTCTTTTGATTCCCTTGGCCTGAATCCTGAAATCCTGCGCGCGGTCGCTGAACAGGGCTATGTTGAGCCAACCCCTATCCAGCAGAAGGCTATTCCTGCGGTATTACAGGGTCGCGATCTGATGGCCAGCGCCCAGACCGGCACCGGTAAAACGGCAGGCTTTACGCTGCCGCTGCTTCAGCATCTGATCCAACAAGAACCGCATGCTAAAGGTCGTCGCCCGGTGCGCGCTTTGATCCTGACTCCAACGCGCGAGCTGGCAGCTCAGATTGGCGAGAACGTACGGGATTACAGCAAGTATCTGAATATTCGTTCGCTGGTCGTCTTCGGCGGGGTAAGCATTAACCCACAGATGATGAAGCTGCGCAGCGGCGTCGATATTCTGGTGGCCACGCCGGGACGTCTGCTGGATCTTGAACATCAGAATGCCGTCAGCCTGGATAAGGTTGAAGTGCTGGTACTGGATGAAGCCGACCGTATGCTGGATATGGGCTTTATCCACGATATTCGCCGCGTGCTGGCGAAACTGCCTGCGAAACGCCAGAACCTGCTGTTCTCTGCAACCTTCTCCGACGACATTAAATCACTGGCGGAAAAACTGCTGCATAACCCGCTGGAAATTGAAGTTGCCCGCCGTAACACCGCCTCTGAGCAGGTGAGCCAGTTAGTGCATTTTGTTGATAAAAAACGCAAGCGCGAGCTGCTGTCGCAGATGATCGGTGAAGGTAACTGGCAGCAGGTGCTGGTCTTCACCCGCACCAAGCACGGCGCAAACCATCTGGCAGAGCAGCTTAATAAAGATGGTATTCGCAGCGCCGCAATCCACGGTAACAAAAGCCAGGGCGCGCGTACTCGCGCATTGGCTGACTTTAAATCCGGTGGCATCCGCGTGCTGGTGGCAACCGACATCGCCGCTCGCGGTCTGGATATCGAGGAGTTGCCGCACGTAGTGAACTACGAACTGCCAAACGTACCGGAAGATTATGTGCACCGCATCGGCCGTACCGGTCGCGCGGCTGCAACTGGCGAAGCGCTGTCGCTGGTCTGCGTTGACGAGCATAAGCTGTTGCATGATATCGAACGCTTGCTGAAAAAAGAGATCCCACGTATCGCCATCGCGGGCTATGAACCGGATCCTTCCATCAAAGCCGAGCCGATTCAGAACGGTCGCCAGCAGCAGCGTGGCGGTGGCCGCGGTGGTCAAAGCCAGAGTCGTGGTGGCCAAAGCCAGGGCCGCGCTGGCCAGAGTCAGGGTCGTAGCCAGCAATCTGCTCCGCGCCGCAACGATGGTGAAGCGCCGAAAGCACGTACTGCAGACGGTAAACCTCCACGGCGTCGTCGCCCGCGCAAACCGGCGTCGGCTGAATAGTATCCTCACCTCATTCCAGCGGTTCCGGGCAATATTCCTGCCCGGAACGCTTCAGACTTGCGCTAAACCTCGAGCGTGATTCCAGTTTGCTCAGAAACACATTCCTCCCGGCAGCGAAAAAATGGCACAATAGTGGCTGTTTATACAGTATTCAGGTTCTCTCATGGCTTTGACCGCAGCGCTAAAAGCGCAAATCGCCGCCTGGTATAAGGCGCTTCAGGAACAGATTCCGGACTTTATTCCCCGTCCCCCGCAGCGGCAGATGATCGCCGATGTTGCGAAGACGCTTACCGGGGAAGAGGGGCGGCATCTGGCGATTGAGGCTCCCACTGGCGTCGGCAAAACCTTGTCATACCTGATCCCCGGCATCGCGATTGCCCGTGAAGAGCAAAAAACGCTGGTAGTCAGCACCGCCAACGTGGCGCTGCAGGACCAGATCTACAGCAAAGACCTGCCGCTGCTGCGTAAAATTATTCCCGATCTGCGCTTTACCGCTGCCTTTGGTCGTGGGCGCTACGTTTGTACGCGTAACCTGGCCGCTCTCGCCAGTACGGAACCGACACAGCAGGATTTGCTTGCCTTCCTTGATGACGATCTCACGCCGAATAACCAGGCGGAACAGAAGCTGTGTGCGACGCTTAAAACGGATCTTGATAGTTATAAATGGGATGGTCTGCGCGATCATACCGATAAAAACATAGATGATTCGCTGTGGAGCCGCCTGAGCACCGATAAAGCCAGCTGCCTGAACCGCAACTGCCACTATTATCGCGAATGCCCATTTTTCGTCGCCCGGCGAGAAATTCAGGAAGCCGAAGTGGTGGTGGCAAACCATGCGCTGGTCATGGCGGCAATGGAGAGCGAGGCGGTGCTGCCGGATCCGAAGAATTTACTGCTGGTGCTTGATGAAGGCCACCACCTGCCGGATGTCGCCCGCGATGCGCTGGAAATGAGCGCTGAAATCACCGCTCCGTGGTATCGCCTGCAGTTGGATCTGTTCACTAAGCTGGTTGCCACCTGCATGGAACAGTTCCGGCCTAAAACCACACCGCCATTGGCGAATCCTGAGCGCCTGAACGCGCATTGCGAGGAGCTGTTTGAGCTTATCTCCTCGCTAAATAATATTCTTAACCTGTATATGCCTGCAGGTCAGGAAGCGGAACACCGCTTTCCGATGGGCGAGCTGCCGCAGGAAGTCATGGAGATCTGCCAGCGGCTGGCGAAGCTGACGGAAACGCTGCGCGGGCTGGCGGAGCTGTTCCTCAACGATCTTGGCGAAAAAACAGGCAGTCATGATGTGGTGCGTCTACACCGGGTTCTGCTGCAGATGAACCGCGCGCTGGGGATGTTTGAGAGTCAGAGCAAACTGTGGCGTCTGGCATCGTTGGCGCAGTCTTCAGGCGCGCCGGTGACCAAATGGGCCACCCGCGACCTGCGTGACGGTCAGATGCATATCTGGTTCCACTGCGTGGGGATCCGCGTCAGCGATCAGCTGGAAAGGCTGCTCTGGCGCAGCGTCCCGCATATTGTTGTCACTTCGGCGACGCTACGTTCGCTGAATAGCTTTTCTCGCCTGCAGGAGATGAGCGGACTGAAAGAGAAGGCGGGAGACCGCTTTGTGGCACTGGATTCGCCGTTTAACCACGTCGAACAGGGTAAAATTGTCATCCCACAGATGCACTACGAACCGCTTATTGACCACGAAGAACAGCATATCGCCGAGATGGCGGCTTACTTTCGCGAGCAGGTTGAGAGTAAAAAGCATCTCGGCATGCTGGTGCTGTTTGCCAGCGGAAGAGCGATGCAGCGTTTTCTTGAGCACGTGACCGATTTGCGCTTGCTGCTGCTGGTGCAGGGTGATAAGCCGCGCTATCGGCTGGTGGAACTGCATCGTAAGCGTGTTGAAGGCGGAGAGCGAAGCGTGCTGGTCGGGCTGCAATCCTTTGCCGAAGGGCTCGATTTAAAAGGTGAGTTGCTGAGCCAGGTTCACATCCACAAAATCGCCTTCCCGCCGATAGACAGCCCGGTGGTGATTACCGAAGGCGAATGGCTCAAAAGCCTCAATCGCTATCCGTTCGAAGTTCAAAGTCTGCCGAGTGCTTCCTTCAACCTGATTCAGCAGGTGGGGCGCCTGATCCGTAGCCATAGCTGCTGGGGGGAAGTGGTGATTTACGATAAGCGACTGTTGACCAAAAACTACGGCCAACGCTTATTGAATGCATTACCCGTATTTCCGATAGAGCAGCCTGCCGTCCCTGAGGTTATAGTAAAAACTAAAGCAAAACCGACGCGTCGCAAACGGCGTTAATGGTGCAATGTCGACGATGTGAGAAGCTCAAAGGAGCCTTCGATGGACTACAGCAAGATCATTAAAGAAGTTGGGCGCGGGAAAAACCACGCCCGTGACCTGGATGTCGAAACGGCCCGCGCGCTCTATTCGCGGGTGCTTAGCGGCGAAGTGCCCGAGCTCGAACTGGGCGGCATCCTTATCGCCCTGCGCATCAAGGGTGAAGGCGAAGCGGAGATGAAGGGCTTCTACGAGGCGATGCAGCAGCAGACGCTAAGCCTGACGCCGCCGCCAGGTAAACCTATGCCGATTGTCATCCCCAGCTATAACGGTGCGCGCAAACAGGCAAACCTGACCCCGCTGATCGCCATCCTGCTGCATAAACTCGGTTTCCCGGTGGTGGTGCACGGCGTGAGTCATGATCCAACCCGCGTGCTCACAGAAACGATTTTCGAGCTGATGGGGATTCCTGCCACGCGACACGCGGGTCAGGCCCAGGCGCGATTGGACAGCCATCAGCCGGTTTACATCCCGATAGGTGCGCTTTGTCCAGCGCTGGAGAAACAGTTAGCGATACGCTGGCGTATGGGCGTGCGCAACAGCGCGCATACTCTGGCCAAGCTGGCGACGCCGTTTGCGGAAGATGCGGCGCTGCGCCTGTCGAGCGTCTCTCATCCGGAATACGTCACCCGGGTGGCGAAATTCTTTACTGAAATCGGCGGACGGGCATTGCTGATGCACGGTACTGAAGGCGAAGTCTATGCTAACCCGCAGCGCTGCCCGCAGATTAGCCTGATTGATGCCGCTGGAACGCGTGTGCTGAACGAGCGTCAGGATATGGGTACAGCGCAGGCTGTTGCGCTACCAGAGTCAAAAGACCCGGAGGTTACCGCGCGCTGGATTGAACGCTGTGTGACAGGGAGCGAACCGCTACCCCTGTCGCTGAGAATCCAGCTGGCCTGCTGTCTGGTGGCTGCCGGGGAAGCAGCCACTCTGGAACAGGGACTGGCAAAAGTGGCTGAGCACTGGTAATCATCGCCGCCATTGTGGGCGGCGCTGCTTTACTCAGTGATTTCCAGCGACGTGAAATCGAACTTACTGCCATCGAAGAGTCCCTGGCTGGTTAGCTTGAGCGCTGGGATAACCGGTAGTGATAAAAACGCCATCTGGATAAAAGGTTCGTCGGGAAGAGTGCCGCAGAGTTTACCAGCAGCTTTGAGCAAACCTATTTGCTGCGCCAGCGTTTGTGCCGTTTCGGTGCTCATTAACCCGGCGACAGGTAGCGGCAAATGAGCCGCTACCTGGTTATTATGCACGACGCACAACCCGCCGCCGGTTGAGATAACCTGATTTACCGCTGTAGCCATCTCCTGCGCGCTACGGCCAATAACAACGATGTTATGGCTGTCATGGCTAACCGTTGCCGCCAGCGCTCCCTCACGTAAGCCAAAGCCGCTCAGTAGACCGCAGGCAGGCGGGGTTTGCTTGCCATAACGTTCCAGGACGCTGATAAAGCAAATATCTTCTCGATCAAATCCTTCCCCGGTATACAGGCTCTCTCCATTGCCGGTGATCAGCTCGTTAGGAATGACCTCAATCACGCGATAGCGCCTGCCGGGAGTGAAATCGAAGGAAAAGTCGGCGGCGGATACCGGCTGGCGTGCAACCGTGTTGCCTAAGGGGGGATGCGTTTTTGCTAACGTTGCAGACTCGGCGCGCAGTAATGCGTGTTCATCGACAGGCATTCCCTTAATAAACACTTGCTGTACCTCAACTTGCTGAGGATTGCTAAGCAGGACGATATCCGCTTGTTTTCCCGGTGCCAGCAGTCCGAGATGTTTCAGGCCGAAATGGCGCGCGGTTGACCAGCTGGCAATACGGTAAGCGACATGCAGCGGTACATTGTGTTGGATAATAAGGCGGCGGATAAGCGCGTCGATATGGCCTTCATGGGCAATTTCCCAGGGGTTACGATCGTCGGTACAAAGCATACATTGTGGGCTGTTTATTTCATTGATTAACGGCGCGAGCGAATCGAGATTTCGCGCAGCGGATCCTTCGCGGATCATTAACCCCATTCCCGCCCGTAGCTTTTCATGGCCCTCTTGTTGAGAATAGCTTTCATGGCAGTTTTCGACGCCAGCAGCAACATATGCATTAAGCGTTTTACCGCTCAGGCCCGGGCAATGACCGTCTATCGTCAGGGGGAGGAACGCGTCTATTTTATCCGCAATTTCGTGCTCTCCGGCGATAACGCCGGGATAGTCCATTACCTCCGCGAGCCCGGTGACCAGGGGATGGTCGCGCCAGCGGAGCATTTGTTCAAGGGTAAAGTCGGCACCGTTTAAATCGCAACCTTTCAGGGCAGGGACGCAGGAGCTAACCTGAATATACTGATTTTGTTGTGCCAGTTCGGCGCAGCGAATAAACCAGGCGAAGCCGGATTCCCCCATCACATTGACGATTTCATGGGGATCGCAAACGATGGTTGTCAGGCCGCGCGGCAGAGTTGCCGTTTCAAAAGCAACGGGGGTCATCATGCTCGATTCAATATGCAAATGGGCATCAACAAAGCCAGGTACTGCTGTTGCTCCGCGGGCATCGACACGCTGGTGAGTCGGAGCATCGGCATACTCTGGGCCAATACCGGCAATATGCTGGTTTTTTATCACTATGGGGCCTGCGAAACTCCCGCCATTAATTAAATCAAGTACAGTGACATTATCAATAATATAATCTGCAATATCCTCTCCACGTGATACGGCGAGCAATTCTTGTCTGTTTTGACGACTAATCTGGTGATGTTTAAAGTTAATTTTATTTATCATTTTATTTTCTCATTTTGATTTATCAAATTGATTCTTTAATTATCATTTTATCATCTGTGGTGGTTTTTTATTTTATCGATAAATAGATTTTTACGATGTGATAGCTATCACTGAATTATGAGTTAGGTATGATTTAAAAAGAGTAAAGTCAGTGGGTGTATCATGAAGTTATTCTTCATCAGCGGATGAAAAACATGAAAAATGAACGCAGCGAAAGTATTCATCAGAGTACTAGCAGTCTTTCCCGTTTTTTTAAACTACAGCAGCATAATACCTGTGTGCGCACCGAGGCGATCGCCGGGCTCACTACGTTTTTAACGATGGTTTATATCGTTTTTGTTAATCCACAAATTCTAGCTGCGGCGCATATGGATGCGAAGGTCGTTTTTGTCACCACTTGTTTGATTGCCGGTATTGGTAGCATTGCCATGGGACTTATTGCAAATCTTCCTGTTGCGCTGGCACCCGCAATGGGGCTAAACGCCTTTTTCGCCTTTGTGGTTGTCGGGGCGATGGGGATGAGCTGGCAGACCGCGATGGGCGCAATATTCTGGGGCGCTGTGGGGTTGTTTTTATTAACGCTTTTTCGCATTCGTTACTGGATGATTGCAAACATCCCAATAAGTTTGCGCATAGGTATCACCAGCGGAATAGGGTTGTTTATTGCAATGATGGGGCTGAAAAATTCAGGTGTCATTGTTGCAAATAAAGATACGTTAGTTGCCATTGGCGATTTGAGTTCACATAGCGTGTTATTAGGGATTGTTGGTTTTTTTATTATTGCCGTTCTCTCTTCACGAAATTTCCATGCTGCAGTGCTGGTTTCAATTGTCGTCACATCATGTTGTGGATTATTTTTTGGCGATGTTCATTTTAATGGTGTTTATTCCACACCGTCTGGTATCAGCGGGGTAATTGGTGAAGTGGATATACGCGGTGCCTTATCGCTGGATCTGGCCGGTATTATTTTCTCATTCATGCTGATTAATCTCTTTGATTCTTCAGGGACGCTAATCGGCGTGACGGATAAAGCGGGTTTAATTGGCAAAGAGGGGAAATTCCCCAATATGCATAAGGCGCTGTATGTTGACAGTTTGAGTTCAGTGGCCGGTGCTTTTATAGGTACTTCATCGGTGACCGCTTATATCGAAAGTACGGCTGGTGTGTCGGTGGGAGGCAGGACCGGTCTTACAGCGGTGGTTGTCGGCGTTTTGTTTTTGCTGGTGATGTTTTTTTCGCCGCTGGCTGAAATAGTGCCGGGATACGCAACGGCTGGAGCCTTAATTTTCGTAGGCGTGTTGATGACATCCAGCCTCGCTCGTATCGACTGGGATGATTTTACCGAGTCAGTTCCGGCTTTTATCACGGCGGTAATGATGCCTTTCACGTTCTCTATCACCGAGGGGATTGCACTTGGCTTTCTGGCTTACTGCATCATGAAAATCTTCTGCGGACGATGGCGTGAGCTGAATCTGTGCGTTATTGCAGTTGCAATGCTGTTTGCGTTGAAAATTATACTGGTGGACTAAAAAACGTGTTCTGTTTTAGATATTGTGCTCGCATTTCTGTCGGGTGATGGCTAGCGCCTTGCACGGCCTACAAAACCCATAACATCATCATGTTACGGTTTCTCTTTAGGCCCGTGTAGGGCCGCATCGCCGGGGGAATCCCTGAAGAATGTACTTTGTCAGTACTCTGGGCCCGTACCTGCGTACGGGCTCTTGCTCAATTATTTAAGGTTGCGTGGGAATTTCTTCCCCTGCCGCGCTTTCTACGGAGAATCAATTAAGAATAAAGGTGGTCATGACGGCTGCATGATCGGATGTTCCTCCCGTCGCGCCGCCGCCAACGCTACCCACGCAGACGGATTCCTTCACGGATAAGCGACTGCCTTTATAATAAATGTAATCAATACGTCCGGGAGCGGTCATGGTTGGCTCACGATCTGACCATGTGCGTGGTTTAGGTGTATCAGCAGCCTGCGGTTGCCAGCTTGAGCAAGGGTAAATCAATGGATTTGGGTGAGCTTCTCTGTACGAATCCTTCAGGCCGGCCGCCATGAATACCTGAGACACCGGGAAAGGTATCGTTAAACCGTAGTGCCCGTCGCGCCATTTTTCTGCCCAGTCGAGGTGAGAGAAGGAGTTGCCGTCTCCGGCCATAATAATGGGCTCTTTGTCTGCGTTATCCAGCAGTATTTTGCTTTTTTCGACAACCTGCTGTGCCTGGTCGGCGCGGTGTGCTTCTTTGTCGAGTATTCCTTTTATGGCCTGCTTTTCATCAATCATACTGTCGTAATGACGTATTTCAACATCACGTTTATCAATATAAAGTTGATTCAGATATTGTTCTGCTCCATAGGATGAGGTGAGCCAGAAATTAGCAACCCATAACGGTGTACCTTTTACATCTAGTTTTACCGCACCGTAATTAAATTGATTAATTTTAGGGGTGTTAACTGCCGTCTCTGTAACATCGAATGTATTATAGTCGGTAATGGGATAGATAGACCAGATGGTCAGATTATCAGCAGAGCCATTCCCTGAGTTGGTTTCATAATTTCCAGGAAAACAGCTGTCTTGAGCGCCGGTAAAGTTATGTTGCTTATTGGAAAAACAAGATACAGTGTAACTGAACACGTTCTCCGGCTTAATATTATTAGCCTTCGCAAATGCCGCCTTAATCGTGTCCTGGCGGCTGTAAGTCTCCTGAAGCACCATCACGTTAGGCTGCAAAGATTCAATATCGTGCGCCAGATGGCGGTCCTGCGAACCGTGCCAGATGTTCCAGGTCATGAATTTGACTTCCTGAGACGCTGATAATGCTCCTGTTGCCCATAGCATTAATGATAACGGAATTAAGGGGATGATCTTTGAATATTTCATGAGCTATATCCTTATCAATGAAAATGTATTGTTACATTTGTATTTTATGTGATTAGAATGTGCCGGTTTTATGGGGGTATTTCAGATGGCGTTACCGTTAACCGCATCATAGTTAAACATGGATTCTAAAATGGATGGGAAGTGAAAAA
The DNA here is from genome assembly GCF_013705725.1 of Klebsiella sp. RHBSTW-00484. Lineage (NCBI taxonomy): Bacteria > Pseudomonadati > Pseudomonadota > Gammaproteobacteria > Enterobacterales > Enterobacteriaceae > Klebsiella > Klebsiella sp. RHBSTW-00484. The sequence continues at coordinate 4,054,266 of NZ_CP055481.1, read as the reverse complement.
ATTAAAAGTGTGGGGTCTGTCAGTTTTTTATATGTAAATAAAAAAATATCAAAAACACTTATTTATTAATTGTTGAGTTTAATATCAATAAAAAGTAGGAAGGGGTGAAAATGTTGACGCAGCGTTAAAAAAAAGCCCGTCCAGTAGATGAACGGGCAAGGCAAGGGTATTAAAGGGTCTTACAGGGTTGAAACAGTGGCGTTACAGGGTCTTACTTGCTACAGGAATTTGTGGCGATTATTTATAGATAACCGCGGTACCGCTAATTTTGTTCGCGGTGTTAGCAGAGGTGATGCTGTAGCCGGTTGCGCCAGCGGCTTCGGCTTTCTCTGCCAGCTTAGCTTCCAGACCATCCAGCGTCATTGCGCCTTCAGCGGAAACCACACCGATTTTGTTCATGCTTTCTGCCTGGGCCGATGTTACCGGCTGAGCGGCGAAAGCACCAAAGGACAGAGCGGAAAGGGCGATGGCGGCGGCAGCATATTTGATAGTTTTCATAATTAATCTCTCGCAGGTTGTCTTGTACAGGTGACGATGTTTCGTCGATGTGAGAAGTATCACGGTTTTGAGCGAGAGATAAAATCGAAGGAAATTAACAATCTCAATCTAATTTTTTGAATGATTATTAATTTATTGAATATTAATAAATTATTTTAGCCCGCGAAGAGAAAACGGGTTGAAGCGAAGTTCACGGGGCGGTAAGGGCACATTTTGCCACTCAGTTTGCCAAAAAACGTGCGCGAAAAGATAACGCGATCTGCGGTAATGAAAGGTAAATGACGGTCAGCGAAGCTGGCTATCTTTAGATCCTCTGCGATTATATCCTGAAAATGTATTGTTATGTAAATCTTTATCTTGTTGGCACTTTACACAGTATCTCACTCCCGCAACCGCTTGCCGACGCGCTTCCGGAATCGGCTCTCCGCACTCTTCACAAAATTTGTTGCTTTCACCCGATGAAAGCTCATTTCGCGCCCGCGCGATGGCATCATTAATGGTGCTGTCGATTTGCTCCTGCACGGCGTCGTCATTTGCCCAGCCTGATGCCATGGTTCACCTCGTTATCTCGTCTCTCTTTAGTATAGAGAATATGGGGATAAAAAATGACCAGACAAGGCTTAGATCTCTGACCATTCGCGCAGTAGGTTATGGTACAGATTAAGCAGAGACAGCACTTCGTCGCTTTCACCGTGGCGGCTTTTTAACTTCTGAATATTGCCATCCAGATCAAACAGCATGGCGCGGCGCTTATCGTCGCGGATCATGGATTGAACCCATAAGAATGAGGCCACGCGGGTACCCACTGTAACGGGGGTGACGCAGTGCAGGCTACTTGAAGGATAGAGTACCAGGTCGCCAGCCGGGAGCTTAACCGAGTGCTGGCCATAGGTGTCGTTAACTACCAGCTCGCCGCCCTCGTAGCTTTCCGGGGCGGATAAAAAGAGGGTGGCGGAGAGATCGGTACGCATCCAGCCGCCCTGGGCCTGACTGCGCACCGCACCATCAACGTGAAATCCATAAGTTTCACTCTGCTGATAGCGGTTAAACAGCGGGCTGGAAAGGGTTTTCGGCAGCGCGGCGGCAAAAAACAGCGAACTGCGATTCAGCGCTGCGACTACCGTTGCCTGAAGTTCACCATACAAGCTGCTGCGGGTGTCTACCTGCTGGTTATTTTTGACCTGAGCGCCCTGATCGCCAGTAGTTACGCGGCCGTCAACCCAATCGGCTTGTTGGAGCTGGGCGGTGAAATAGTCCACTTCCTGTGGGCTAAGGACGGTGGGGATATGGTACATCATGATTTTGTCTCCTGAAGAAACGGGGCGTTGCCGCCCCATCGTGGATCAGAAATGCATATTGGCGGTTAACAAGAAGGTCCGTGGTTCCCCCGGGTGATAGCGATAGCCGCTCTTATTAATAGAGGCGACATAGTCGGTATCAAACAGGTTATAGACGTTCAGCTGCAGGTCGAGATTACGGTTAATACGATAACCCACCTTGGCATCCGCTACCCAGTAGCCTTCGGTATAGGACGGCGTACCGACCGCGCCGTCGCTGCCGCGATGCATACTGCCGACGTAGCGTGCGCCAGCGCCAACGGAGAGCGCGTCAGTGGCCTGATATTGGCTCCAGACGGTAAATGCGTGCTCTGGCGTATACGGTAGCGCGCTGGTGCCATCCTGGGCGGTATTCGCGCCTTCGCTAATGCTGGCGCGCTGTTGGGTATAGCCGCCGATAACCTGCCAGTCAGGAGTAATGTTACCGGCCAGAGAGATCTCATAGCCTTCCACGCGTTTCTTACCGTACTGTGAATAGGTGCCGTCGTCGTTCTGTTCGACTTCGTTTTCAATATCAGTACGGAAGAGGGCGGCGGTCAGCAGCAGGCGCTTGTCCATGAGCTCCCACTTGGTTCCGACTTCGCTGGTTTTTGCTTTCTGCGGTTTAAAGTCGGTACGGTTGGCACTGTTGCCGGTACCACTTTGCGCGAGGGTGAAGTTGCTGCCTCCCGGCGGCTGCTGAGAAACGGCGTAGTTGACGTAGATATTGCCGTTATTGGTCAGATGATACAGCGCACCGGCTTTCCAGTTTACCAGGTTACCGCTGGTGGAAGTATCGACGGTGGTGACGGGCGTATTTTTCTCTACGCCCGTCGGGCAGGCGATAGCACCGCGTCCGGTTCCGCCGCACAGGCTCGCGCTATCGTATTTGGTCTGGTAATTATCCAGACGGATCCCGCCGTTAAGTTCGAAGTCCTGAGTAATTTGCAGGGTGTCGAAGGCATAAACGCCGAAGGTATCCGTTTGCCCGTTGGCGTTGGCGCCGCTGCGGTCCAGGCCGCCGATGGAGATATCGCTGTTCGGGTGATAAATATTCACCGCCGGCGGCGTTAGCGGATAAACCCCGTAGTTGGTCTGCGTTTCGCGAGTGAATTCCACACCGGTGCTGACGTCATGGCCGATGGAACCGGTGTAGAACTTCGAGGTCAGGTTAGTCTGGTTAGTGAGGATCTTGTTGCTGGTGTCTTTGGTGTTTGCCAGACGTGACCAGGTCCAGCTGCCGACATCGCCAGGATTGGGCTGGGTGATGTTTGATGCTCCACCCATCACCGCGGTCATCAGATAATCCTGCTTCACGCGAGACCAGCGGGTAGTGTTCCGAATGGTCGTGGTGTCGCTCAGATCGTGTTCGAAGCGCATCGTCACGGTATCGGTGGTGGAATCATCGTAGTCGGAATTGGTGCCGTAGAAGTTGCTGGTGGCTACTTTACCGGAGTGATTCAGCGCCGAGGTGCTGGCGCTGGGGGCGGAATACCCTGGCAGACCGATAGTCGGAATGCCGCCATCTGGCGTATTGTGCTGGGTCACGTGCAGATAGTTCAGGTACAAGCGGGTCTCAGTGCCAAGACCGAACGCCGCCGATGGCGCCACGCCGTAACGCTCGTTTTTCACCTTGTCGCGGCCTGCATCGTGAGTTTTTTCACCCATCAGATTCAGGCGCACCGCGCTGGTTTCGCCAATGGTCTCGTTGATATCCAGCGTGCCGCGACGGAACCAGGCGCTACCTACGCTTGCGGAAGCATCGATGCCGGAGTCCAGACGCGGCTGTTTGCTGATCATATTGATTGAACCGGTCGGCGCGCTGCGACCGTAGTCGGAACCAGACGGCCCCTTGATGACCTCAACCTGTTCAGTGTTGAAGGTATCGCGGCTGACGCTGCCGATATCGCGAATACCGTCGACGTAAATACTGTTGGAGGTATCTGCGCCGCGCATGTAGATGGCGTCGCCGGTGGTGGAGTTGCCATTTTCACCAGCAAAGAACGCGCCCACGCCGGGAACGTTCTTCAGCGCATCGGTGAGGTTGGTGACGCCCTGATCCTTCATCACCTGCTCAGAGACAACGGTGACCGTTCGCGTGGTATCGGCGATCGGACGAGAAAATTTAGGATCGGCGGAGTGAGTCGGCGCATACAGCGATGGAGTTTGCGCTTCGACCACCAGCGTTTCGCCAGCATTCTTTTCAGTGCTGTCCGCTGCAAGCACTTGACCGGTCGGAGAGAGACTCAGGCATAAACCGGTGAAGATTGTCAGTGAGTTGAAACTGCTGAACGGCAAATTGTTATTTTTTTCCATATCAATAAGTGACTTATAGTTTTAATTAGGCCATAACGACCGCAGACGAAGCGATGCTTCGCCCCGACCACTGCAGGTGATTTTTAACAAAAGCAATGCTTTTGATAATGATTGTGATAATCATTATCAAACAACGGCCGAATTTTTATCACTCATTTATAAAAAAATAAATACATTTATTTACATTGACTGCATTTTTTCTACATAAAGAAGGGGCGCTATGGGCGAGGATAAAAGCGGAACGAGCCCAACCTGGATGTGGGCCCTATATTGCAGATTGCGTAATTCAGGATAAAGGAGTTAGCGTGCGTCCGGACGAACAAGATCAAAGCGCAAGCTTTCATCGATGCCGTAATAAGCGCTGGGGCCTCCGGCGCGCAAAATCGGCTGGGCTTTAGCGGTCTGGTAAATCCCTTCCTCCAGCAGCGACTCGTCGATATGCACCGCCACCACTTCGCCCAGCACCAGCCAGCTTTCAACCGCCATGCCGTCGGCGGTGGTCAACTGGATGCACTGCGAGAGGCGACATTCGAAGTTCACCGGGCTTTCGGCAACCCGTGGGGCGCTGACAATACGGCTGGCAGCGGGCGTGAGCCCGGCGCGTGAAAATTCATCCTCATTACGCGGTATACTGGCGGACGTTTCGTTCATCGCTACCGCCAGAGGACGAGTGGCCAGGTTCCAGACGAACTCTTTAGTCTCGACGATATTCTGCACGCTATCTTTCCAGCCGCTGCTGGCAAAACCGATAATCGGTGGCCGATAGTTAAAGCAGTTAAAAAAACTGTAGGGTGCGAGATTGCGCTGCCCGCAGCTATCCAGCGAAGCGATCCAGCCGATGGGCCGAGGCCCGATAATGGCATTAAGCGGGTCGTGCGGCAGACCGTGTCCGTGCGAAGGTTGATAGAAGTACATACGAAACCCATGACGAAAGAGTAGATATCCAGACTCACTTATTTACCGCGCCGCCGTCAACGGGTATCTTACGCGGCTGTTCAAAGGAGATTGCCATGAAAGCCCAGAAACCGGGGTTACACCCGCGTAACCGCCACCACCAACGCTACGATTTGCCCGTATTGTGCCAGGCCCACACTGAGCTTCAGGCCTTTATCACCCTCAATCCGGTGGGTGAGCAGACCATCGACTTTGCCAACCCGCTGGCGGTGAAGGCGCTGAATAAAGCGCTGCTGGCGCATTTTTACGCGGTGAAACACTGGGATATCCCTGAGGGCTTTCTCTGCCCGCCGGTGCCGGGAAGAGCTGATTACATTCATCACCTCGCCGATTTGCTGGCGCTGGACACTGGGACTATTCCCTCGCAGGCCAGCATTCTTGATATTGGCGTCGGCGCAAACTGCATCTATCCGCTGATTGGCGTACACGAATACGGTTGGCGTTTTACCGGCAGTGAAACGCATGCTGAAGCTTTCGCCAGCGCGCAGGCTATCGTCAACGGTAATCCTGGATTGACTCGCCAGATTCGCCTGCGTCGCCAAAAAGATACCAAAGCGATTTTGACCGGAATTATTCATAAAAACGAAACTTACGACGCGACCCTGTGCAACCCACCGTTCCATGATTCCGCCGCCAGCGCGCGGGAAGGCGGCGAGCGCAAACGTCGCAATCTGGGACTAGGCGAAGATAGCGTAACCAACTTTGGCGGCCAGCAGCAGGAGCTGTGGTGCGAGGGAGGCGAGGTAGCCTTTATCACCCAGATGATTCAGGAGAGCCAGCAGTTTGGCCGTCAGGTGAAGTGGTTTACCTCACTGGTTTCCCGTGGTGACAATTTGCCGCTGCTGTATCGCGCGCTGACCGACGTCGGCGCGGTAAAAGTGGTGAAAAAAGAGATGGCCCAGGGCAACAAGCAAAGCCGCTTTATCGCCTGGACCTTTATGGACGAAGCCAAACGCCGCCGTCCGTTTTAATCTGCTATAACGTCGGCTCCGCAGGAGCCGGCGGCCCGGCAGGTACCGGGGTTGGCAGCACCTGATAAGTCTGCACCGGTGCGCGGACGCCAGCGAGGTCGAAATGTCTTTTCACCTGGGTATCGAGGGCAAAACGAACCGTCCACTGCTTCAACGGCAGGGTGGTGAAGGTGACCCGCAGGGTGAAGGCGGTATTACTCAAGCCCACCAGTCCGGCGAAAGACGGTTCGCCAATGATCAGCCCGCGAACCTCTTCCTGTGCCATCACTTCCGCTACCGCCTCTTTCAATGCCTGATTGGCCTTATCCAGACTCTCCTGCCGGTCGACATCATAGTTGGCGACCACTGAACCGATGCCGCGCACGAAGTTGGCGAAGGTGGTTATCGAAGACCACGGAATAATATGATAGGCGCCGGTATCCTGGCGCACGCCGACGGAGCGAATCGACATCCGTTCCACTGTGCCGGTTAACGGCCCAATAGTGACCAGATCGCCGGTATTCATGCCGTTTTCAAACTGGATAAAAATCCCGGTAATAATATCTTTGACCAGAGTTTGCGCACCGAACGAAATCGCGAGGCCCAACGCCCCGGCACCGGCCAGCAGTGGGGCGATGTTCACCCCCACTTCCGAAAGCAGGATCATCACCGTAATGGTGCTGATCACCACCGCCAGCGCGTTGCGAAACAGCGTCAACAGCGTCCGGGCGCGGGCGCTGGGCAGCGGGCGGCCGTGAATATCCGACGCCAGGCGGTTCTCTATCAGGCTGGCGAGCAGCGTCCAGCCAATCGCCGAGAAGAACAGGATCAGCGCGATGCGAATCAGAACATCTACCGCTTTTTGCCCGCTACCGTTATGGATCCAGCTCCAAAAATCGAACAGTCCCCAGGCGCTGAGCAGCAGCATGATCGCCACGCAGACCGTTAATATCCGCGCGACTTTTAGGGAAGCGGATATCCAGCTGTTAAGCCTCTTTTGCAGCTCGGGGTAATTGCGTTGGGTTTCTGGCGACAATGTGATGGTTTTGGCAATCCAGCGCGACAAGATGCCAGAAACCAGCGCAGCAGCGCCGATAATCGCCAGACTGCGTAACGTCGCGCCCATCATAAATTTCAGGCTATTGCCGGGATCGAACAGCGAGAAGAAAAACAGCACGATAAAATAGGCGCAGGCCAGCCAGTGCCAGATCAGGGCAAAGGCGCGGATAAACAAACTGAAGAAGGCCAATGAACGATCGGCAAGCTGAATAAGCCCCTGAGTAATCAATGCCTTATTGTGAAAAATCAGGTACAGCGCCCACAGGGTAATGCACAGCATAATCATGACGTTGGCCAGCGCGCCAACCTGGACGTTGACCTGATTGGAAATAATGGGAACCGCGACGATCAGGCCGTAGCCAATCAGGCTACTCAGGGCGCTCAGGCGCAAATTCCAGTATTTCGCTGCCTCATTGCTGAGATTGAACGGCCGCAGTTCAGGGATCCGTGGGCAGAAAATCACCCGCAGAAGAGCTTTGAAAAACTCAATCAGCGCGAAAGCGTTCAGAAACAGACTTTGCTGAAAGGCGATGGTGGGATTATTGCCGTTGAGGCGATCGCTTAACAGCTGACCGACGAATAGCGTCAGCGCGAGCAGAAGCAGGTCAAAGATAAAAGCTCCGGCAATGGTTGAGGGAAGCTGGAGCCAGTTGCTGCGATCGCGGTTTTTGTGTCGCCCCCAGTGGCCCATTTTGCGATACAGCGGTAGGGCCGCCAGGCGTACCAGCCACCAGAAGGCAAAAACCAGCCCCGCCAGCAGTAAAAAATGGTATGCGGCATTGCCGAACGTTTGTGAATTGAAGGGCTTATGCGGAGAGCCGGTGATGTTACGCCACAGTTGGGAGAAACGCGACGAGAGCTGCTCGCCATATTCGCGGCTGATTTGGGTAACGTTTTCCAGCACCGTGGTCTCATCTTCGACTTCGGGCGGCGTCAGCTTTGGCGTGCTGGCAGGCGGAGGCGTGGCGGCGGCTTTACGCAACTGGTCGATAAGCTCCTGACGAGCATCGGTGTTTTCGAGCACGTCGGCCAGCGCGCCGTAGGCGGCTTTCTTCTGCTCAAGATCGGGTTCGCTGCTGCTGGGCTGGTCAGTCGTGGCAGCCGGTACGCCGGGCAGCGTTGCGGCGAATAGCGGGGTGGTAAACAGCATGGCGAGCAGTAACAGAATCCGCAGCACAGGCACCTCCATTGCATCTCAAACCGATAAGTATAGAAGACGATATCTGGAGGAAAGGGTTGGGATGATTCTGGAAAGCGGCTCTCCCACGAATGGGGAGAGCCGTTGGGCATTAGGCTACGTGCTGCAAAAACTCGCGCAGGCGCGGGCTTGGCGGGTTCTTAACCAGTACCTGCGGATCGCCATCTTCCGCAATACGCCCTTTATCGATAAAGATCAGGCGCGAAGCCACTTTTTCGGCAAAGCCAATTTCGTGGGTGACGATGACCATGGTCATGCCTTCTTCGGCCAGATCCTGCATCACTTTCAGCACTTCGTGACGCAGTTCGGGGTCCAGCGCAGATGTCGGCTCATCAAACAGCATCATTTTCGGCTTTACGGCCAGCGCACGGGCAATCGCCACGCGCTGCTGCTGACCGCCGGAAAGCTCAGAAGGATAGTGGTGTGCACGCTCCGCCAGCCCCACTTTTTCCAGCAGCTCTTTCGCCAGCTTTTCCGCCGCCGCTTTACTGGCACCGCGAACGCGCAGCGGGCCAAACATGACGTTTTCCAGCGCCGTCAAATGCGGGAACAGATAAAACTGCTGGAACACCATGCCTGCTTCCTGACGAATCAGTCGCTCGTCGACTTTAGGATCGTTGACCTTCAGGCCATCGACGATCAGTTCGCCGCTGGTAATCTCTTCAAGTTTGTTGATACAGCGCAGCAGGGTTGATTTACCGGATCCGGACGGCCCGATAATGACCACCACTTCGCCCTGGTTGATCTTCAGATCGATATCATGCAGCACTTTAGTTGGGCCAAAATGCTTGGAAACGTTTTTAAATTCAATCACAGGATTTTCATCCTTCTTTCGAGACGACGCAGAACAAAGCTCAGCACCAGGGTGATGATCAGATAAATGACGGCAACGGCGCTCCAGATTTCCAGCGCGCGGAAGTTACCGGCAATGATTTCCTGGCCCTGGCGGGTCAGCTCGGCAACGCCGATGACGATAAACAGTGAAGTATCCTTGATGCTGATAATCCACTGGTTGCCCAGCGGCGGCAGCATACGGCGCAGCGCCAGCGGCAGGATCACGTGGCGGATGGTTTCACGACGTGAAAGGCCCAGCGCAAGGCCCGCTTCGCGAAAGCCTTTATGGATAGACAACACCGCGCCGCGGGTGATTTCTGCAATATAGGCGCCGGAGTTGATCATAATGGTAACCACCGCTGCGGAGAACGGGTCGATGCGTAAATCATTGAACGCCATTGGCAGGGCGAAGTAGATAAACATCACCTGCACCACAATCGGGGTGCCGCGAATGATTTCGATAAAAACCAGCGCGGTGTGATTGGCTATCCAACCGCCGAAACAGCGGGCGAAACCAGCCACCAGGCCGATTATCAGGCCGCCGACCAGGCCGAGGACGGAAATCCACAGCGTCATTTTGGCGCCTTCCAGCAAAATTGGAATGGCGGGCCAGATGGCACTCCAGTCAAACTGCATAAATGTGTTCCTGTTACCGTGTCGAAAACAGAGGAGACCCTCTGAGAAAATCATTCAGGCCTGCTTATCCGCAGGCCTGGAAGAGAAAACGCTAATTATTATTTTGGTTCAGTACCGAACCATTTTTTATAAATTTCGTTGTAAGTGCCGTTTTCACGCAGCGTTTTCAGCGCGCCGTTCACTTTTTCACGCAGTTCGTCGCTGCCTTTCGGGAAGGCGATACCGTAGTCTTGCGCTTCCAGTGAATCACCGACCGCTTTGAACTTGCCGTTACCCGCAGTTTTGATGAAGTAAAGAATGTTCGGCGTATCGTGCAGTACAGCATCAGCGCGACCGGTGCCCAGTTCCATATAGGCATTGTCGATGTTCGGGAACTGACGCAGATCTTTGGTTTTGATATTGGCCTTCGCGTAGTCAACGGAGCCGGTACCGCCTTTCACTGCCACCACTTTACCGTTCAGATCTTTAACATCTTTGATGTCATTATTATTGGCGTTGACCATCACCAGCAGACCGCTTTTGTAATAGCCATCAGAGAAGTCGATTGCTTTTTTACGTTCTTCAGTGATGGTAATTCCCGCCAGCGCGAGGTCGATATTTTTGGTTTGCAGCGCCGGAATAATGCCGCTGAAGTCCATTGGCTTCAGGGTATAGTCCAGCTTCAGCTCTTTGGCGACGGCAGCCCACAAGTCGACGTCGAAACCAACGTACTTATCGCCCTGCTTGAATTCGAACGGAACAAATGCCGTATCGGTCGCGACAATCAGTTTATCAGCGGCGTGAGAAGAAACCGCAAAAGCCAGGGTCAGTGCAGCCAGTGAAACTTTAAATACAGACTTCATAGCATTTCCTTTTTTATCCACGGGATGATCCCCTGCGAGAACGAATAGTCTTATGAAAAAATCGTGCCAGTTTTACAACTTGTTGTTTTACAACAACCAGGATGAATCTCATTGCACGCTTTTGATAACGGATAACGCTAATTGCACCGTTGTGGGGCGTTGTTTTGGTGCATCATAAGCACATCGCATAACAAGAGCATTTTTAACGCAAAACCAGAGGGGAAAACAATCTCGCCGTAACGATTGTGTGAGGTGATTATTACAATTGATTTACTTTGGTGCGTATTTTGAACACTTTCGTGCACTGATATGGTGCATTAAGGCGATTGGGGTGGTGGAACAAAAAAAGCCGCCAGCGGGGCTGACGGCAGTTGGCATTACTCAATATTGGCTTCGATGAACCACAGGAATTTATCCAGGTCACGGGAAGCTGCGGTAAAGATATCGGCAGTATCTTCATCTTTTACTTCTTCGATGGCTTTACGCACGTCGTTAGCGACGATGGCGTAGCGATCGGCCAGCTCTTTCAGATGGTCCTGCACGCTATGGATATCCAGCGGGTAGCTTTTCAGCGGACTTTTGCTATTGATGACCTGAGTGGTCCCCAGCGCCACGCCGCCAAGCTGTACGGCACGTTCGGCCATGGTATCAAGATGGTCGACTAGCGCGGTGCGAAAGCCGTCCAGCATTTCATGAACGGCAATGAAGTTTGCACCGCGCATATTCCAGTGAGCCTGCTTGGTAATCAGCGACAGGTCAATGAACTGGATCACCTGGCGATTCAGCAGCTCAACGGTCGCCTTCTTCGCGCTATCTGCGACGTCGTTACGGGTATAGAGCAGATTCGTTGCTTTAGTTTTAACCAGTTTTGCGGTACTCATAGTTTCATATCCTCTTGATATTTGTACTCGTCATACTTCAAATTTGAATTATGCGGAGCGTCTCGTCCCAATAACTTGCGGGATTAAGTATAGCAACGGATATGATGTTTGCAGTGTCGGTAGTCTCTATCGGTCTGATAGCACAGGTCTGTTGGACGGTTTTTATATCTTATAAATCAATTAACTAAGGCTCTGCATGATGGGTTGTCATCAAGCAGAGCCTGCGATCAGTTAATGTCGACTTCTTTTATTTTACTTTCCCGACGCATCGTCAAAGTGGAGCCCATTGAGGCGAGGATAATTGCCCCCAGCGCCAGCGTTTGCACGAGGGTTAGCATCTCGCCAAGAAATACCATCCCGGAAAGCGCGGCAAGGGCCGGTTCCATGCTCATCAGCGTACCAAATGTTTTGCTGGGCATGCGGGTAAGGGCGATCATCTCCAGCGAGTAGGGCAGAGCGGTCGACAAAATAGCGATCCCGAGCCCTGGCAACAGTAGCGCCCACTGAAATAACGTATCGCTGGCCTGAATCATCCCTATCGGCACGAAAACCACTGCGGCGATAAGCGAACCCATCGCCACCGTTGCCGGGCCGTGCTCTTCCCCGGCACGCTGGCCGGTGAGAATGTAGACTGCCCAGCAGGCTCCTGCCCCAAGCGCCAACAGCGCGCCCATCGGATCTATCTGCGAAACGTCTTGCCCCAGCGGCAGCAGGAACCACAGTCCGAGCACCGCCAGAGCCACCCACACAAAGTCCAGCGGGCGGCGAGAGCCAAATAATGCCACGGCCAGCGGCCCGGTAAACTCCAGCGCGACTGCAACCCCCAGCGGAATATGTTGAATCGATAAATAAAACAGGTAGTTCATGGCGCCAAGCGACAGACCGTATAACAGCAGCGGTAAACGCTGCTCCGGGGCGAAACGCAGGCGCCAGGGCTTGAAGACCACCACCAGGATTAAGGTTCCCAGGGCCAGACGTAGGGCGGTGACGCCAGGTGCACCCACTAATGGGAACAACGATTTCGCGAGCGATGCGCCGCTCTGGATGGAAATCATGGCGATGATAATAACCAGTATCGGCAACCATGCCGGTACTTTGCGGGACGAGCCGGGCATCCTTTCTCCTGTCAAATTTTGTCAAACGCGGTAAAGGTTCCAGTGTAAAGGAATTACCCGGCGGCGGTTTAGCTAATGTTGAAATAATCCGCCCCGGGAGCAGTACAATGAGATGAGGTGCGAAGATAAATTCACCAGATGATTAGGAATAATCTGGATGCATATCGGGCGCTTTGTGAGCCTTAATATGTATGTATCCGCTAAAAAAGGTTGTTTTCCAGTTTGTTATAGAAGTGTGGAAACTTTTGGTTACATGAAAAAGTACGTTAGACAGTGTAAAGTGAAAAGAGTTTCCCAAAAGTTTTTGATATATTTAAGGCTTAGGACTTATTAGAAACACATTTGAGGTGGTTATGAATAAAATTGCACGTTTTTCAGCACTGGCCGTTGTACTGGCTGCATCCGTAGGCACCACTGCTTTCGCTGCAACGTCTACCGTTACCGGTGGTTACGCTCAGAGCGACATGCAGGGCGAAGCGAACAAAGCAGGTGGTTTCAACCTGAAATACCGCTACGAGCAAGACAATAACCCGCTGGGCGTTATCGGTTCTTTCACCTATACCGCTAAAGATCGTACCGAAGATGGCGTTTACAAGAAAGGCCAGTACTACGGTATCACCGCTGGTCCGGCTTACCGTCTGAATGACTGGGCAAGCATCTACGGTGTAGTGGGTGTTGGTTACGGTAAATTCCAGGACAACAGCTACCCGAACAAATCTGATATGAGCGACTACGGTTTCTCTTACGGTGCTGGCCTGCAGTTCAACCCGATCGAAAACGTTGCTCTGGACTTCTCCTACGAGCAGTCTCGCATTCGTAACGTTGACGTTGGCACCTGGATTGCTGGCGTAGGTTACCGCTTCTAATCACTTCGGTGATGTAAAAAATCCGCCTCAAGGGGCGGATTTTTTTTGCCTGCGATTTCAGGTCGCCAGACTTAATTGACGGTGAAAGCGTCGGTGCCCAAATGGGTGTAGTCAACTTTCTTCAGCTGGAAGTTGGTGATGTACGTCGCCCCGGCTTTCTGCTCGGAGATAAAACGATAGCGCGGGGTAATCTCCTGAGCGCTGATCCCGGTCCACTGCGAGAAGAAGCTGAGGAAATCATTGGCCGAGCGCCGCGCTTTAATGACCTTATGCGCTTTATCGTCGCTGGACAGCACCATAAACGGCACCTGGAAGTTCTGCTGATACTTATCATCGTGCGCCAGGTACTGCACCTCTTTCCCACGCTCCTTGAACGCCAGACCATGATCGGAAAAATAGGTCATCGAGAAAGTGTCGCCGGAGTTTTGTAGCTGGCTATAAAGATTGCTCAGCAGCGTATCGGTTTGCGTCATGGTGTAGAGATAGCAGGAGGTCTCTTTCGACTGAACGAAAACGGTGTATTTTCCCTTGGTGCGATCGCAGGCCTGCGGATGCGAGCCCATCAGATGCAACACAATCAGCTGCGGCTGGGTACGACGGGTGGCAAGCACCTGTGCGGTAAGTTTTAAGAGCTGCTCATCCTGGGTATTTTTATTGGCTTCAAAATCGCCATTTTTGAGGAACTGCACTTCATCAGCGCGTTTGGCGATACTGGCAATTGCCGTGTCGTATTCGCCAATCTGTCCCTGATTCGAGAACCACCAGGTCTGAAAACCGGCGCGGTTGGCGAGGGTGACAAAGTTATCCTGAAACTGCGGCTTGTCATCGACGACGCGGTTGAGCGTTAAACCGAGCGACTTCTGCGTTGAACCGCTGGCGGCGATGTAGTCATTAAACAGATAACCTTTTACCGAACTGGCAAACGGCGTGTTATCCCAATGGCCGCCGAAGGCGCCGAGCGCATCGCGGCGTGCGCTTTCTCCGATGACCACCACGTACAGATGATATTTTGGCTTCACCGCCAGCACGTGCCAGCTATCTTTTATGTTTGCCAGTTGGGCCATCCGCGCTTGTTCATCCAGCACTTCATTATTATTCACCACCACATCTTTCACGAAGCGTACGGCAGGATAGCCGGTGTCGATAACCTTAAAGACGCCGCCCCATGCGAGGTTTTGCACCGGTTGCAGGAAGAAAATGCCGATGCAGAATAGCAGGCCAAGGGTGTCGATTTTACCCCAGCGCGTTGACGCTTGCGGTTTGCGGCGCACGGCAATCACGCCGAGCGCAAAGATGAATACGCCTAATAGATAGCTGTACCACGGAAAGATGGTCAGGATCTCGGTGGACTCTTCGATATTGGTGGCATGCAGCGCCAGCAGCGTATTGAAATTTGGCGCGCCGTAGGCCTGGCCAAACGGATAGTACATGGCAGCTAACAGCGAATAAGCGCCAATCACCACTTTTTGCGTACGCGGAAAGCTCCGCCATAGCAGATGCAGTACGCAGGTAAAAGCAACGGTATAGAGCAGGCTAAAATCGTAGCCAAGCGCCAGGTTAATAAATAGCGATTGTAAAAAGTAGAATCCTGTCCATGGGTTCAGTACCACTCCGCGGGCGACCAGCGTTTCTTTCAGCGTGACATTCATAATAAACAATCAAAAAAGAGCCATGTGCGTCCCCTGGCATCAAGGGGTAAAACCTGCTGGACAGTGCCTGAAGAGGGTCTCTGCGAGCCGCAGTAGTGGCAGGGCTGACAAAAGATAGGGCTTGCAAATGTTAAGGTCAACTATCCATAACAGATTGTTTTGGGAGGATGCTTACAAAACTTGAAAAAAGTCGCAGAAATACGGAGGAACCGGACAGTTTGGCGGGGAATTGTGGCAGAAAAATGAAGCGGCGTACCGCGACGCCGCATTAGTTTTTCGGTTTATCCTGCTGAGGTTTGCCGTTGATCAGATCGCACAGCATACCGACAAGCATTAACCGAACTTTAAAAGGGGAATGAGTAAACACGTTTAAGCACCTCTTGAATTCGTTCATGGTGACCTCCTGTAATTTCGTCCTTCGCTCCTTGAAGGATGTGTGTATTACATACAGATATAGCACAGGCTATATTGTATAGCTATGGCTAAAACGTTAAATTTTTGTTCTCTGTGCACGATCCATTACAATGGGGGTCCTTTTAGATGATGCTTGATGCGTCACAGGAATGAGGAAGCACAATGAACCGTCGCGCAGGTAAGCCAATAACTAAAAAAGTGACGCAGCTAGTGAATGTCGAAGAACACGTTGAAGGGTTTCGTCAGGTGCGCGAGGCGCATCGTCGGGAGTTAATTGATGACTACGTCGAGCTTATCTCCGATCTGATCCTCGAAGTGGGTGAGGCTCGTCAGGTAGATATGGCCGCACGTCTTGGCGTTTCGCAGCCAACGGTTGCGAAGATGTTAAAACGTCTGGCGAGCGTTGGGCTGATCGAGCAGATCCCGTGGCGGGGGATCTTTTTAACCCCTGAAGGCGAAAAGCTGGCGCACGAGAGCCGTGAACGTCACCAGATCGTCGAAAACTTTTTACTGGTGATTGGGGTCAGCCCGGAGATAGCCCGTCGCGATGCCGAAGGGATGGAGCACCATGTCAGCGAAGAGACGCTGGCGATGTTTAAACAGTTTACCCTTAAGCAGGGGTTACAAGAGGAATGAATCTCGTCTTTGTTCAGTCGCTGGCCCGCGACCGCTTTTTACATCTGCTGCTGATTGTTGGCGTTGTTTTAAGCTTTTTTGTCCCGTTTGCACCCAGAAGCTGGCTTCACGCCATTGACTGGCACACGATTATTACTCTTAGCGGGCTGATGCTACTGACCAAAGGCATCGAACTTAGCGGCTATTTTGATGTGCTCGGCCGCAAAATGGCGCGCCGTTTTGTGACCGAGCGCCAGTTAGCCATTTTTATGGTGCTGGCTGCCGCGCTACTTTCCACTTTCTTAACCAATGATGTCGCGCTGTTTATCGTCGTGCCGCTTACGCTGACGTTAAAAAAATGGTGCGCTATTCCAACCAGCCGATTAATTATTTTTGAAGCGCTGGCGGTCAACGCCGGGTCTTTATTGACACCTATCGGCAACCCGCAAAACATCCTGCTGTGGGGGCGTTCCGGCCTCTCTTTCCCGGCTTTCATCGGTCAGATGCTACCCCTGGCGGCGGCGATGATGATCACTCTGCTGGCGCTGTGCTGGTTCTGTTTTCCTGCGAAGCCCCTTAACTATCAGAGTAGCGACAGATCGCCTTCATGGCGGCCGAAGCTGGTCTGGAGCTGCCTGGCGTTCTATCTGGTCTTTTTGACCGCCTTAGAGCTGAAGCAAGAGCTGTGGGGGCTGGTGCTGATTGCGCTGGGTTTTCTGTTGCTGGCGCGGGCGGTGATGATTAACGTCGACTGGTCGCTGCTGCTGGTCTTTATGGCGATGTTCATTGACGTTCACCTGCTGACCCAGCTCCCGGTTCTACAGCATGCGCTCAACGGCGTCGGACAGCTTTCTGCCGGAGGGTTATGGCTCACGACGATTGGCTTGTCGCAGTTTATCAGCAACGTTCCGGCGACTATTTTACTGCTTAACTACGTTCCGCCTTCGGTGCTGCTGGCCTGGGCGGTCAACGTGGGCGGTTTTGGCCTGCTGCCGGGCTCTCTGGCGAACCTGATTGCGCTGCGCATGGCAGGCGATCGCCGTATCTGGTGGCGCTTCCATCTCTATTCTCTACCCATGCTGCTGTGGGCGGCGCTGGTGGGCTACGGGTTACTGCAACGCTGATTTTCAGAGAATTGGGCAAGAAACAAACAGGAACGCCACATTCGCACTCTTCGACTCCGGGGTATAACTATTCCCGGCAGTTAATCATCCTGATTAAGGAGAGTTCTATGCGATATCAAAAACTGGGCCATACCGGCCTGTTTGTTTCTGAGCTGTGCCTGGGCACCATGACCTTCGGCGGAGAAGGTGGCCTGTGGGGGAAAGTGGGTCAATTGCGTCAGGCGGAAGCGGAACAGCTGGTGGGCAGCGCGCTGGATGCGGGGATTAACTTTATCGACACCGCTGACGTCTATTCTGAAGGGCGTTCGGAAGAGATCACCGGCCAGGCGCTGAAGAATCTGAAAGTGCCGCGGGAAAACGTGGTGGTAGCCACTAAAGTATTTGGTGAAACCGGCACCGCGGGCGTCAATTCACGCGGCAGCTCGCGCTATCACATTATTGGCAGCGTAAAAGAGAGCCTGCGACGCCTTCAGCTCGATCATATCGATCTCTATCAACTGCACGGTTTCGATCCGGCAACGCCTATCGAAGAGACGCTGTATGCGCTGGATAATTTGGTGCAGCAGGGTCACGTCCGCTATATCGGCGTGTCGAACTGGGCGGCATGGCAAATCGCTAAAGCGCTGGGGATTTCCGAGCGGCTTGGGCTGGCGCGCTTTGCTTCGTTGCAGGCTTACTACACCATCGCTGGGCGCGATCTTGAGCGTGAACTGGTGCCGATGATGCAAAGCGAAGGGCTGGGATTGATGGTCTGGAGCCCGCTGGCTGGCGGCCTGCTCAGCGGGAAATATGATCGCGATGGACAGTCCGCAAGCGGCGGTCGCCGTCAGGAATTTGATTTCCCACCGGTGAACAAGACGCGAGCTTTTGATTGTATCGATGTGATGCGTGGAATCGCCGAGGCTAAAGGCGTTTCAGTGGCACAAATCGCGCTGGCCTGGCTGCTGCATCAACCGGCGGTGAGCAGCGTGATCATCGGCGCGAAGCGTGCGGATCAGTTGGCAGACAACCTCGCGGCAACCGCGATTCACCTCAGTGACGTCGAACTGGAACTGCTGGATGCGGTCAGCGCGCTGCCGCGGGAGTATCCGGGCTGGATGCTGGAGCGCCAGGGTGAATACCGTCGGGGTCAGCTCGCGCAGCAGTAACGTTCCATTTCTTCAGCTTTCTATAAGCCAGATCGTGCAGACCACGACCTGGCTTTTTTATACGCAGCACTCACAAAAACGATCCGCAAATTTGCTTGATAACGTAAATTCGTTTATATGACTAGTCATGAAATTAATATGACTAGTCATAAGGTGCGAATCATGAATGAAACACTACCGGCAGATTTTCTATGGGGTAACTCGGTCTCCAGTATGCAAACCGAAGGGGCGTGGAATGAAGGCGGTAAGGGGATGTCGGTCTATGATATCCGCCAGCCCGCGGAATTTGCTTCCGACTGGAAGGTCGCCACCGACTCTTACCACCGCTACCGGGAAGATTTTGACCTCATGAAAGATTTGGGGATGAACTGCTACCGCTTCCAGATTGCCTGGAGCCGCGTATGCCCGCAAGGCGATGGCGAATTCAACGAAGAGGGTATCGACTTCTATCACCAGTTTATTGATGAGCTGATCGCCCGCGGCATCGAGCCGATGATCTGTCTCTATCACTTCGACATGCCGCTGTCGCTGGCGGAGCGCTACAACGGTTTCACCGACCGTCGCGTAATGGAGGCTTTTATCCGCTACGGGCAGAAGATGATCGACTGCTTTGGCGATAAGGTGAAGTGGTGGCTGACCTTTAATGAACAGAATCTCTACCATATGCCGGACGCGTTTCTGATTTCAGGCTATATGCGCGGAGAGAAAACCCTGCGCGAGCTCTATCAGATTCAGCACCATGTGATGATGGCCCACGTCCATCTGACGCAATATCTGCACCAGAGCAAACCGCAGTGCCTGATGGGCGGTATGCTGGCCCACGCGCTGGTTTATCCGGCGACCTGCAAACCGCGCGATATGCTCTGCGCTCAGCAGCTTGATGAGTTCTTAAACCAGAACCTGCTGCGCGCATACGCCGGGGAGGGCTACAGCCCGGAAGTGATGCATGTCGTGGCCCGCGAAGGCTTCGACGATATTTATCTGCCGGACGATCTGGCGCTGATGGCGACGGTAAAAATCGACTATCTGGCTTTTAGCTACTATGCCAGTAAAGCCCTCGACAGCGATGCGATCCCGCCGGGCACCCCGGTGAACAACTACATGCAGTATGGTGATAAAAAGAATGAATATCTGCAGGCCACCGAGTGGAACTGGCAGATTGACCCTGTGGGCTTTCGCATGATCATCACCCGCTACTACAACGACTGGCGGCTGCCGGTATTCCCGATTGAAAACGGCATTGGGGTGATTGAATCCTGGGATGGCGAAAACGAAGTGGCTGACGATTATCGCATTGCCTATCATCGCGATCATATCAACGCCATGAAAGAAGCGATGTTTGAGGATGGCGCGCAGGTGATTGGCTACCTGGGCTGGGGATTGATCGACATTCTCAGCTCACAGGGCGATATGCGTAAACGCTACGGGGTTGTTTACGTGAATCGTGAAAACCACGATCTGAAAGACCTCAAACGCGTACCGAAGAAAAGCTATGCCTGGCTGAAGCGGGCTATTCACAGCAACGGCGAAGAGATGTAACGGCGCGTCAGGCGGGCAGATAGTGTATTCTGCCCGCCAGCCACCATCAGCAAAGCAAAAGGATCGGGCAATGACGGCCAAATATCTGAATATCGCGCGGGAAATTAAAAAGCGCATCATCAGCCAACAGTATCCGGCCAGCGCGCCATTACCCGACCAGTTCGCGTTAGCGGCGGAATTCAGCACCAGCAGGATGACCATCCAGCAGGCGATGCGCCAGCTTATCGTCGAAGGACTTATCTACACCCGTAAGGGGCAGGGCACCTTTGTGCGCAAGAATTTTCTCCAGCTTTCGCAGTGGGAGCTGCCCGGCAGCGACTATTTTGGCGCGACGAAAACCTGGGAACATTTAGGGGAAGTGACCAGCCGGGTGATTCGCTTTGAGCTGCGTTTTCCCAGCGAGAAAGAGCAAACGTCGCTGCTGATCGACGCCGACGCCCCGGTCTATGATTTCGTTCGTCTGCGCCTGCTCAACGACGAACCCGTATCGCTGGATTTGACCGTGATGCCCGTTGCGCTGGTGCCCGGCCTGAATAAAAGTCATCTGGAAAGCTCGGTGTTTCGCTACGTGCAGGAGACGCTGGGGCTAAAAATGATGGGGTCGTATCGCGTAGTGCGGGCGATAAAACCGCAAGATCTGGATAAGGAGCATCTCAACTGCGAGGTGAGCGATCCGGTCTTAGAGGTTGAGCAGGTTATCTATCTGGAGGATGGGACTCCGCTGGAGTATGCCCATTGCCACTACCGCTACGATCACGGCGGCATTATTCTGGTCAATAACGGATAAAAAATGGCGGGCACCAGGCCCGCCGTTCTGTTTTTTCTTATCAGCTTAGTTCAGGCGCACCGGCATACCGGAACGGTTCTGAATGGCCTGATCAACCACGCTCTGATCAACATCCGTCTGGCCAGTAATAGCCTGCACTGACTTGGTCAGGTTAATCGGCACGATTTCACCGTCCTGGAACTGTGCTTCAGTGGTGGACAGCGGGTTGTGAACTTCAATGAAGCGGCTGCCGTCAGGCTCGGTGGTGGCTTTTACCGGCTCATCGATAAATTCAACGCGGGTGCCGACCGGCACGTTGTCAAACAGGAATTTGATATCTTCGTTACGCAGACGCACGCAGCCGTGGCTCACGCGCAGACCGATACCGAAGTTGGCGTTAGTACCGTGGATGGCGTACAGACGGCCGATATACAGCGCGTACAGGCCCATCGGGTTATCCGGACCTGCCGGGACAACGGCTGGCAGCGGTTCACCTGCGGCAATATATTCTGCGTGCATTTTGGCGGTTGGGGTCCAGGTCGGGCCCGCTTTTTTACGCTCAACTTTAGTCACCCAGTTGATCGGCGTATCTTTACCCAACTGACCGATACCGATAGGCAGCACGATCACAGTGTTGGTGCCTTTCGGGTAGTAGTACAGGCGCATTTCCGCGCTGTTGATAACGATACCTTCATGCACGGTGTCCGGCAGGATCAGCTGCTGCGGAATATTCAGTACGGTACCGCCCTTTGGCAGGAAGGTGTCCACGCCAGGGTTGGCTTCCAGCATGTTGGATAAGCCCATCTGATATTCGGCGGCAAAGTATTCCAGCGGCTGCTTGTTGCCTTCCGGGATGGTGATGACCTGGTTTTGGCCAATCAGACGGCTGCCATCGGTAGGCAGTGGATAGGTTACAGCAGAAGCTGTGTTGCAAAAGCCCACGATGGCGAAGGCTGCCGCGAAGAGAGTCGATAATTTCATATTCTTTATGTCGTTGGCGAAAACAATGCCACACAGGCCTTTGTCAGATTAAACAGGGAGTCGATGGGAGCGCATTATATGTGCATTCCGGCAAACAGGTAAATGAGATGTGTACGAAATCACATTTTTTTCCCCGTGCTGTTTTGAGTGTAGCCTGCGGGCGTTGGCTGTTGTCGCAATTTGTGGCATCCAGGCCGAGGGGACTACCCCTCCAGAAGTCTTGATTGAAGCGCTTCTCGCGCCTGCGGCGTGAGCTGATACTCGTTTTCCAGCCAGCTATCAACGCTGGTATATCGCTCATTAATTGCGCCGAGCGCGGCGGCGAGATATGACTCCTGCACCGTCATCATTTCGGCCAGATTTTGCCGCCCGCGAGCGGTCAGTTCATCGCCGAGCGAGTGGAGCATAAAATCTTCGACCTGGGTCAGCATGCCGTGGGTGAGCAGGTACTCTTCCATCACCGTATGGGTATCACAGCCGAGGGCCAGCAGCGTCAGGGCGCAGCCGACGCCAGTACGGTCTTTACCCACCGCGCAGTGCTGCAGCAGCGCGCCGTCGAAAGGCTCCATCAGCCATCCGGTGAGCTGGCGATAGGCGGCGTTATTAAACGGCAACTGGCGATAAAGTTCGATCATAAACTGCTCGCCGTTCAGGGCATTCAGCGTCGCGGCATTCAGCTCTGTCACTTTTGCATTGACGTCGCGAACGTGCGGGTTGGCGGGAGCGTTGAGATAGTGCGCCAGTTCGTTCAGCTTATCGGGGCTACGATTCACTTCAGCCGGGTCGCGATAGTCAATGACCCGGCTAAGAGGAATAGTATCCAGGTGACTTAAGTCATCGGTGGTCATCATATGCAGCGAACCGGAGCGCAGCAGTTTACCTGAACGCACGCGGCGACCGTCGGCGGTACGCTGACCGCCCAGGTCACGAAAGTTGATACCGCCCTGTAGCGATAAGAAAGCCGGATGGCGGGAGAGAGTGGTCATAGGTTCCTTCCGAATTTATGGAGAAAAATTACGCATCAAGCAGTGTAACCGCGCAATATGACAATGACCCTAACATAAGCGTCCGCTACGATTTTATTACGACCCGTGAAAAGTGAAGCATTTGCTGGCATAATGTCTGGTTCATCACACTTCTCATTCTCTATTTTCAGGATAACCCCGTGCTAGTGTCCAGCAACGTCACCATGCAGTTCGGCAGTAAGCCGCTGTTCGAAAACATTTCCGTCAAATTTGGCGGCGGCAACCGTTACGGCCTGATTGGCGCCAACGGTAGCGGTAAATCGACCTTTATGAAGATCCTCGGCGGCGATCTGGAACCGACGCTTGGCAACGTCTCCCTCGATCCAAACGAACGTATCGGTAAACTGCGTCAGGATCAGTTCGCGTTTGAAGAGTTCAGCGTGCTGGATACGGTTATCATGGGCCACGGCGAGCTGTGGGAAGTGAAGCAGGAGCGCGATCGTATCTACGCTCTGGCGGAGATGAGCGAAGAGGACGGCTACAAAGTGGCTGACCTCGAAGTGCTGTATGGCGAGATGGACGGCTATTCTGCCGAAGCGCGCGCCGGTGAGCTGCTGCTGGGCGTCGGCATTCCGGTGGAACAGCATTACGGTCCGATGAGCGAAGTTGCTCCCGGCTGGAAACTGCGTGTGCTGCTGGCTCAGGCGCTGTTCTCTAATCCGGACATCCTGCTGCTCGATGAACCGACGAACAACCTCGACATCGACACCATTCGCTGGCTGGAGCAGACGCTGAACGAGCGTGACAGCACCATGATCATCATTTCGCACGACCGTCACTTCCTCAACATGGTTTGTACCCACATGGCGGATCTCGACTACGGCGAGCTGCGCGTGTACGCCGGTAACTATGATGAATACATGACTGCCGCTACTCAGGCCCGCGAGCGTCTGTTGTCTGATAACGCTAAGAAAAAAGCGCAGATTGCCGATCTGCAATCCTTCGTCAGCCGCTTTAGCGCCAACGCCTCTAAATCACGTCAGGCGACTTCTCGCGCCCGTCAGATTGATAAAATCAAACTTGATGAAGTGAAAGCCTCCAGCCGTCAAAACCCGTTCATTCGCTTTGAGCAGGACAAGAAACTGTTCCGTAACGCGTTGGCAGTCGAAGAGCTGGCGAAAGGTTTTGATAACAACCTGCTGTTTAAAAAATTCAATCTGCTGCTGGAAGTGGGCGAGAAGATTGCCATTCTTGGCGCCAACGGCGTGGGTAAATCTACTATGCTGAAAACGCTGGTCGGTGAGCTGGCGCCGGATAACGGTACCGTTAAATGGTCCGAAAACGCGCAGATTGGTTACTACGCGCAGGATCATGAATACGAATTTGAAAATGACCTGACGGTATTTGACTGGATGAGCCAGTGGAAACAGGAAGGCGATGACGAGCAAGTGGTGCGCAGCTTCCTCGGCCGTCTGCTGTTCAGCCAGGACGATATCAAGAAGCCTGCAAAAGTACTTTCCGGTGGTGAGAAGGGCCGTATGCTGTTCGGTAAGCTGATGATGCAGAAGCCGAACATCCTGGTCATGGATGAACCGACCAACCACCTGGATATGGAATCGATTGAATCGCTGAACATGGCGCTGGAGATGTATCAGGGCACCCTGATCTTCGTTTCCCACGACCGCGAATTCGTCAGTTCGCTGGCAACCCGCGTGATCGAAATTACACCTGAGCGCGTGGTGGACTTCACCGGTAACTACGAAGATTATCTGCGCAGCAAAGGCGTCGAATAATTTTCCCGTTGTCTTTCACGCTACAGATGCGTTGGCTGCACCTGCTCACCCCGGTCACTTACTGATGTAAGCTCCCGGGGATTTACAGGTTGGCCGCCTTTCTGTAGCGCGAAATACTTAGGGAAAATAATCTACGATTTGCAATGGTCAATCGACTCTCCCGGATCTGTAGCCCGGCTAAGGCGTTCACGCCGCAAGCCGGGGAGAATGCCGCCTCGTTACACTATTCCCAAAGCACGCTTACCGTGGATATTTAAATCATCCAGGGTAAAGCGGTCTTTCCAGTCGGCTTCATAATCTTCACGCGGGAAATCTCCCGGCGAAACACCTTTCTCCAGCGCCACTTTGACCTTATGCGCATAGGCGAGGTTTTTCTCGCACATTGGCGCGGCGGGGATGTACATCACGTTGCCCCAGCCCTGCTGGTTATCCACCGGCGCGACCGAGTGGATGACGTCGCAGTGCCACCACACCGAATCGCCCGCATTTAACGCTGGAATAGAGCTTAAGGCTTTAATCAGCAGCGGATGCCATTTCTCTGAAATCGGCAGTACCTTGCCCGGCGCAACGCCGCACAGTTCATCATCCGGCACATCGTCGAGCAGAGGGCGCAGCAGCACGTAAGCCATCGCTTCAGGAATTGGCACCACGTGCAGCAGGCCCTGATCGGGGATCATATCGGAGAGCGCGGTCCAGCCCTGGAAGGTACGGAACACTGAGCATTTGGTGGTGTTATCGACGGTATACTCCTCCACCTCAGTACGATGCGCCGCATCCCACGGGTCGTAAGCATCGATATTGCCGTTAAAGACGTCAGCAAAGACTTGCTGATAAGCCGGCAGCAGCCAACGCTCCAGCGCGCCGGAATCGGTATGTGCGCCAAGACCTTTCGACGTGGTTCCCGGCGGGCGGCGGCGAATGCGGTCCGGATAAATCACGCTCACATCCGGGTCGAACCACTGCTTACCGTCGCGGTTAAAAGTCCACAGGCGGTTGAGGAAAGATTGCACGGCAGCCATTTCGCTGCTCTGGCGGGCCTGCATTTGCGCCTGCGACCAGTAAATCGGATAAATCTCCGGGCGTGAAGCGTCCAGCGAGCCGAAAAAGGTGTCGCCGGGGCCTTTATAGACGTCGTCGAAATGGTTGAGGTCGAGATACTCCAGCATTGAGTTATCCCACGCCAGCGCCCGATCGCGAGAGAAATGACCTTTGATGACCGCGCAGCCACGACGCTTGATAGCTTCGCGCTGGGCATCCGTTACCTGGCCCTGCGCAATATCGCTGAACGGAATGACCGGCCAGACATCCTGACCGTTGGCTTTGAGGGCGTCAATTTCCTCCAGGCGTGCGGTGATGCGCGCCGTCAGCCGATCGAACACCGCCTGCACGTCACCGATCTGCGCGCGCAGCTCCTGCTTAATCTGGCGGATTGCCGCTTTATGGTCGGCGGGTAGTGTTTCACAGGTATGGGTAACAGCCATGATGACCTCTCATCTTTCATTCGAAAGTAATAAATCTTACAAACGTTAATTTAAGTTAAAATTAAGTTAATGCAAGTTTAAAATTATGCGGAGGAGCACAAAACGGAAAACCGGAGCAGAAATGCTCCGGTGAGAGATCATTCGTTGAAAGGGGCAGCGTGGTCGAGGACGGCCTGAATAACATTTAGCGCGCCGTCATGGTTGTTGTCATCGGTGGCGAAACGCGATATCGCTTTAATGCTCTCAGCGGCGTTATCCATGGCAAAGGAGTATTTCACCAGCTTTAACATCTCCGTATCGTTCGCGCTGTCGCCGATGGCGACACACGCCTGCGGCGAGATGTTCCAGCGCTTAAGCAGGCGGCTGATGCCGTTGGCTTTATGCAGGCCAGGGATAATCAAATCGACGAAGCCAAAGCCGCTGGTGACCGGCTTCATGATGCCGTCCAGCGAGACGTGCAGTTTGTCGATAAGCAGCGGGATTTCGCTATCCGGCAGGTTAAGCGAAAACTTAAACAGCTTATCGTCAATATCGTGGTAGTTGCTGATGCGCTGCAGGCGATGGTAGTGCTTTGACATCAGCGCGACAAAGGCGTCGGGCGCGCGGTCGCTGACGTAAGCGCTTTCAAGGCCACAGGCGACGAAGTTGAGCTGCGGGTCTTTGAGCAATTCACCAATCACTATCTGGGATTCGTGGCGGGTGAGCTCGCCGTGAAACAGCTGTTGACCGTGTTCATATACCAGCGCGCCGTTTTCGGCAACGAAGGAGATCTGCTCGCGGATTTCCGGGAAAAATGAGATCAGCTGGTAGTACTGGTTGCCGCTGGCGACAACGAATTCGATACCCTGCTGTTGGAGTTGCGCGAACTGCGCGAGAAAACGCGAGCGGTCATACTGCTTGGCGTCATTGAGAAAAGTTCCGTCCATATCGGTGACGATAACTTTAACAATCATAACAAATGCTCCTGGCTTAACTTCGACCAGCAACATTCTAATTACAATGTGATGTGGAGCACAAATTTATTTCGAATGAAAGTTTGCGTTCACCGATGTGCAGAGGAAAATCCCCGGGTTGCGGCGTAAACGCCTTACCCGGGCTACCGGTCCGCAAACGGTGGTGAACCAGTAGCCCGGCGAAGCGCAGCGCAAGCCGGGGGACTTAACTTACAGCGTATGCTCGGTACGGGCGATAATATCGTCCTGCGCATCTGGCGACAGGGCGGTAAAGAATGCCGAGTATCCGGCTACGCGGACCACCAAATCGCGATACTGGTCAGGGTGTTTCTTCGCTTCCAGCAGCGTCTCGCGCGACACGATGTTGTACTGAATATGCCAGCCTTTATGCACCTCGAAGAACGTGCGCAGCAGCACCATCAGTTTCTGCTTATCGGACTCGTTATCCAGCGTTGCCGGATTCAGCTTCTGGTTCAGCAGCACGCCGCCAAGAATTGAACCGGTAGGCAGCTTACCCACCGAACTGATAACCGCGGTCGGCCCCAGATGGTCGGTACCGGAAGCCGGGCTTGCTCCTTCCGCCAGCGGTGAATGCGCTTTGCGGCCATCCGGCGTCGCCATGGTCTGCGCACCAAATGGGACGTTAGCGGAGATGGAGGAGGTCCCGGCGTAATAGTTGCCGCCAATCGGGCCGCGACCATAGCGCGGGTTGTGATACTGCTTCAGCTCATCGATATAGGTCTGGTAAGCGCGGGCCAGCAGGATATCAACGCTATCTTCGTCGTTGCCGTATTTCGGCGCGCCGTTGATTAAGCGCTGGCGCAACTGCTCGTGGGTCAGGCCTTCAAAGTCTTCAGCCAGCGCTTTTGCCAGCTCTTGTTGTCCAATGACGCCCTGATCGAACACCAGTTTCTTCACCGCTACCAGGCTGTTGCCGAGGTTAGCGATACCGACCTGCAGACCGGAAACCCAGTCATATTTAGCGCCGCCCTGCTTGATACTCTTCGCGCGCTCGATACAGTCATCGACCAGCGCCGAGCAGAGAATATCGTGCACGTTCTCTTCCAGCATGGTGTCGACCACATACTCAATCTCGATAGATTTGCGTGTGTAATAGCGGATCTGCGTATCCCAGTCGGCCAGCACCTGGTCGAAGTTATCAAAGTTACCTTTCGACAGCGCGTGCGTTTGCGGCAGGAAAACTTCACCGCTGGTGGCATCACGGCCGCCTTCCAGCGTCGCCAGCATTACGCGAGCAAAGTTGATAAAACTCATCCCGGTGCAGCGATAGCCCCACTTGCCGCCGACCGCGGTTTCGATGCAGCCGATAGCGGCATAATCGTAGGCGTCCTGCGGCTCAATGCCGAGCTTGATAAATTCCGGAATAACGATTTCGTCGTTGTTGAACGCCGGCATCCCGAAGCCGCAGCGAATCACCTGCACGCAGGCGTCGAGGAAGTCGTTGCTCATGCCCGCGTGGTAACGCACGCTGAGGTTTGGCTGCGTAGAACGCAGGCGACCGCAGGATTCTAGAATCGCGTAGGAGAGCGGGTTCACTGCATCTTGCGCGACGCCGTCTACCAGATTTTGACCGCCGATGGTGACGTTCTGATACAGCGGGCTACCGGCGGAGGCTTTAGAGTGCGAGCCGGAGCGAATTTTGTTCACTTCCAGCAGCTTCAGCCAGCAGCAGTGCAGCAACTCAATGGCGTGCTCGCGGTCCAGAGACTGCTCAAGCTCGACGTCGCGGCGGTAGTACGGGTAGAGATACTGGTCCATGCGGCCAAAAGAGACCGAGTGACCGTTGGATTCGACCTGCAGAATCAGCTGAATGAAATAGCACAGCTGCAGCGCCTGCCAGAAGGTCTTCGGCGGTTCGTGGGCGATAATGTCGCAGTTCTCGGCAATGGCCAACAGCTCGTCGCGACGGGATTCACGGGTCTCCGTTGCCGCCATGCTGCGCGCCAGCTCAGCGAAGCGCTTGCTGTGCTCGCTCACTGCTTCCAGCACGATATCAATGGCTTTCAGGAACTGCTCGCCGTGCAGGTCTTCCAGTACCGTCAGGTTGATGCGCGAACGGCGCTCGGCGACTTTAGCGCGCATTCCGTCAAGGCCTTTTTCCAGCAGCAGCGGGTAGTTGACCGCCAGGTGCGCATCACCGGAGGTCATATTACCTTCGGCTTTAATAATCCCGGTTGCGAGCAGCGCTTTTTGCTCATCGGTAAACATGCCGTAGCAGCGATCCTGTACGGTCTGGCCACGCCACCACGGACACACTTCGTGCAGTACGCGTTTGTTCTCTTCGCTGACCGCAAAGCCTGCGCCGGGGCGATCGGCCAGGTCATCGATCTCTTTTTCGATCCAGCTAACCGTATACTCCGGGAAGATTGGCGCGGCGCGGACTTCGCTTGCCTGGTTACCGACAACCAGTTCGTCATGTTTGATCCAGATAGTGCGTTCTGCCAGGTGATGGGCCAGCGCCAGCGCGCGGCGTACCGGAATCGGTTTATCCAGATGCTGCTGATAGGCTTCAGTGTAGTGCTGGGCGCGCTCGGTACAGACCGGCGGCTTGACGATATGCACCAGCGCCATTTTATGTGCCTGAATGCGCGGGCTTAGGGTATCCAGTTTCAACGTTGTCATAAGGTTATCCTCGTAGAGTCGCCGTTAAACCTTTGCTCTGAGCGTAGTGCTGCGCGAAGGCGAGCAGCTCGGGGGCAGCAAGCGGTTTGTCCGGAGCGGTATAGGGCTGACTGAGTAATTGGTATTTGTTCATTCCCAGCGTGTGATACGGCAGGAAGTGGATCTCGCCGACCTTTAAGCGGTCAGCGGCAAAATCGGTTATGGCGGTAATATCGCTTTCATTGGCGTTAAAGCCCTGAATCAGCGGCACGCGAATAATGATTTTTTTCCCGGCCTGCGCCACGCGTTGCAGATTATCCAGCACCCGGCGAGCGCTGCCGTCGGTCCACTGCTGGAAAATAGCCTCATTGACGTGCTTAAGGTCGGCGAGGAACAGGTCGATAAAGGGTAAAGAAGGCTCGACGTATTTCCATGGGACGTGCAGACAGGTTTCGACGGCGGTATGAATCCCTGCGTTGTGGCTGGCTTCAAACAGCTGGCGGGCCAGCTCCGGGTTCATAAACGGTTCGCCGCCGGAGAGAGTGACGCCGCCACCGCTGCGATCGTAGAACGGTTTATCGCGCAATACCTTCGCCATAATCTCTTCGACGTTTTTCTCTTCGCCGCAGACCGTCAACGCCGTAGTCGGACAGCAGTCGCGCAGCTTGCTGATATGTGCATCGGTGAGCTTTTCTCGATGGATTATCAGGCCATCCAGTTTGCGGGTAATAACGTCCGGCGCCGCCTGCTGGCAGAGGTCGCAGCCGTCAAGACACAAGCGCGCGTCATACAGCAGATCCGCCGTGCGGGCGCGGCTTTCCGGGTTCTGACACCAGCGGCAGCCCAATGAACACCCTTTAAGGAATACGACGGTGCGGATCCCTGGGCCGTCATGGGTGGAGTAACGCTGAATGTTGAAGATCATGATTTACCCTCTTCTTTGCATATGAAGATTAAATTACTTTCGAATGAAAGTTGTATTGATATAAATCAACAAGCAGAGTGGGGGATAAAAGCGGGAGCAAAAAAGTTGCGAGCGGTCACAAATAATCCGGCGGCAAGGCCCGCCGGAGAAGGGTTAAGGTGTACCACACACCTCACACTGTGGATTACGCATCAGTTTCATTTCGCGAAACTGGCAGCGCATGGCGTCGTACATAACTATTTTACCCGTAGCAGGGCTGCCGTAACGGGTCAGAACCTTGATGGCTTCCATTGCCTGAAGCGAACCGATGGTACCGACCAGCGGCGCCATCACTCCGGCTTCGACGCAGGTAAGGGCGTTTTCGCCAAACAGACGGCTCAGGCAGCGGTAGCAGGGCTCATCTTCCTGATATGTAAAGACGCTGATTTGCCCTTCCATACGAATCGCCGCGCCGGAGACCAACGGGGTTTTATGCCGGAAACACCCGGCATTGAGCTGGTTGCGAATGGCGACGTTGTCGGTACAGTCGAGCACCAGATCGTGGGCGGCGATTTGCGCCCACAGCGCCTCTTCTTCCAGCAGTGCGTTTAGTGGCATGAGCTGAACGTTGGGGTTAATGCGTGCAAGCGTAGCGCGGGCGGAGTCGACCTTCGGCTGGCCGATGGTGGCATCGCTGTGCAGAGTCTGGCGCTGGAGGTTAGAGAGCGACACGGTGTCGAAATCAAGCAGGGTAAGCAGGCCGACGCCTGCAGCCGCCAGATACTGCGCGGCGGCGCAGCCCAATCCGCCAAGGCCAACCACCAGCACTCTGGAGGCTTTTAGCTGCTCCTGGCCGTCAAAATCGAAATCGCGCAGGATGATTTGCCGGTTGTAGCGCAGCATCTCTGCATCGCTCAGCTCCACGCCCATTACAGCCCCCCGAAAAGATGGTTAAAGGGCTCAACCTCTACCCATTCACCCGCTTCAACGTTATCGCGCTCGCGTTCCAGCACGATAAAACAGTTGCCGAGGCTGAATGAACTGAAGATGTGCGAACCCTGATGACCGGTGCTGCTAACGACCAGTTCACCGTCCGGGTTGCGTTGCAGCACGCCGCGCTGAAAATCGAGGCGGCCCGGCGATTTTTTCAGCCGTGAAGCGGCGCGTACGCGCAGGCGCATAGGCTGGGTTTGTCCGACGTTGCCGGAGAGTTTCGCCAGCAGCGGCTGCACCAACTGATAAAAAGTCAGCGCAGCGGAAACCGGGTTGCCCGGCAGGCCGCAGAACCAGCTGTGGTTGAGCTTGCCGAAAGCGAAAGGTTTGCCCGGCTTGATAGCCAGCTTCCAGAAGCCGATTTCACCCAGCTCTTCGAGGATCTCTTTGGTGTAATCTGCTTCGCCGACGGAGACGCCGCCGGAGCTAATCACCACATCGGCCTGCTGGTCAGCCTGAATAAAGACTTCGCGCAGTTTAGCCGGGTCGTCGGGAATAATGCCGAGGTTAACGACCTCACAGCCCAGCTCTTGCAGCATCAGGTGTACCGCCAGGCGGTTGGTGTCGTAAATCTGCCCGTCGGCAAGCGGTTGTCCTGGAAGCTGAAGCTCATCGCCGGTGGAGAACACCGCAACGCGCACTTTACGCACCACGTCGACTTCCGCAATCCCCAGCGAAGCCAGCACCGGCACTTCGGCGACGGTCAGGCGGGTTCCCGCAGGGAAGACGACCGCGCCGTTGGCAATATCTTCGCCACGACGACGAATATTTTGCCCACTTTTTACCTGAGCGATAAAGCGCACTCCGCCGTCGCTTTGTTCGGTTTGCTCCTGCATCACCACCGCATCGCAGCCTTCCGGTACCGGCGCGCCGGTCATAATGCGGATACAGGTGCCTGCGGGCCAGACGTCGTTAAAAGGCTGACCGGCAAAAGCCTTGCCTGCCACCGGCAGCACCGTGCCATCGGTGAGTTCAGCCAGGCGAACGGCATAACCGTCCATCGCCGAGTTATCAAAACCAGGAACGTCGAGAGGCGAAACGAGATCATGGGCGGTCACGCGCGAAAAGGCCTGCAACAGCGGTACGGTTTCCGTCGCATTCAGCGGCGTAATGCGATTGAGCATCTGGGTCAGGGCTGTGTCGAGTGGCATCAGTCCGGCGGTAAAATCCATGGGTTTCTCCTGCGGGCAAACATCGAAAACGCCTATTATGGCAGAAAAGAGAAGCAGGCTATATCCCACCAGGGTACAAGCTTTACATCACCGCCTGCTCTTTCTATATTCAAAAATGGTATAGGACAGTCAGCAAGATAATGATATTTATACACGTTATCCTTCAAGCTGCCTCTTTGTTGGCTGTGCTCAGAAACCCCAGTCACATAGTTATCTATGCTCCCGGGGATTGTATGAGAGGCATCCATGCCTCTCTCCGAGGGCAGCCTGCGGCTGTACAAATTCGTTCCCGACGAATTTGTCGTTCTCTTGCCGCCTCGATGCATCTCGAATGATGGTGTGTATATACACTTTATCGTTAAGGAATGGCGTAATGGGCAAGGCGGTTATAGCAATTCATGGCGGTGCTGGGGCAATTACCCGCACGCAGTTGACGCCGGAACGCGAGCGGGAGTACGTGGCGGCGCTGTCGGCGATTGTCGATAGCGGGCAAAAAATGCTGGCGGCCGGGGCCAGCGCGCTGGATGCGGTAACCGAAGCGGTGCGACTGCTGGAGGAGTGTCCGTTATTTAACGCCGGTATAGGCTCCGTATTTACCCGCGATACCACTCATGAACTCGATGCCTGCGTCATGGATGGTTACAGTTTACAGGTGGGAGCAGTGGCCGGAGTTAAGCATTTACGTAATCCGGTGCTGGCGGCGCGTCTGGTGCTGGAGCAAAGTCCGCATGTGCTGATGATTGGTGAGGGCGCAGAAGTTTTTGCCGCTTCCCACGGTATGAGGCGGGTGGATAACGCCCTGTTTTCGACGCCTGAGCGCCTGTTGCAGCTACGTCAGGCGCAGGAGGGCGATGATATCGTGCTCGACCACCATGCTGCCCCGTTGGATGAGCGGCATAAAATGGGCACCGTCGGCGCGGTGGCGCTGGATCTGGCGGGCAATCTCGCGGCGGCAACCTCCACCGGTGGTATGACCAATAAGCTGCCGGGACGCGTCGGCGATAGCCCGCTGCCGGGAGCTGGTTGCTATGCCAATAACGCCAGCGTTGCCGTCTCCTGTACCGGTACCGGCGAGGTGTTTATGCGAACGCTAGCAGCCTATGATATTTCGGCGCTGATGGAGTACAGCAATCTCAGTTTGCACGACGCGTGCGAGCGGGTGGTGATGGAGAAACTCCCGGCGCTGGGCGGCAGCGGCGGCCTGATTGCGGTCGACAGAGAAGGCAACGTAGTATTGCCATTTAATAGCGAAGGTATGTACCGTGCCTGGTGTTACGCGGGCGATACGCCCACGATTGGAATTTATCGCGAATAAGAGGAAAGGGCGTTGCCGCATAGTCTGGAAATCGATGCTAATGATGTTCTGCTGGTACGCGATCTGAACGTTTCGTTTACTCAGCAGCAGCAGGCTTTTTCTGCCGTTCGTCACCTCTCGTTCACCCTACGGCGCGGCGAGACGCTGGCGATTGTCGGTGAGTCTGGATCGGGTAAATCGGTAACGTCGCTGGCGCTGATGCGTCTGCTTGATTCGGCGACCAGCGAAGTGCGCAGCGATCAGCTGCTGCTACGTCGTCGTAACCGACAGGTCATTTCGCTCAGTGAACAATCCGCATCCGAGATGCGCAGCGTGCGCGGTGCGGATATGGCGATGATCTTTCAGGAGCCGATGACCTCGCTGAACCCGGTGTTCACCATCGGTGAGCAGATCGCTGAATCAATACGATTGCATCAGGGGTTAAAGCATGATGAGGCGCTGCGTGAGGCCAAAAAGATGCTCGATCAGGTGCGGATCCCGGAAGCTGAAGCGATGCTGTCGCGTTATCCGCATCAGCTTTCCGGTGGGATGCGTCAGCGCGTGATGATCGCCATGGCGCTGTCGTGCCGTCCGGCGGTGCTGATTGCCGACGAACCCACGACCGCGCTGGATGTGACTATCCAGGCGCAGATTTTACAGCTGATTGCCGTCCTGCAAAAAGAGATGGCGATGGGCGTTATCTTTATTACCCACGATATGGGCGTGGTCGCCGATATTGCCGATCGGGTGCTGGTGATGTATCGCGGTGAAGCGGTGGAAACGGGCAGCGTCGAAGAGATTTTCCGTGCGCCAAAACACCCCTATACCCAGGCGCTGCTGGCAGCGGTACCGCGATTGGGCGCGATGAGCGGCAGCGATTTGCCGCGTCGCTTCCCACTCTTCAACCAAAGCGCGCCGGAAGAGGGTCAGAATACCGTTGTTGCTGGAGAACCCATTCTTAAAGTCCGCGATCTGGTGGCGCGCTTTCCGCTACGCAGCGGCATTCTCAACCGCGTTACCCGCGAGGTACATGCGGTGGAAAAAGTCAGCTTTGATTTATGGCCTGGTGAAACCTTAAGCCTGGTGGGCGAGTCCGGTTGTGGTAAATCAACCACCGGCCGGGCGCTGCTGCGGCTAGTGGAAACCCAGGGTGGGAGTATTACGTTTAACGGTCAGCGTATTGATACTCTGGCAGGCAGCAAGCTTCAGGCGCTGCGCCGTGATATTCAGTTTATCTTCCAGGATCCTTACGCTTCTCTCGACCCACGGCAAACGGTGGGGTATTCGATTATGGAGCCGCTGCGCGTGCATCGGCTGCTGGAAGGTGATGCCGCGCGTGAGCGAGTGGCCTGGCTGCTGGAGCGCGTCGGGCTGGAGCCGGAGCACGCATGGCGCTATCCACACGAGTTTTCTGGCGGCCAGCGGCAGCGCATCTGTATTGCCCGCGCGCTGGCGCTCAATCCAAAGGTGGTTATCGCCGACGAATCGGTATCGGCGCTGGACGTGTCGATTCGCGCGCAAATCATCAACCTGATGCTCGATTTACAGCGCGAAATGGGCATCGCGTTTCTGTTTATTTCCCACGACATGGCGGTGGTTGAGCGCATCAGCCACCGCGTGGCGGTGATGTATCGCGGGCGGATTGTCGAGATTGGCCCGCGGCGCGCCGTGTTCGAAAACCCGCAGCACCCCTATACCCGTAAATTGATGGCTGCCGTACCGGTTGCCGACCCGGCACATCGTCACCCGCAGCGCGTGCTGCTCTCTGACGAGCTGCCGGGCAATATCTACAAGCGGGGAGAAGAGGGGATCAGTACGCCGTTACAACAGGTAGGCCCGGGACATTTTGTCGCCAGAGAACCCGCCGCTGACGTACTGGCACGATAACAACGACACCAATAACGCAGCATTTCAGGAGAACAACATGACTCAACGCGTTTCAGGCAAATGGCTGTTGGCGCTGGGCGTCGCTTCGGCGCTGGCGACAACTCCGGCCTTTGCCGCAAAAGATATAGTGGTAGCGGTCGGTTCTAACTTCACGACCCTCGACCCATACGATGCTAACGACACGCTGTCGCAGGCGGTGGCTAAGTCCTTCTATCAAGGGCTATTTGGCCTTGATAAAGAGATGAAATTGCAGAATGTGCTGGCGGAGAGCTATACCGTTTCCCCGGACGGGCTGGTGTATACCGTTAAGCTGCATCCGGGCGTGAAGTTCCAGGACGGTACCGAGTTTAATGCCGAAGCGGTGAAGGCTAACCTCGATCGTGCCAGCAATCCGGAAAATCATCTCAAGCGCTATAACCTGTATAAAAATATCGCCAGCACCGAAGCGGTAGATCCGACAACGGTGAAAATCACCCTCACGCAGCCCTTCTCGGCGTTTATTAATATCCTGGCCCACCCGGCGACGGCGATGATTTCCCCGGCAGCGCTGAAGAAATACGGTAAAGAGATTGGTTTTCATCCGGTGGGTACCGGGCCTTATCAGCTTGATACCTGGAACCAGACCGATTTTGTTAAAGTGACGAAGTTCGCCGGTTACTGGCAGCAGGGGTTGCCGAAGCTGGATTCCATTACCTGGCGTCCGGTGGTGGATAACAATACCCGTGCGGCAATGTTGCAGACCGGTGAAGCGCAATTTGCTTTCCCGATCCCTTACGAGCAGGCGCCGCTGCTGGAGAAAAACAGCAAGCTGGAGCTGGTGGCCAGCCCGTCAATTATGCAGCGCTATATCAGCATGAACGTGACGCAAAAACCGTTTGATAATCCTAAAGTGCGCGAGGCGATTAACTACGCCATCAACCGCCAGGCGCTGGTGAAAGTGGCCTTTGCGGGCTATGCCACCCCCGCGACTGGCGTGGTGCCGCCCTCTATTGCCTATGCTGAAAGCTACACCGCGTGGCCGTATGACCCGGCTAAAGCGCGTGAGCTGCTGAAAGAAGCGGGATATCCTAACGGTTTCAACACCACGCTGTGGTCGTCGCATAATCACAGCACGGCGCAGAAAGTGCTGCAATTTACCCAGCAGCAGCTGGCGCAGGTGGGCATCAAGGCGCAGTTGACGGCGATGGATGCGGGCCAGCGCGCAGCGGAAGTGGAAGGTAAAGGGCAGAAAGAGAGCGGCGTGCGGATGTTCTATACCGGCTGGACGGCCTCGACGGGTGAAGCCGACTGGGCGCTGTCGCCGCTGTTCGCTTCGCAAAATTGGCCGCCGACCCTGTTCAACACGGCTTTCTACAGCAATCCTCAGGTCGATAAAGACCTCAACGAGGCGTTGAAAACGACCGACGTGAAGGAGAAAACGCGGCTGTATAAAGACGCGCAGGATACTATCTGGAAAGAGTCTCCGTGGGTGCCGTTGGTGGTGGAAAAACTGGTCTCAGCGCACAGTAAAAACCTGACTGGTTTTTATATCCAACCGGATACCGGGTTTAGCTTTGAACAGGCGGATCTAAAGTAGATAGCTGCGGTTCCCCGGGCGCAGGCCGCGGGGACTTCACGCAAGGAGAAGCATGCTCAATTATGTGATTAAACGCCTGCTGGGGCTGATCCCTACGCTGCTGATTGTGGCGGTGTTGGTGTTTCTGTTCGTGCATATGCTGCCCGGCGATCCGGCGCGGCTAATTGCCGGGCCGGAAGCCGATGCGCAGGTGGTTGGAATGGTCCGCCAGCAACTGGGGCTCGATCAGCCGCTATACGTGCAGTTCTGGCACTAT
Source organism: Klebsiella sp. RHBSTW-00484 (assembly GCF_013705725.1). Classification (NCBI taxonomy): domain Bacteria; kingdom Pseudomonadati; phylum Pseudomonadota; class Gammaproteobacteria; order Enterobacterales; family Enterobacteriaceae; genus Klebsiella; species Klebsiella sp. RHBSTW-00484. The sequence goes on along the minus strand of NZ_CP055481.1, from coordinate 4,016,669 downwards.
ATCACCAATATTTTGCAGGGAGATTTCGGCACCTCGATGGCTTCGCGCCGTCCGGTAAGCAGCGAAATCGCCAGCCGGTTTATGCCGACGTTCTGGCTAACGCTCGCCAGCATGAGTTGGGCGGTGGTGTTTGGTATGGCGGCGGGAATTGTGGCGGCAGTCTGGCGCAATCGCTGGCCGGATCGTTTAGGCATGGCGCTGGCGGTGACCGGGATCTCGTTCCCGGCGTTCGCGCTTGGCATGTTGCTGATGCAGGTGTTTTCCGTTGAGCTGGGCTGGCTGCCGACGGTGGGCGCCGACAGCTGGCGGCACTATATTCTGCCTTCGTTGACGCTCGGAGCGGCGGTGGCGGCGGTGATGGCGCGCTTTACCCGCGCCTCGTTCGTCGATGTTCTGCATGAAGACTACATGCGCACTGCCCGGGCGAAAGGGGTTAGCGAGACGCTGGTGGTGCTTAAGCACGGCCTGCGCAATGCGATGATCCCGGTGGTCACCATGATGGGGTTACAGTTTGGCTTTCTGCTCGGTGGGTCTATCGTGGTGGAGAAAGTCTTTAACTGGCCTGGGCTTGGGCGTCTGCTGGTGGACTCCGTCGAGATGCGCGACTATCCGGTGATTCAGGCGGAAGTGCTGCTGTTTTCGCTGGAGTTTATTCTTATCAATTTAGTGGTGGACGTACTCTATGCCGCCATTAACCCAGCTATCAGGTACAAGTAAGGTGCGATTGCTCAACTGGAGAAGACAAGCGGTTATCAACGCGATGCCGGGGATTAAACCCGGGCAGATACGCACGCCGTGGCATGAGTTCTGGCGACGTTTTCGTCGCCAGCCGGTGGCGATGGGAGCGGGGATATTTGTGCTGCTGCTGATTGCGGTTGCGGTCGTTGCGCCGTGGATTGCGCCGTTCGACGCGGAAAACTACTTTGACTACGATCGGCTTAACGACGGCCCGTCAATGATGCACTGGTTCGGTGTCGATTCATTAGGGCGGGATATCTTTAGCCGGGTGCTGGTGGGGGCGCAGATCTCGTTGGCTGCCGGGGTGTTCGCGGTATTAATCGGCGCGGTTATTGGCACCGTGCTCGGGCTGCTGGCGGGATATTACGAAGGCTGGTGGGATCGCATCATTATGCGCATCTGCGACGTGCTGTTTGCGTTCCCCGGTATTCTGCTGGCGATTGCCGTGGTAGCGGTCATGGGCAGCGGGATGTCGAATGTGATTATCGCGGTGGCGATCTTTTCAATCCCGGCATTTGCCCGTCTGGTGCGCGGCAATACGCTGGTGCTCAAGCAGCAGACCTTTATCGAGTCGGCGCGCAGTATCGGCGCCAGCGACGCTAATATCCTGTTTAGCCATATCTTGCCCGGCACGGTATCGTCGATTGTGGTCTATTTCACCATGCGCATCGGGGTATCCATTATCTCCGCCGCCAGCCTGTCGTTCCTCGGTCTGGGTGCGCAGCCGCCGACCCCTGAGTGGGGCGCGATGCTGAACGAGGCGCGAGCGGATATGGTGATGGCTCCGCACGTGGCGCTGTTCCCGGCGATTGCCATTTTTCTGACGGTGCTGGCGTTTAATCTGCTAGGGGACGGCCTGCGCGATGCGCTGGATCCGAAGATAAAGGGGTAGGCGTTCGAGGATTTTGTAGCCCGGATAAGGCGCGTTGGCGCCGCAATCCGGGACACGTTTAGAGGAAGGAATTAAACCCGGCTACCCCACAGGTCGTATTCATCGGCGTGTTCGACTTTCACCCGCACAACGTCACCCGGTTTAACTTTGCTTTCGCCATTCAGGTAGACCGCGCCGTCGATTTCCGGTGCATCCGCCATGCTGCGGCCAATCGCGCCTTCTTCATCAACTTCATCGATCAGGACCATAATTTCGCGGCCCACTTTCTCTTGCAGGCGCTCGGCGGAGATCTGCTGTTGAAGTTGCATAAAGCGGTTCCAGCGCTCTTCTTTAACCTCTTTTGGCACCTGGTCCGCCAGTTCGTTAGCGGTCGCACCTTCCACCGGGCTGTACTTGAAGCAGCCAACGCGGTCGAGACGGGCCTCTTTCAGGAAATCGAGCAGCATCTGGAAATCTTCTTCCGTTTCGCCCGGGAAGCCGACGATAAAGGTCGAGCGCAGGGTCAGCTCAGGGCAGACTTCGCGCCACTGTTTGATACGCGCCAACTGACGGTCAGCGGAGCCAGGGCGTTTCATCATTTTGAGAATACGCGGGCTGGCGTGCTGCAGCGGAATATCCAGATACGGCAGAATTTTGCCTTCCGCCATCAGCGGGATGACATCATCAACATGTGGGTACGGGTAGACGTAGTGCAGGCGCACCCAGATACCGAGTTTAGCCAGCTCTTCGCACAGGCTTACCATGCTGGTTTTTACCGGCATACCGTTGTGGAAACCGCTGCGGTGCTTCACATCGACGCCGTAGGCGGAAGTGTCCTGAGAAATCACCAGCAGCTCTTTGACCCCGGCATCGGCCAGGCGTTTGGCTTCCGCCAGCACTTCACCAATCGGACGGCTGACCAGGTCGCCGCGCATTGACGGGATAATGCAGAAGGTGCAGCGATGGTTGCAGCCTTCAGAAATTTTTAAGTAGGCGTAATGACGCGGCGTCAGCTTAACGCCCTGTTCCGGCACAAGGCTCAGGAACGGGTTATGTTTTGGCTTCGGCGCGTAGTGGTGGACGTGTTCCAGCACCTGCTCGTAGCTGTGCGGGCCGGTAATTTCCAGCACCTTCGGATGGACTTCACGGATCTGATCTTCTTTCGCGCCCAGGCAACCGGTGACAATCACTTTGCCATTTTCTTTCAGCGCTTCGCCAATCGCTTCCAGCGACTCCTGCACGGCGCTATCAATAAAGCCGCAGGTGTTTACGATAACCATATCGGCGTTATCGTAGGTTGGAACCACGTCATACCCTTCGGTGCGCAGTTCGGTCAGGATACGTTCTGAGTCCACGAGATTTTTCGGGCAGCCCAGAGAGACAAAGCCGATTTTCGGCTGATGGGTGACATTGCTCATAGCTTAAAAAGTGTTCAATTATTGGAATGGTCAGGGCAGGGATTTTACAGATCTTTGGGGAAAAGAGTATAGCAACGACATGCTTAATGATGAAAAAGCCCGGGAGAATATCCCGGGCGTGAAAATTACTGCGCTTGCGTCACCCCTGTACCTGGCGCTGTTCCGGGGGAGGTCGGCTCCCGGTTATCGCGAAGGGTAAATATCGAGATCAGTGTAAACAGCCCGGCGATGCCGCCCAGAATGTAATACGTGTGCGCAAAGCCAATGGTGTCGTACAAATATCCCGCCAATGGTGAGTAAATCGCGGTGGCGATAGAGGCGACAAACAGCACCAACAGGTAAACCGTCGATGACAGTTTGTTGTCGAAGTTGGCGGCGATAAATTTAAACACCGAAACCAGAATCAGCGGTTTTTCCAGCGCATGCATCATTTTGACCGCGCCGATCCACACCGGACCAAGCGGGATAGCAGAGCCGACGATACGCACTGACATAATCAGCCCGGCAATGATCAACGCCCACTTCGCGCCGGTGCGGTTAACAAACCACGGCATCAGGCATAAAAACAGCGTTTCGCCGCACACCTGAATGGAAGCCAGAATCCCGTACCAACGGTTGCCTTCTTCCGGCGTCGGGAACTGCAGAGAAAAGTATTGAGCGAACTGCTGGTCATAGGTGTCGTAGATTTGCGTAACGAAAAGGGTAAACACCAGCAGCATCCAGAACTGACCGTTCTTGGCCAGTTCCAGGGCATGCGAAACTTTCAGCGCGCTGGTTTTTTGCATTTCCGCTTCGGTCAATTCGACCTTAGTCAGCATAAAACAGATTGCCGCGATAACGATGGCGAAGCTGGCCAGCCAGAAAGCAAGGTTCGGATTGCTGTCGATATATTTGCCGACGATCCACGCTGCAGCCGCCCAGCCTAACGATCCCCACATCCGCACGCGACCATATTCGAACTGATAGCGGCGCGAGATTTTATCGATATACGAATCAATCACCCCGCAGCCGGAGTTGAAAATAATCCCCAGGTATACCCCGCCAAGCAGTGCCCCTAGCCAGAAGCTGTGTACCAGTAGCGGCGCATATAAATAGATAAAGAACGGGCCAACCGGCAGCAGCATTGCGACCAGGATCCAGATCAGCCGCTTTTTCAGGCCAAACTTGTCGGAAATAAAACCGAAGAAGGGCTGCATCAGCAAGGCGATAAAGGCGTTGACCGAATAGAGCAGGCCGGTTTTGGTCGCACTAATCCCGAGGTGTTGAGTGGTCCAGATAACAAAAAACGCCATGGTCGATGACCAGGCGAACAGATAGAGGAAATCGAAAAGACTCAACAAGATATAGTTTCTTTTGCCGGGCGTAATCATTTCAGTTCCTTCAAGCGATAGAGATAAAGGTTGCAAACAGGATCGAGCTGCTTGCTGTTGTTTTTGAATGTTATACGTAATACATTTATTGGCATGATATGACACCCGGCAGACTTTTCAGGCAATAAGCATGACGCCGTTTTGTGATCATTGCTGCAATAAATGATTGTTCATCGCCAGGTTGAAAATTGTATTCTTATGGGAGCGTATAACATTTTTATTGTTTTTTGCTTTGGGGACTGTCTGAACGCAGGGAAGGATTTTACCTATCGTTGTAACATTGTAAATGATGTTAATAGGCTGGTATTTATTGATCTTCCTCATCGTTTTGTACGAAAAATGACCATATTATAATTATGGTAAAGGACGACAGAGGAGGAGCTATGATGACTGTTGACAAACTATATCGTAACCTTATGAATAAGCTGATTAATGCCAATATTGATCTTGATGCTTATTTACAGTTGCGAAAAGCGAAAGGCTATATGTCGGTCAGCGAAAATGACCATCTGCGTGATAACCTGTTTGAACTGTGTCATGAAATGCGTGAACGCGCTCCGCGCTTGCAGCACGCCATCGCGCCGGAGGAGAAGGAAGCCCTGCGACTTGCGGGTGAAGCCATCGCCTCTGCGGCGGTATGCCTGATGACCGGGCATCATGATTGCCCATCCTACATTGCGGTTAACGTAGAGAAGCTGGAACGCTGCCTGGCAGTATTGACGCTAAATATTCATAAATTGAATGATTCAGCGCCTGTTCACCCTGCCTGAGATAAGGGGGAGCCTGCTCCCCCTGATTAATGTTATGTAAAAATCCCTTCCCGCCTCCCCACGCTGGCTACCCTTATCCCATTGCTGACAAAAGGAGAGTGCCATGCGCCAGACCGTCACCCTGATAGCCCTTACCGCGTTGTTGTTACCCGCCGCAACCTTTGCCGCCCAGGAGCGCGTAGAGGTGTTGCAGAATCAGCTTGAACACCCGTGGGCGCTGGCCTTTCTGCCTGATGATAAAGGTATACTAATAACCCTGCGCGGCGGCGAGCTTAAGCTCTGGCAACCTAACAAAGGGTTGTCTTCGGCGTTATCTGGCGTTCCGCAGGTATGGGCCAACGGTCAGGGGGGGCTGCTGGACGTCGTATTAGCGCCGGACTTTTCCCAGTCGCGACGCGTCTGGCTGAGCTATGCCGAAGGTGGCAATGATGGCAAAGCGGGGACCGCCGTCGGCTATGGCCGATTAAGCGAGGATCTCAAGCGCCTGGAAAACTTCCAGGTCGTTTTCCGCCAGCAGCCAAAACTCTCTACCGGCAACCATTTTGGCGGACGGATGGTGTTCGACGGCCACGGTCATCTGTTTATCGGACTTGGGGAAAATAACCAGCGTTCGACAGCTCAGGATCTGGATAAACTTCAGGGAAAAGTGGTCCGTCTGACGGCTGATGGCAAAGTCCCCACTGATAACCCTTTTATCGGTAAGCCGGGCGTCAGGCCGGAAATCTGGTCTTACGGTATTCGTAATCCACAGGGGATGGCGATGAATCCGTGGAGCGATACGCTGTGGTTGAATGAACACGGTCCACGCGGTGGTGATGAGATTAATATCCCGCAAAAGGGGAAAAACTACGGCTGGCCACTGGCGACGCACGGCATCAATTATAGTGGTCTGCCGATACCGGAAGCCAAAGGCAAGGCGGTGGCTGGAACCGAAGCTCCGCTGTTTGTTTGGGAAAAATCTCCGGCGGTGAGCGGGATGGCTTTCTACGACGCAGCGACCTTCCCGCAGTGGCAACACCGGTTGTTTATCGGTGCGCTGAAGGATCAGTCGCTGATTGTATTGAAGGTGGATGGCGATAAAGCCACTGAAGAGGAACGCATTTTGGCCGATCGCGGGAAGCGTATCCGTGATGTGCGCGTTGGACCCGACGGTTATCTGTATGTGTTAACCGACGAGTCCAACGGCGAACTGCTGAAGGTGAGTCCGGCAGGCTAAATCAGGTGACAGGGATCATTACCACATTGCGCCAGGCCTGACGCTCGTTAATCTGCTGATACCAGCGCTGCAGGTGCGGGCGCGGTTGCCAGGTTTTTACGCTTTCCAACAGGTTGTATACGAACGGCGCGACGGCAATATCGCCCAGGCCGAAGGCATCTCCCGAGAGCCACGGATGGTGCGCCAGTTCATCATCAAGAATGGCGAACAGCACCTCGCAGGCGGCAATGCCCGCTTCAATTGCGACGGGATCGCGCTTTTCCGGCGGTGTTCTGACCAGCCCCATCAGAATGGGCCGATGAGCAGGAGAGAGCGAACCGTTGGACCAGTCCATCCATTTGTCACCCTGGGCACGCAATGCCGGCGACTCTACCCACAGGCGATTCTGACCATATTGCGCGGCCAGATAGCGAATAATAGTATTCGATTCCCAAAGCACGATGTCGGTGGACTCATCTTTTAACAGCGGCACCAGGCCATTGGGGTTCATGGCCAGATACGCCGGGTCATGGTTCAGGCCGAACTCCAGTCCCGCCAGAATTTGCTGATACGGGAGATCAAGCTCTTCCAGCACCCAGCGCACTTTCTTCACATTGGTCGAGTTATTTCTGCCCCATAGCGTAATGATATCCGCTCCTGCCTTTTATTTAGCCGCCATTGCAGCGTGATGAGCATTCATGTTGGAATAAAGTTAATATATATCCCCGTCATACTTCAAGTTGCACATGTGTTGGCTTTCCTCGCTCACCCCAGTCACTTACTGGAGTAAGCTCCTGGGGACTCCCTGCGTTGCCGCCTTTGTGCAACTCGAATTATTTTGGGTATAGGCAACCACGATCAAAAAAATTGCTCTGTTTGCGGCAGGGCGTGAGGTTATTGCGTAAACTTTAAAAACTTTACCAACTCGCTGTTTCTTTAAGGTCATTTGTACGCTTTACTCACCGGCTGCTGCGGCGCCGAAAGAGTGTTGCGGCATATTTTTGTTTGGAAAGGATACTTGGGTGGCTCTTATGACGCATGATGCTTTTTCCCTTCGCGGCCTCGCGGCAGGCTGCGCGCTTTTACTTCTCGTTGCGCCTGCGGTGCAGGCTGCGGAACAACTCCCCGATGCGCCGTCGATTGACGCGCGAGCCTGGATCCTGATGGACTATGCCAGTGGCAAAGTGCTCAGCGAAGGCAATGCTGATGAAAAACTCGACCCGGCGAGCCTGACCAAAATCATGACCAGCTACGTCGTCGGCCAGGCGTTAAAGGCGGGCAAGATTAAGTCCACCGACATGGTGACCATCGGGCGTGATGCGTGGGCAACCGGTAACCCGGCGCTGCGCGGTTCGTCGGTGATGTTCCTTAAGCCGGGCATGCAGGTCTCGGTCGAAGACCTGAATAAGGGCGTAATCATTCAGTCCGGCAACGATGCCAGCATCGCGATTGCCGACTACGTGGCGGGAAGTCAGGATGCGTTCGTCAGCCTGATGAACGGTTATGCGCAGAAGATGGGCCTGACTAATACCACCTTTATGACCGTGCACGGTCTGGATGCGCCGGGGCAGTTCAGCACCGCTCGTGATATGGCGCTGCTGACTAAAGCGATGATCCATGACGTGCCGGAAGAGTACGCCATTCATAAAGAAAAAGAGTTCACTTTTAACAAAATTCGTCAGCCAAACCGCAATCGGCTGCTGTGGAGCACCAGCTTTAATGCCGACGGTGTGAAAACAGGAACCACCGCAGGTGCGGGTTATAACCTGGTTTCTTCCGCAACTCAGGGCAATGATATGCGCCTGATTGCTGTGGTACTTGGAACCAAAACTGACCGCATCCGTTTTAATGAGTCAGAAAAACTGCTGACCTGGGGCTTCCGCTTCTATGAAACCGTAACGCCGATTAAACCGGATGCCACCTTTATTACCCAACGCGTCTGGTTTGGTGATAGCAGCGAAGCGAAGTTAGGCGCGGGCGAGGCCGGTTCCATTACGCTGCCGAAAGGACAGCTGAAAAACCTGAAGGCCAGCTACACCCTGAACGAAACGCAGCTGACCGCGCCGCTGACCAAAGGCCAGGTCGTGGGCACTATCGACTTTAAACTCAATGATAAGACCATTGAGCAGCGACCGCTGATGGTGATGGAAGCGGTAAACGAAGGTGGTTTCTTTAGCCGGATGGTTGATTTCGTGCTGATGAAACTGCACGGCTGGTTCGGTAGCTGGTTCTCTTAAGATGCAGGCCGCGCCCTGCGGGCGCGGTTAGTAGAGTAGTGAAATCTGTTTTTCTTTCGCCAGCGCCTGTAGGTCGTCATCCGGACAAACGTCGCTGGCAATCACATCAAACTGCGCTAAATCGCCCATTCTCGCCGGCCGAACTTTACCGAATTTACTGTGATCGACCACCAGCACGTGGTAGCGAGCGCTTTTCATCGCCCAGTGTTTGACCGGCAGCTCTTCCAGATTAAAACAGGTCGCGCCCTGCTCGCAGTCAATCCCGGCCGCTGAATAAAACGCGATATCCGGGCAAAGATGGCTCAGCGTATCCTGAAGGCTCAGAGGTTTAAAAATCGCGTTGCTGGCGTGGAATTCGCCGCCGCATAAAATCGCCCGACACTGGGGCTTATCCTGAAGGGAAAGAAAGGTATTGAGCGAATAGCACACGCCAGTAAAGGGCAGGGCGTTGTCGATGGCGTCGATGATCCACGGCGTGGTCGTTCCGCAGTCGAAAAAGGCCATCTGATGAGGCTCTAACAGTTTGGCGGCGTGGCGGGCGGCGCGTCGCTTCTCATCGACCAGGCGCGTTTTTTGGTCGCTTAACAGATAGTGCGTGGCGCTACGCGGCTCCAGCACAATGTAACCGCCGAGCAGCACCACCGGACCATTATGACCATTGAGATCGCGACGAATGGTCATTTCTGACACACCAAGCAGGGTTGCTGCTTCTTTTAGATGGAGTTTATCACTGCGCTTGAGTGCCTGAATAAGCTGGCTGATGCGTTCGTCACGACGAGTTTCCATATTCCCTCTAAGCTCAAAGCGCCCTGCATCGACAGGGCGTCAGCGGCGATTTTACCTGCCGAAAGAGGGTTAGTCACGCGGTGGAATAGCGCCGTGACTACGCGATGGGTTTATCAGGAATAAGATTATCCGCGCACCCAGCCTTTGCGGATTGGCAACGAAAAAAACAGGCGGTACAGTCGCTGTAGATGCTGGTAAAGGCTATGTCCTCCGCTATGCCACAATAGCTGGGCGCTAAGGCAGGCGCTCATGGCGGTCAGCAGTCCCCCCAGCATGTCCATCGGCCAGTGGACGCCGAGATAAACCCGGGACCAGGCGATTGCGCAGGCGATACCGAGGATCAATGCGCCAGACCACCATCGATGCCAGAACATAAAGGCCAGCGCAAAGGTAAAGCAGATGGTACCGTGGTTGCTCGGGAAAGAGTTATTCGACGAATGGTGCAGGAAGTTATAGCCGACACCAGCGGCAAACGGACGTTCGTGTGGAAAGAGAAGGCCGAATATCCATGAAAGCGTGAGGCTAATAGCTAACGCCATCATGACCTTAAATACCAACTGGCGCTGATTGGGCCCCCATAGCCATAGGGCTAATACGAGTAATGGCACAAGAATAATCAGGTCTTTGGCAATAAAAGTCGCCACTTCAATCGCCCACCACGGGGAATCAGGCGTTGCATTGAGCAATGCAAACAGCGCGTAGTTGATATTTTCCAGCATACATCCAGGCTCTTTAGTCCGTCAGCAATAAGCCGCCTACCTTAAAAAAGGGCAGCGATGAGGTAAAGCAGTATTGTCTTAATTATCAGTCTGTTACGAATTTATGCGTATTTGTGCCTTCGTTAACAGACTGCAATGGAGAGTATATAGTCTGTAATCTAATTGAAACATAAACGAAATATATACAGTTGGCTTTTCATTTGCTGATGGCGATGTTGTTACCTGAGTAGCGCTATTTTTCGTTGTCGCTCACAATTCGCTACCTCACCGGCTCGACTTTCATTAAACTTTGCGCGGTTTTATTTAAATAAGAGATTTCATGCAGAATTATTCGCTTTCGGGCAAGCGCCTCGGACGTCAGGCCTTGCTGTTTCCGCTGTGCCTGGTGCTATACGAATTTTCCACTTATATCGGCAACGACATGATCCAACCGGGAATGCTCTCGGTGGTGGAAGAGTTCGGCGTTGGCAATGAGTGGGTTCCGACCTCGATGACCGCTTATCTGGCCGGCGGTATGTTTTTACAGTGGCTGCTGGGGCCGCTGTCGGACCGTATCGGCCGCCGTCCGGTGATGCTGACCGGCGTCGTGTGGTTTATCGTGACCTGCCTGGCGACGCTGCTGGCGCAAACTATTGAGCAGTTTACGCTGCTGCGCTTTTTGCAGGGCATTAGCCTCTGTTTTATCGGCGCAGTGGGCTACGCAGCGATTCAGGAGTCTTTCGAAGAGGCGGTCTGTATCAAAATTACTGCCCTGATGGCCAACGTTGCGCTGATTGCGCCGCTTCTCGGGCCGCTGGTGGGGGCTGCCTGGGTTCACGTTCTGCCGTGGGAAATGATGTTTGTCCTGTTCGCCGTGTTGGCGGCTATCGCTTTCGTTGGCCTACAGCGGGCGATGCCGGAAACCGCCACCCGGATGGGCGAGAAACTGTCGGTAAAAGAGTTGGGGCGCGATTACCGTGAGGTGCTGAAAAACCTGCGTTTTGTAGCCGGAGCGCTGGCGACCGGTTTTGTCAGCCTGCCGTTGCTGGCCTGGATTGCCCAATCGCCAGTGATTATTATCAGCGGCGAGAAGGCGACCAGCTATGAATATGGCCTGCTTCAGGTACCGATTTTTGGCGCGTTGATTGCCGGTAATCTGGTGCTGGCGCGCCAGACTTCGCGCAAGACGGTGCGTTCGCTGATTATTCTCGGCGGCTGGCCGATTATGATTGGCCTGCTGATCTCCGCGGTGGCGACGGTGGCTTCAACCCACGCCTATCTGTGGATGACCGCAGGGCTGAGCGTTTACGCGTTCGGGATTGGTCTGGCCAACGCCGGGCTGGTGCGCCTGACGCTATTTGCCAGCGAGATGAGTAAGGGGACGGTGTCTGCGGCGATGGGGATGCTGCAAATGCTGATCTTTACCGTTGGCATTGAAGTCAGTAAGCATGCTTATGAATCTGGCGGTAGCGGGATTTTCAGCTTGTTAAACCTGCTGAGCGGGGTGCTGTGGCTGGCAATGACGGTCTACTTCCTGAAGGATAAGAGCGTGGGAAGCTCCCACGATCCTCACTAACTTTCAAAATCACCCGCTGCGACGTTGAGCGCCGCAGCGGGTTACGCCTCAGGCGAACGGCGCTTCGCGATTAAGCACTTTATCAATAATATGCAGCACGCCTTCCTCGTTGTTGTGCGGCGCATCATATCTAGCAACGGCTTTCACCGGGGCGGCGGCGTTTGCCATCGCAAAACCGAATCCGGCGTGTTGCAGCATTTCAATATCGTTGCCGCTGTCGCCGAACGCGACGACTTCATGGTTTTCAATGCCCCAGCGCTCCTGCAAAATGCGCAGGCCGTTGGCTTTGTGTACCCCAGGAATAATCAGGTCGATACTGCCGTAACCCGTAGCCACCGCGGTGACCATATCACCCAGTGCGGCGTGCAGTTTCGGCTGCATCTGCGGGATTAAGTGATCCGGTACGTTGAGGCCGAATTTCAGAATCACATCATCAATCTGATTAAAGTCGTCGACCAGTTCAAGGCGATGATAATACTTTGCCGCGATCGCCTTCAGTTCATCGTTATATTGATTGAGGGTGTAAGCGCTGCGTTTACCGCAGGCGATAATTTCAATGTCAGTTAGCGTTTGCAGATGATCTATGACGGTATTGAAATGCGCTTTTGGTATTTGGCAGTTAAACACGTCGTCCCCGGCGCTGACCACCCAGCCGCCGTTTTCGGCGACAAAAGCAATCTCATTGGCTACCTCAGGGAAGAACGAAATCAACTGGTAATACTGGTTGCCGCTGGCCACGACGAAGCGGATGTCTTGTTCACGCATTCGCTGGTATTGGGCAAGGAAGCGCTGGCGGTTATAGGTTTTGGCATCGCTTAAGAAAGTGCCATCCATGTCTACCGCAATCAATTTGATGCTCATTAACTGTTCTCCATAACAGGTTCGGGTTGTGGTTTTGCTACCGCGCGGGCGACCAGTGCCGCCACCAGGACCAGCGCCAGAACGACCATCATCGCGCTGCGCAGGCCAAAATGCTCGCCGAGGAAGCCCAGCAGCGGCGGGCCGACGAGAAAGGCGAGGTAGCCGGTGATTGCCACGATGCTAACACGCTTCGGCGCATCGGGCCCGGTATCGCTGGCGGCGGAAATAGTCAGCGGGAAGCCCAGCGAAGCGCCGAGGCCCCATAACAGTACGGAAATGCCGGCGACCCACGGGCTATCGACAAAAATAATCAGCGCAATGCCCAGAGCGCCCATCACCGCGCTGGCGCGAACGACGGTTACCCGGCTGTAGCGGTCGATAAACCAACCGCCGGTAAAGCGACCGATGGTCATTCCGAGCGTGAAGCCTGCGTAAATCAAAGAGCCGGAGGTTGGGCTGAAGCCATGACCATCCACCATTAGCAGCGGTAACCAGTCGTTGGCGGAACCTTCGGCAAAGGCCATTGCCAGCACGATTAACCCAATGAGCAACAGTTGGGTATCACGCCAGACCGGCAGTCCTTTTCCTTCGTGGCGTGCGGCTTCTGCAGCATTTTTGCCGGTACCGTCGGGGATGGCGCGAATGGCGATGGCAATAGGGAGGATAGCCACCAGCGCCGCCAGCAGAATATGCGGCGCGGCGGGCAGGCCGAAACCGGTGACCGCCATGCCAATCCCGGCACCGATCAGCGTGCCGAAGCTGTAGAAGCCATGCATCATCGGCAGGACGGTTTTATTCATTTCACGTTCAACGGCAGCGCCTTCAACGTTAATCGCCACCTCGGCTGAGCCAAAGCTGGCACCAAAGATGGCCAGCCCAAGAGCAAATAGAACGGCTGATGTAAACCACAGTGCGACGCTGAGCACCAGCATCCCTACCACCGCGCAGGACATGGTGGCGCGAATGACTTTACGGGTGCCGAAACGATTGACCAGCCACGCGGAGCAGAGAATTCCGCTCATTGAACCTATCGATAGTCCAAATAATACAATCCCCATTTCCGCCGTGGATAGCGTCAGCAAATCGCGAATCGCTGGCGTGCGGGTTGCCCATGAGGCCATGAGTAATCCGGGAATAAAAAAGAACATGAAGAGCGCCCACAGCCGTAGCTGGAGGGCTCTGCGGGAGGTTTGTGCTGTCATCCGTAAATGCCCGTGAGTGAAGAGATGGAGACAACAGTAGCAAGGTTGTGTACATTTGTACATATAGGTTGCTTGCTGCTGACCGCTTTTTTATTGACCTCAATGACTCGATTCAGCCTGAGGGATATCTTAAGCGCGTGCTGTGAGAGTATGCGTCCATTTGAATAAAAGAGGGAAACTTATGGCTCGTCGACCGAACGACCCACAGCGTCGGGAGCGCATTTTGCAGGCGACGCTGGACACGATTGCTATACATGGAATTCATGCGGTCACGCATCGCAAAATCGCCAGCTGTGCCGGTGTTCCGCTGGGCTCGCTGACTTACTATTTCAGCGGTATTGAGGCGCTGGTCGAGGAAGCATTCAGCGTATTTACCGGCCAGATGTCGGTACAGTATCAGCAGTTCTTCGCGAACGTAAGCAACCGTGAAGAGGCGTGTGACGCCATTGCTGAGCTGATTTTTAGCGCCCAGGTTACCACCGCGCGCAATATGGAACTGATGTACCAGCTTTACGCCTTTTGCAGCAGCCAGCCGAATTTAAAAGCAGTGATGCAGAACTGGATGCTACGCAGCCAGCAAACCCTCGAGCAGTGGTTTGAACCGGCAACAGCCCGCGGGCTGGATGCATTCATTGAGGGGATGACGCTACATTTCGTGACCGACAGAGCGCCGCTATCAAGAGAAGCGATTCGGCTGATGGTGGGAAGGCTGGCGGGGGAGTGAGCGGGGCGCAGAAAACAAAAAACCCATCAACCTTGAACCTAAGCGGCGGGGTTGATGGGCTCCACAAAATGGGGACATCAAAGAAAAGCAGTGGCACTACTTATGACTGATGCCAGTAAAAAAAGTTCTGCGAATATGCGTTTTTTTTCTGAAAAAAATTACTGTAGCCCCGGCCAGATGATGACAATCAGCGTACCTGCCAGGGTTAACAACACGTTAGCGATGGCATAGGTTCCGGCGTATCCCAGAGCGGGAATGTTGCTGCGCGCGGTATCGCTGATAATTTCCATCGCTGGCGCACAGGTACGGGCTCCCATCATCGCGCCGAATAGCATTGCGCGGTTCATGCGCAGGACGTACGCGCCGAACAGGAAGCAGATAACCACCGGCACCAGGCTGACGATAAGCCCGGCAGCCAGCATTTGACCACCAACCGCACCAAGGCCGTTATTAATACCGGCTCCTGCACTGAGCCCTACACCGGCCATAAACACCATCAATCCGAACTCTTTCACCATATTCAGCGCCCCCTGGGGGATATAGCCGAACGTCGGATGGTTAGCTCGCAGGAAGCCGAGCATGATCCCGGCAAACAACAGACCGGCGGCGTTACCGATGCCGAAGCTGAACGAACTGAACTGGAAGGTGATCATGCCGATCATCAGGCCAACGATGAAGAAGGCGCAGAAGGCGAGCAGGTCGGTCACCTGGCTGTGAATAGAGATAAAGCCGATACGGTCCGCGACAGTTTTAACGCGACGCGCATCGCCGCTGACCTGTAACACATCGCCCTTATTAAGCACCACGTTATCGTCAATGGGCATTTCGATTTGGCTGCGGATCACGCGGTTTAAGAAGCAACCGTGATCGGTCAGCTTCAGCTGCGCCAGACGACGGCCCACGGCATTGTGATTTTTGACCACGATCTCTTCGGTGACGATGCGCATGTCCAGCAGGTCGCGGTCGAAGACCTCTTTGCCGTTACGAAAGCTCGGGTCGAGACGGGCATGGGCATCCGGGTAGCCTACCAGCGCGATATCATCGCCCATCTGCAACACCGCGTCACCGTCTGGGTTGGCGAGAATGCCGTTACGGCGAATTCGCTCGATATAGCAGCCGGTCTGGCGATAAATACCCAGCTCGCGCAGGTTTTTGCCGTCGGCCCATGCCACCAGCTCCGGGCCGACGCGATAGGCGCGGATCACCGGCAGATAGACCTTGCGCCGGGAATCGTTATCGAGGCCACGTTCACGGGCGATTTGCTGGGCGCTGGTTTGCAAATCCTGGTGCTGTAGTTTGGGCATATAGCGAGCGCCAACAATCAGGCTCACCAGGCCAACCAGGTAGGTCAGAGCGTAGCCAAGACTCAGGTGATCGAGTGAGGAGGCGAGCTGCTCGCTGGACATGCCGAAGTGGCGTAGCGTATCGCCAGCGCCGACCAGCACCGGGGTTGAGGTCATTGCCCCGGCGAGCATCCCGGCCGTCAGGCCGATATCCCAGCCGAACAGCTTACCCAGACCCATGGCGATCAGCATTGCGCTACCGACCATTACCAGAGCCAGCATCAGGTAATTTTTCCCATCGCGAAAAAAAATAGAAAAAAAGTTGGGACCCGCTTCCACGCCGACACAAAAAATAAACAGCATAAAGCCGAGATTTA
Source organism: Klebsiella sp. RHBSTW-00484 (assembly GCF_013705725.1). Taxonomy (NCBI): domain Bacteria; kingdom Pseudomonadati; phylum Pseudomonadota; class Gammaproteobacteria; order Enterobacterales; family Enterobacteriaceae; genus Klebsiella; species Klebsiella sp. RHBSTW-00484. The sequence goes on along the minus strand of NZ_CP055481.1, from coordinate 4,000,563 downwards.
GGGCATCAGTGTTAATACTAAAATGTTGCTGGCCTAATAATAACGAAACGACTAAAACGCCAATGGAATTACCAAGTTGTACTGACCCGAGACGCAGTTTCCCGAGGCAAAGACCTAATGCAAGAACAACGAACAATAACAGGATGTAATTCCCGTTTAACAAATCTGCGACGTTTATATTCACGAAAGCCAACTTCTCATTTACTAGTAAGTTGTTGAAGGAAATGGTTATTTGGTCTAAGGTTGCTCCAGTGTTCGCGCTGTCACGAACGCTATTCTGGCATCCCGTTATAACCAGCAAAATATAGTCGGTAGTTTAATCCTTCCTGGAGGCTTCGGCTAGTAACAATCGTTTTTGCACTGGCGGGATCTTTAATTGGAATGGACTGCCAGAATCTTTATCTGACTGGACGAAGTGGAAGTTGGTTAGAGGCAAAATCAGGAGGATGTAGTGAAATCTGAGCGTGCTTGGGCCGGTATTATCTGTGGGTTCTTTCTATTTATTGTGGTTTGTTTATCGCTGCTGTTACATATGAAAGGTGCCTTTCGGGCTACCGGTAATCCCGAGCTAGGGCTACTGTTTTTTTTACTCCCCGGCGCTGCGGCAAGCTGCCTCTCACCTGGACAGCGGGTTATTCGTCCCCTTATCGGTGCGATGCTGGCGGCCCCCATTTGTCTGGTGGTAATGCGGCTTTTCTTTGTGACTCAGCGTTCTTTCTGGCAGGAGCTGGCGTGGTTGTTTAGCGCGGTGTTCTGGTGCGCGCTTGGCGCGTTATGCTTTCTGTTTATTTGCGCCTGGCTTGATACCAGACGCAAGCACTCATCAGAAGATTGAGTCGTCTCAGGCAAACAGACCCAGATTCTCTTTCGCCCAGGCTTCAAAATCCGTGCAGCCGCCGATGTGTTTCTGATCGACAAAAATCTGCGGTACGGTTTCTACCGGCTTGCCCACGGTTTTTTCCAGATCGGCTTTGCTGATGCCTTCGGCGTGAATATCAATGTAGCGATAGTTGAAATCATCACGCTCATTGGTCAACTTTTCAGCCAGTTCTTTGGCGCGAACGCAATACGGACAACCTGGACGACCAAAAATTACGGTAAACATCGTTTCTCTCCTTAAATCTCAGCCTGATGGCGAATGGGGCGTATCATGACGCGTTATGCCGACGAGGGAAAGAAGGTTCTGCCTTTTGCTTCGATGGTTTAGGGCTATGTTTGATAAATACTCTGGCGATGAAACCGCTATACTGGCCCTGTTGCGTGACCCGTTTTCGCTGGGTTGTGCGAATTATTTGGACCGGAGGAGTGTTATGCGATCGCCCGCTGCATTGCCAAAAAGCGTGCTGGTGGTTGAGATTCTCGGCATGGTGTTGTTGACGCTGGCCTGGCTCTCGCTCAATCAGTACGTCAGTCTACCCGCACCGTTTTCCAGCCCGACGGCTGCGCTATTGATGATTTTCGCGGGGATCCTGCTGATGCTCCCGGCCGCCGTGGCGTTAATGTGGCGGGTGGCGAAAGTGATTGCCCCGCAGTTGACGCAAACCAAAACCCCACCTTCTTCCTTGTCTGACAGAGAAAAACGAGATGACGCCGACCATTGAGCTGCTGCGTAGCCACCGTTCTATTCGCCATTTTACCGACGCGCCTATCAGTGATGAACAGCGCGCTGCGATTATTGCCGGTGCACAGGGGGCTTCCAGCTCCAGTTTTTTACAATGTACCTCAATCATTCGTGTCACCGATCCACAGCTGCGTCAACAGCTGGTGACAATGAGCGGCGGTCAGAAGCACGTGGCGCAGGCTGCCGAATTCTGGGTGTTCTGCGCCGATTTTAATCGCAATCAGCAAATTTGCCCCGATGCCCAACTGGGACTGGCGGAACAGTTGCTGCTGGGTTGCGTTGATACCGCGATTATGGCGCAGAATGCGCTGGTGGCGGCAGAGTCTCTGGGATTGGGCGGTGTCTATATCGGCGGCTTGCGCAACAATATTGATGCAGTGACCGAACTGCTGAAGCTGCCGCAGCACGTACTGCCGCTGTTTGGCCTGTGCCTTGGCTGGCCCGCGGATAACCCGGACGTAAAACCGCGTATGCCGTCGGCGATGCTGGTGCACGAAAATAGCTATCAGCCGCTAGACGATGCGCTACTTAGCGAATATGACGAGCAGCTGGCGCAGTATTATCTGTCACGTGGGAGCAACACGCGTCGTGATACCTGGAGCGACCATATCCGTCGTACTATTGTTAAAGAGAGTCGCCCGTTTATTCTTGAATATCTGCATAAGCAGGGATGGGCTACGCGCTGATTGCGTGTAAACTGCCCCGGCCTGACGCCAGGCGATTTTGCAAGGTCAGCGTAAATTTGAGTCGTTGTTAGCTATCAAAGGCCCGCCAAAGCGGGTCTTTTCGCAGAGGTACAGGGTGAAAATTGCCATATTATCCCGGGATGGAACGCTTTATTCATGTCGACGCCTGCGTGAAGCCGCGCATAAACGCGGTCATCAGGTCGAAATCCTCGATCCACTTTCTTGCTATATGAACGTCAGTCCGGTGGCCTCATCGATTCACTATAAAGGCCGCCAGCTACCGCATTTCGATGCTGTGATCCCTCGCATCGGTTCAGCGATCACCTATTACGGCACCGCCGCGTTGCGTCAGTTTGAGCTGCTGGGCAGCTATCCGCTGAATGAGTCTGTCGCTATTACGCGCGCCCGTGACAAGCTGCGCTCGCTACAGCTGCTGGCGCGTCAGGGGATTGACCTGCCGCTTACCGGTATTGCGCACTCGCCGGATGATACCAGCGACCTGATCGCGATGGTGGGCGGCGCGCCGCTGGTGGTAAAACTGGTGGAAGGTACGCAGGGCATCGGCGTGGTGCTGGCCGAAACCCGCCAGGCGGCGGAGAGCGTGATTGACGCGTTTCGCGGTCTGAACGCCCATATTCTGGTGCAGGAGTATATCGCCGAGGCGAAAGGTCGGGATGTGCGCTGCCTGGTGGTGGGCAATGAAGTGGTGGCGGCGATTGAACGGCGGGCGAAGGAGGGCGACTTCCGTTCAAATCTGCATCGCGGTGGCGTGGCGACGGTCGCGACCATCAGCGAGCAGGAGCGAGAAATGGCGATTAAAGCCACGCAAACGCTGGGGTTGGATGTGGCGGGCGTCGATATTTTGCGTGCTACGCGCGGCCCGCTGGTGATGGAAGTGAATGCTTCGCCGGGCCTGGAAGGTGTTGAAACCACAACGGGGGCGGATATTGCCGGGCGAATGATTGACTGGATTGAGCGTCAGGCAACACCGGGGTTTTGTCTGAAAATGGGAGGTTAGCAAATGCCCCGCAAACCCTAGCCCAGTGCGGGCGGGGATATAAGGGCGCTAATGTTGTTTTGCATCAAAATTAATCCACAAAAGCACTGTATAAATAACCACTTCATTTCTGACGGTACTGAGATGAAGCGAGCGACTAAAGTACGCATTTACCAGACCGACGAACAGGCCGCATTCTTAAATGCGCAGTTTGGCGCGGTTCGGTTCGCGTATAATAAAGCCCTGCATATCAGCCGCCATATGTACCAGCGTCACGGCGTTTCTCTCAGGCCAGCACGCGATATAAAGCCGTTGCTGGCCGTGGCGAAAAAATCCCGCCGTTATGGCTGGCTCAAAGGTTACGACTCTCTGGCGCTACAGCAAGCGGTGATCAATCTGGACAGGGCATTTGCTAATTTCTTTCAGAAGCGGGCTAAATTCCCCGCCTTCAAAAGCAAACACGGCAGGCAATCCAGCTACCATCCCAACGGAAAGGTACTCACTGACGCTATCCAGTTGCCAAAATTGAAACCTGTCCGGGCGAAAGTTCACCGTGAGATTGTCGGCAAGGTTTCCAGCATCACAATCACCCGCAACGCGGCGGGCAAATACTACGCCTCAATACTTGCAGATGATGGACAGGAAGCGGCAGCAAAGCCGACCTGTATCACCACCGTGGCGGGCTATGATTTGGGGCTATCGCACTATTTGATTGGCAATGACGGTGGCAAGGTGGCTAACCCCCGACATCTGGTCAACGCATACCGCCGTTTACGCCGCGATAGTAAGGCGCTATCCCGTAAGATGCCGGGAAGCGCAAACCGCCGTAAGGCCCGCTTATGCCTTGCCGCGCAGCATGAGCGGGTAGCCAATGCCCGCGCGGACTTCCAGCACAAACTTTCCCGACGAATTATCGACGAAAACCAAGCGGTGATAGTGGAAACGCTGAAATCAGCAAACATGATGAAAAACCGTCGCCTTGCCCGTCATATCGGGGATGCGGCCTGGTCCGGATTTGTGGCAAAACTCGCCTACAAAGCGGAGTCGGCAGGGGTTCACCTGGTCAGACTGGATCAGTGGTTCTCCAGTTCGAAAACGTGCCATTGTTGCGGCCATAAGATGGCGGAAATGCCGCTGAAAGTACGCGAATGGACTTGCCCCGGCTGTTATGCTGACCATGACCGCGATATCAACGCGGCGATCAACATCCAGCGCAAGGGCATAACAGAATTAATGGCGGCAGGACTTGTCGTCAAAGCCCATCGAGGCTTGCATAAGTCTGGCGTTATGCCAGTTGCAGCCTGAGAAGTGGGAAGCCCCGCCGTTTATGGCGGGGAGCAGTCACTTTCCTTTCACGACAGCGTTATGGTACATGACGCTTTTTTTGCGTAAGCTATGGCGTCGCATTTTTCCACAGCAAGAGGTCACAGGTCATATGGATTCACTGGTCGTTCCGGGTCTTGATACGTTACGTCAATGGCTCGACGAATTGGGCATCAGCTTTTTTGAGTGTGATTCCTGCCAGGCGCTACATCTGCCGCATATGCAGAATTTCGAAGGCATTTTTGATGCCAAAATCGACCTGGTGGACAACGTGGTACTCTTTTCCGCACTGGCAGAAGTTAAGCCCTCTGCGCTGCTGCCGCTCTCTGCCGATCTTTCAGCGATTAACGCCAGTTCGTTGACCGTGAAGGCTTTTCTCGATATTCAGGATGATAATCTGCCGAAACTGGTGGTGTGCCAGGCGCTGATCGTCGGTGTCGGTATTACCTTTGATCAGTTCGCGTGGTTTTTCCGTCAGAGCGAAGAACAGATTTCAATGGTTATGCTCGAAGCCAGCGCCAATCAGGTGTTGTATAAGCCTGAGGAAGAAGAGCCCGTCGCTGAGAATATCCAGTACCATTTTCTTCACTAAGCCTGTCTAAAAATAGCGCAGCCACTGCCATAGCGGCTGCGTATTTCCCGCTTTTATTCTGCTATTAACCTTTCTTTAAAGAATATTTCACCGCCATACTGCCGCTTTCGGCTTATCACGTAGACCGTTATTGCATAAAAAATTGATAAAAGCCGTTTTTTTACCTGGGCTATAGCCTCTTATTCTGGCTACAGTTATTCTGACGATGCTTCCAGTTGCGGGCAACCATTCCGGGAGAGGTCCTCTCTCCTTTTCTTAGGCAATGAAAAAATATGCATGATTATTGCATGCAAACAAGTGCGTATATTCAGCCCGCTTGTTAACGGGCATTGAGAAGGAATAAGAGATATGACCGCCTTTGGTAAAAAATGGTTAACAGGTCTGGTTACGGGTGCGCTGATGGCCGTTTCTGCCGGTTCGCTCGCAGCTGAACAAAAAACCCTGCATGTTTATAACTGGTCTGATTATATTGCGCCGGATACGGTAGCGAATTTTGAAAAAGAGACCGGTATTAAAGTGGTGTATGACGTTTTTGATTCCAACGAAGTGCTGGAAGGCAAACTCATGGCGGGCAGCACCGGCTTTGACCTGGTGGTGCCGTCAGCAAGCTTCCTTGAACGACAGCTGGCGGCAGGGGTTTTCCAGCCGCTGGATAAGAGCAAGCTCCCCAACTGGAAAAACCTCGATCCTGAAGTGCTGAAGCTGGTGGCGAAGCACGACCCGGACAATAAATACGCGATACCGTACCTGTGGGCGACCACCGGTATTGGCTACAACGTGGATAAAGTCAAAGCCGTGCTGGGCAAAGATGTACCGCTGGACAGCTGGGATCTGGTGATGAAGCCGGAAAACCTGGAGAAACTGAAAAGCTGCGGCGTCTCATTCCTTGATGCTCCTGAAGAGATTTTCGCCACCGTGCTGAACTATCTCGGCAAAGATCCGAACAGCAGTAAAGCCGATGATTACACTGGCCCGGCGACCGACCTGCTGCTTAAGCTGCGTCCGAACATCCGCTATTTCCACTCCTCGCAGTACATCAATGACCTTGCCAACGGCGATATCTGCGTTGCTATCGGCTGGGCGGGTGACGTATGGCAGGCGGCTAATCGGGCGAAAGAAGCGAAGAACGGCGTAAACGTCTCCTACTTTATTCCGAAGGAGGGGGCGCTGGCGTTCTTTGATGTCTTCGCCATGCCTGCGGATGCCAAAAATAAAGATGAGGCTTATCAGTTCCTTAATTATCTGATGCGTCCTGATGTTATCGCGCATATTAGCGATCACGTTTATTACGCTAACGGTAACAAAGCCTCTACGCCGCTGGTTAGCGAAGATATTCGTAATAACCCGGCAATTTATCCACCAGCTGACGTATTCGCCAAGCTGTTCACCCTGAAAGTACAAGATCCAAAAATCGACCGTGTGCGTACTCGCGCATGGACAAAAGTGAAAAGCGGGAAATAACGACTTTTAATACCGTTGTCCGGTGGCGCTAATGCTACCGGGCCTACAAAACCCGTAGGCCGGGCAAGCGTTAGCGCTGCCCGGCGATACGCACCATAACAGTGCGTTTGCACCAGTTTTGATTTCTGCCGGAGAACACCCCGTGAATGATGCAATCCCCCGCCCGCAGGCAAAAGCCCCCAAAGCGCTGACCCCGCTACTGGAAATTCGTAATTTAACCAAGTCGTTTGATGGGCAGCACGCTGTCGACGATGTCAATCTCACCATTTACAAAGGCGAAATCTTTGCCCTGCTGGGCGCATCCGGCTGCGGTAAATCGACCTTGCTGCGCATGCTGGCGGGTTTTGAACAGCCAACAGCTGGGCAGATTGTTCTCGATGGCGTCGACCTGGCGCGGGTGCCGCCGTATCAGCGGCCTATCAACATGATGTTTCAGTCCTACGCGCTATTTCCGCATATGACGGTCGAGCAGAATATCGCCTTTGGCCTCAAGCAGGACAGATTACCGAAAGCGGAAATCACCAGTCGGGTGCAGGAGATGCTGGCGCTGGTGCATATGCAGGAGTTCGCGAAGCGCAAACCGCATCAGCTCTCTGGTGGCCAGCGCCAGCGCGTGGCGCTGGCCCGTAGCCTGGCGAAAAGACCGAAGCTGCTGCTGCTCGATGAGCCGATGGGGGCGCTGGATAAAAAGCTGCGCGACAGGATGCAGCTGGAAGTGGTCGATATTCTCGAGCGCGTCGGCGTCACCTGCGTGATGGTGACCCACGATCAGGAAGAAGCGATGACCATGGCGGGACGCATCGCCATTATGAACCGCGGCAAGTTTGTGCAAATTGGCGAGCCGGAGGAGATTTACGAGCATCCAACCACCCGCTATAGCGCGGAGTTTATCGGTTCGGTCAACGTCTTTGAAGGGCTAGTGAAAGAGCGTCAGGAAGATGGACTGGTGCTGGATTCGCCGGGTCTGACGCATCCCTTGAAAGTAGACCCTGACGCCTCCGTGGTGGATAACGTCCCGGTGTGGGTGGCTCTGCGCCCGGAAAAAATCATGCTCTGCGAAGACCCGCCAGCGGATGGCTACAACTTTGCGGTGGGCGAAGTTATCTATATCGCCTATCTCGGTGACCTGTCTATCTACCATGTACGCCTAAAAAGCGGGCAGATGATCAGCGCCCAGTTACAAAACGAACACCGCTACCGCAAAGGTGCGCCGACGTGGGGCGATGAGGTTCGTTTGTGCTGGGATGCTGATAGCTGCGTCGTGCTGACGGTGTAAGGAGAGGGCGATGAGTACATTAGAACCTCCGTCAGGCGCGAAAAAGCCGGGCGGTTTTGCGCTGTGGCTGGCGCGCCTGCAAATGGCTCACGGGCGCAAACTGGTGATTGCGCTACCTTACGTGTGGCTGATTTTGCTGTTTCTGCTGCCGTTCCTGATTGTGTTTAAAATCAGCCTTGCGGAAATGGCGCGGGCGATCCCGCCGTATACCGATCTGCTGGAATGGGCTGACGGCCAGCTGACGCTGACGCTGAATCTTGGCAATTTCCTGCAGCTCACCGACGATCCGCTCTATTTCGAAGCCTATCTGCAATCGCTTCAGGTGGCGGGGATCTCGACGTTTTGCTGTCTGCTGATGGGTTATCCGCTGGCGTGGGCGGTAGCGCACAGTAAACCATCGACGCGCAATATCCTGCTGCTGCTGGTTATCCTGCCGTCGTGGACGTCGTTCCTGATCCGCGTCTATGCCTGGATGGGACTGCTGAAAAGCAACGGTGTGCTGAATAACTTCCTGTTGTGGCTGGGGGTTATCGATCAGCCGCTGGAGATCCTGCACACCAACCTTGCGGTCTATATCGGCATTGTATACGCCTATCTGCCGTTTATGGTGCTGCCGATTTATACCGCTCTGACGCGCATTGATTACTCACTGGTCGAGGCGTCGCTGGATCTGGGGGCGCGTCCGCTGAAAACCTTCTTCCAGGTCATTGTTCCGCTGACCAAAGGCGGCATTATCGCCGGGTCGATGCTGGTGTTTATTCCGGCGGTAGGGGAGTTCGTGATTCCGGAACTGTTGGGCGGCCCGGACAGCATTATGATTGGCCGCGTGCTGTGGCAGGAGTTCTTTAATAACCGTGACTGGCCGGTGGCCTCGGCGGTAGCGATTGTGATGCTGTTGCTGCTGATCGTACCGATCATGTGGTTCCACAAGCATCAGCAAAAACAGGGAGGAGAACACGGATGAGTGATTTGCCGGTAGTCCGTTCGCCGTGGCGAATTTTAATTCTGGTGCTTGGCTTTACCTTCCTGTACGCGCCGATGCTCATGCTGGTGATTTACTCGTTCAACAGCTCGAAGCTGGTGACGGTCTGGGCCGGGTGGTCGACGCGCTGGTATCGCGAGCTTTTTCATGACGATGCGATGATGAGCGCGGTGGGACTGAGCCTGACCATTGCCGCCTGCGCCGCGACGGCGGCGGTGATCCTTGGCACCATTGCTGCGGTGGTGATGGTGCGTTTTGGCCGCTTTCGCGGTTCAAACGGTTTTGCCTTTATGATTACCGCGCCGCTGGTGATGCCTGATGTGATAACCGGTTTGTCGCTGCTGCTGCTGTTTGTGGCGCTGGGGCACTCTATTGGCTGGCCGTCGGATCGCGGAATGCTGACCATCTGGCTGGCGCACGTCACCTTTTGTACCGCTTATGTGGCGGTGGTGATTTCGTCGCGTCTGCGCGAGCTGGACCACTCTATCGAAGAGGCGGCAATGGATCTGGGGGCTGCGCCGCTGAAGGTCTTTTTCGTCATTACGCTGCCGATGATTATGCCGGCAGTGGTCTCCGGCTGGCTGTTGGCGTTTACCTTGTCTCTGGACGATTTGGTGATTGCCAGCTTTGTTTCCGGGCCGGGCGCGACGACGTTGCCGATGCTGGTCTTCTCCAGCGTGCGCATGGGCGTGAACCCGGAGATTAACGCCCTGGCGACCTTAATCCTCGGCGTGGTCGGAATTGTCGGTTTTATCGCCTGGTATTTGATGGCGCGCGCAGAAAAGCAGCGGGTGCGCGATATTCAGCGTGCAAGAAGGGGCTGAACCACCTATACCCGTCATACTTCAAGTTGCTTATGTGTTGGCTACGCTCGCTCACCCCAGTCACATAGTTATCTATGCTCCTGGGGACTCCCTCCCTTGCCGCCTTTAAGCAACTCGAATTATTTAGGGTATAATATCTGCAATAGAGTTAACATCGGCGCCGCATTTGTGGCGCCGTTTTCATGGAAGACTTTACGTTGGGATTGTTTACAAAAACGCACTCGTCTCATGCTCGTCTTAACGTTCCTGCACTGGTGCAGGTGGCGGCTTTCGCCATTATTTTGATCCGTGGTCTGGATCTGTTGATGATCCTCAATCAGCTTGGCGTCAGAGGGATCGCGGAGTTTATCCATCGCAGCGTGCAGACGTGGCCGTTGACGTTGGTCTTTCTCTCAAGTCTGGTGCTGGTGTTCGTTGAAATCTGGTGTGCGTTTTCGCTGGTAAAAGGGCGTAACTGGGCGCGCTGGCTGTATCTGCTGACTCAGGTTATCGTCATCGGCTATCTGTGGGCCGCATCGCTGGGTTACGGTTATCCAGAGCTATTTAGCATCGCCGGAGAATCGAAGCGCGAAATCTTCCGCTCGCTGATGATGCAAAAACTGCCGGATTTGCTGGTGCTGGTGCTGCTGTTTGTCCCGGCCCCGTGTCGACGCTTTTTCCGTTTACAGTAACGGTGATACAATCCCCGCCCCTGTTTTTTTGAAGGTCTTCTTATGCACTGCGCACTTTATGACGCGGGCCGCTGTCGCTCCTGTCAGTGGCTGGAACTACCGGTACCGCAACAGCTCGCCGATAAAATGGTCGACCTGCATAGGCTGTTGGCGGAGATTCCGGTAGCTAACTGGTGCGCACCGGTTTGTGGCCCGGAAGCCGGGTTTCGCAATAAAGCCAAAATGGTGGTCAGCGGCAGCGTTGAGCGTCCGCTCCTTGGCATGCTGCACCGCGATGGTACCCCGGAAGATCTCACCGATTGCCCGCTATATCCCGAAAGTTTTGCGCCAGTGTTTGCCGCGCTTAAACCGTTTATCGCCCGCGCCGGACTCACGCCCTATAACGTTGCCCGCAAACGCGGCGAGCTGAAGTATCTTCTGCTTACCGAAAGCCAGCAGGACGGCGGCATGATGCTGCGCTTTGTCCTGCGCTCAGAGGCCAAGCTTGACCAGTTGCGCGCCGCGCTGCCGGAGCTACAGGCTCAGTTGCCGCAGTTGAAAGTGATTACCGCCAACGTTCAGCCGGTGCATATGGCGATTATGGAAGGGGAGCAGGAAATTTTTCTTACTGACCAACAGGCGCTGGCGGAAAATTTCAACGGCGTGCCGCTGTGGATCCGTCCGCAAAGTTTCTTTCAAACTAACCCGGTGGTTGCCAGCCAGCTGTACGCCACCGCCCGTGACTGGGTGCGTGAACTGCCGGTCAACCATATGTGGGATCTCTTCTGCGGGGTCGGCGGCTTTGGCCTGCACTGCGCCACGCCGCAGATGCGCCTGACCGGGATTGAAATCGCTCCGGAGGCCATCGCCTGCGCGAAGCAGTCGGCGGCGGAGCTTGGCTTGCATAACCTGCATTTTCAGGCGCTTGACTCCACGCAGTTCGCCACTGGCGAAGGGGAAGTTCCCGACCTGGTGCTGGTGAATCCGCCGCGTCGTGGTATCGGCAACGAGCTGTGTGACTAGTCCTGATATAGGTTGACAGTTTTCTGTCGATAAAACGCCTGATGAACATCATCGGGCGTTTTGTACTTCAGGGCCAGATGTGGCCGCTCATGGTTATAAATTCCCACCGACTCTTTTACCATCATTCTGGCTTGTGCCAGATCGGCTGGACGCGAGAGTAAAAACTCATTTTTCAGGATACCGTTTATTCGCTCTGCCAGTGCATTCTGGTAGCAGTCGTAACCATCGGTCATTGAACAGGTTATCCCGTTTCTTTCATGGACTGACTGATAGAGCGCTGAACAGTATTGCAGCCCTCTGTCAGAATGATGTACCAGCGGACCTGTCGTTTTTCTCCGCCTCAGCGCCTGTCTGAACGCTTTTACCACGTTTTCTGTCTGCAGGTTTTCCCCGACATGGTAACCCACGATTTTTCTGGAGCAGGCATCGGTGACCAGACTCAGATAGGCCGTGCCGCTACGTAGCGGAAGGTAAGTAATATCGGCAACCCAGACCTGCTCCGGCTCAAGGGCGATAACCTGTTCAGGGCCGGGTTTCAGCAGGTTAGGATGCCAGTGAAAGCGATGATGGCTGTTGGTGGTTTTGTGATATGCCCGTTTCACCGGCACCAGGAGCCGGTATTCATCCAGCAAGTTAAACAGCTGGTCCCGCCCGATATTCAGCGTTTTATCGGCCTGAGTATTCAGCAGATAGTGCAGTTTACGCGTACCGATTCTCGGCTGACGACACCGGATGCGGGCAACAAATTCCAGAACCTGAGCATGATGTTCCTGCCGTTTTCTGCGCCTTGTGTTGTCCTGGTACCATGCCTGTCTGCTGTGCCCCAGGAACTGGCATGCACGCGTAACGGTTATTTTCGGGATCGGACTTTGCGCGAGGACTTGCCGGGCCGCTTTTTTACGATGCTCACCCCATAATCATTTTTCAGAACATTGATAACCGACTCAAAAAACTCAGCTTTCTGGTTTGCCAGCTCAAGCTGTTCTTCAAGTTCCCTGATTCTTTGCTCGGGTGTAAGCGGGACAGTCGTCTGAGCCACAGGCAGTTTCCTCTTCACCAGGTCAGGAAGTCCGGGGCTCCAGTCAAGCCGGCCATATTTACGCAGCCAGACAAGAACGGTGGAGCGCCCCTGAATGCCATACCGCTGCTGAGCCTGTTTATAGGTCATCTCGCCTTTTTCAACCTGTTCAACAACGGCTATTTTAAAGGATAGAGGATAATCACGTTGGGTGCGTTTGAACTCAGTCATCATCACGTTCTCCGGATTTAAGTCAGGAACGTGTCAACGCTATTCAGGACGGGTCAGTGTGACTATTTAAGCCGCATGGCACCCGGCTTTATCATCTACTCCAGCTGTAACGCCCGGACGATGGCGAAAGATATCGCCCGCCTGGCCGGCTACCGAGTTGAGCGCGTCCAACTGTTCGATATGTTCCCCCATACCGCCCACTATGAGGTGCTGACCCTGCTGGTTCGCGAAGTTTAAACAAAATGTGAACTCTTCAGCAGGCGAAGATCGGGTAAGCTTGGCTAATCAGAACGTAAGAATAGCGGAGCGCTGCGGTGGCAAAAAAAATTCTGTTGGTTGAAGATGATGACGATATCGCCGTGCTGCTGCGCCTCAATCTGCAGGATGAGGGGTATCAGATTGTCCACGAGGCGGACGGGGCGCAGGCGCTACAGCGGCTGGAGAAAGAGATCTGGGATGCGGTGATTCTCGACCTGATGCTGCCCAACGTTGATGGTCTGGAAATCTGTCGGCACATTCGCCAGCAAGCTCGTTACCTGCCGGTGATTATTATCAGCGCTCGCGCCAGCGAAACCCAGCGCGTGCAGGGGCTGGAAATGGGTGCGGATGATTACTTGGCTAAACCCTTTTCAATTCTCGAACTGACCGCCAGAGTGAAAGCGGTGTTTCGCCGCCAGGAGGCGATGGGCCAAAATCTGTTGATGGATGCCGGGCGCATCGCCAGCCATGGTCTGAGTATCGACCCCTTGTCCCGCGAAGTGAAGCTGCGCGGCGAGGCGATCGACCTCACGCCGCGAGAGTTTGACCTGCTGTACTACTTTGCCCGCCACCCGGGCGAGGTCTTTTCCCGTCTGGCGCTGCTTGACCAGGTATGGGGCTATCAGCACGATGGCTATGAGCATACTGTCAACACCCATATCAACCGCCTGCGTACCAAAATTGAGCACGACCCGGCTGAACCTGACATCATCCTGACAGTCTGGGGAAAAGGCTATAAGTTCGCCGTGGAGCGCAAAGAGGCGCTGTCATGATCCACCGTTTCAGCCTCAGCCAGCGCCTGGCGTTGGTTTTCACCTCGCTGCTGCTGCTCTGCGCCATCGCCGTGTGCCTGATCCAGCTTTACAGTAGCGCGCAATATGGTAATGCGATGGTGCAGCGCCTCTCTGCCGGACTGGCGCAGCAAATTGCCGCCCGCGAACCGCTTCTGGACTCTCAGGGGCAGGTTGACCGCCAGATGCTGAAACCACTTTTCGACCGGCTGATGACCTTTAACCCAAGCGTCGAGCTGTATCTGGTTTCACCCGACGGCGAGCTGCTGGCCGACGCTGCGCCGCCCGGTCATATCAAGCGCCAGAGTATTGGTCTGGCCCCGGTACAAACTTTTCTCTCCGGCGGCACGTGGCCGATTTATGGCGACGACCCGCGCAGTATCGACCAGCAAAAAGTGTTTAGCGTCGCGCCGCTAAGGCAGGACGGCCAGCTGCGCGGCTATCTGTATATCATTTTGCAGGGAGAAACCTTTAATGAACTGGCGGCGAGCGCCTGGCAGAAAACATTGTGGAGCCTGCTGCTGTGGACCTTGTTGCTGGTGGCTGCCCTTGGCCTGCTGGCGGGCTGGCTTGCCTGGTATTGGGTAACGCGCCCGGTGCGCCAGCTTACCGCGTTGGTGGCGACGGATGAAAAAGACAGCATTCGCGCAATTAAGGCGCTGGCGGCGCAAACGCCGGAAGCGAATCCGGGCAATGAAGTCGCCGTGCTGCATAATCGCTTTATCGAACTGGCCCGCCAGATTGCCGGACAGTGGGATCGCCTGGCCGATAGCGATCGCCAGCGTCGCGAATTCGTCGCCAATATCTCTCACGACCTGCGCACGCCGCTCACCTCGTTGCTGGGCTATCTGGAAACATTGACCATTAAGGCCGATCGACTCACGATGGAGGAGAACAAACAGTATCTGAACATCGCGCTACGTCAGGGGAATAAAGTTCGCCATCTTTCTCAGCAACTGTTTGAGCTGGCTCGCCTAGAGCACGGGGGGATTAAGCCGCATCCGGAGAAGTTTGCGCTGGCTGAGCTGGTACAGGACGTAGCGCAAAAGTTCGATTTGACGATCGCCACGCGAAAAATTGCTTTTCAGCTGGAGCTGTCGGAGGGTTTGCCGCCGGTTGTCGCGGACCTGTCGATGATCGAGCGGGTGCTGACTAATCTACTTGATAACGCCCTGCGGCATACCCCGGAAGGCGGCGTGATTCGCCTGACGGCGCGTCGGTCAGGGCCGGAGATTATCGTTGAGGTCGCGGATAGCGGGCCGGGAGTGGCTGGTGAGCTACGGGCAACGTTGTTTGAACGGCCTTCGGTACTGGAGCCGGGCGCGCAAAGCGCATTGCGGGGAGGGTTAGGGTTGATGATTGTGCGCAGGATGCTACAGCTACACGGCGGCGATATACGCCTTTTGGAAGCACCGGCAGGGGCCTGTTTCCAGTTTACCCTGCCGGTTTAAGGTTGCGGATTGGCCTACCGGGATAGAGGTTTACCGCCGACTGCTAACCGGTAGCCCGGGTAAGGCGTTTACGCCGCAACCCGGGGAATGCGCCGGGGTTGAGGCTTGGTGCGGCTTATTCCCGGGTCGCGCTGCGCTTACCCGGGCTACGGGTCCACTGCCGCAATTCGGGAAGGATTACTCCGGGAACCACTGGTTGCTGATTTTCTGGTAGGTCCCGTCGGCTTTAATCGCCTTCAGCGCGGCATTCAGTTTTTCCAGCAGCGCTTTGTTATCCGGGCGTACCGCAATGCCGAGGCCGGTGCCGAAGTATTGTGGGTCGGTCACTTTCGGCGTTGCTACGCCCAGCTGCGGGTTGGTTTTCAGCCACTCGTTGACCACGGCTGTATCACCAAACACGCCATCGATACGGCCATTTTTCAGGTCGATAAATGCATTCTGGTAGCTATCGTAGGCCACGGTTTTCACTTCAGGATGTTTATCCTGCAGGTATTTCTGATGCGTAGTGCCATTTTCCATGCCGATACGCTTGCCTTTCAGATCGTCAAAAGAGTGGTAAGCATCTTTCTTCGAAATAACCAGCGCGGAGTTGGCATAGTACGGGTCAGTAAACGCTACCTGCTTGCTGCGCTCCGGCGTGATGTCCATACCGGAAATCACCGCATCATATTTCTTGAATTTGAGCGCCGGGATCAGGCTGTCAAAAGCGTGGTTGGTAAAGGTACACTCGGCCTGCATCTGTTTGCATAGCGCGTTTGCCAGGTCGATGTCGAAACCGGCGATCTGGTTGTTGGCGTCCATCGATTCAAACGGTGGGTAAGTCGCTGAAACGCCAAAGCTGATTTTTTCTGCGGCGGCGGCGCCAAAGGCGAAAGAGGTAAGCAGTGCAGCCAGAACTAACTTTTTCATCGTCAAACTCCCGTCGATCAATCTTATGATGTTATGCCGTATTTGCGGCTGGGTTTAACAATGCCATTAAATGAATTTATATGCAATAAACATGGATATTTATTTTAATATAAATAAAAAAAGACGGATAAGTCATTGGGCTTATCCGTCATCGATTTGCTAATTATGCATTTCGCTGGAGCGGTTAGTTGCGTCGCTCAAATGCCAATGCTTTATGTTCAACCACGCGCATCAGCAGCGTCAGCAGGCCGTTGACGATGAGATAGACAATCCCGGCGGCGCCGAACACCATTACGTCATAGGTGCGTCCATAGAGCAGCTGGCTATGGCCCATCACTTCCATCAGCGTGATGGTGTAGGCCAGAGAGGTACTCTTGAACACCAGCACCACTTCGTTGGAGTAAGAGGAGAGCGCGCGCTTAAAAGCGTACGGCAGCAGAATTGCCAGGGTATCCTTTTTGCTCATCCCCAGCGCGCCGCAGGATTGCCACTGACCGTCAGGAATAGCGCGAATAGCACCATAAAACAGCTGCGTGGTATAAGCGGCGCTATTCAGCGAAAGGGCAATCAGCGCGCAGAGCCATGGCTCGGAAATCAGGTGCCAGATTGCCGGATATTCCTGCAGCGACGGGAACTGGCCCGGGCCGTAGTAAATCAGGAAGATCTGCACCAGCAGCGGCGTGCCGGTAAATAGCGTGATGTAGCCGCGAACAATCCATACCAACACCGGCGTTTTGAGCGTCAGGATGATAGTAAAAATCAGCGACAAAATCAGCGCCACCGCGATGGATGCCGCAGTCAGCGTCAGGCTGGTGTGCAGCCCTTTCAACAGTTCGGGTAAGTAATCAAGCATCAGCCTGGACTCCTTTCGAAGCGCGTCGCACGCTGGTCAATACGTTTGAGGATATACTGACTTAACAGGGTGATGACCAGATAGATTGCCGCCGCGATGATGTACCAGTTAAACGGCTCCTGGGTACGGGTGGCGATACTTTTGGTTTGCAGCATCAGGTCGTTGACGCTGATCAGGCTCACCAGCGCGGTATCCTTCAGCAGCACCAGCCATTGGTTACCGAGTCCCGGCAGCGCGTGCCGCCACATTTGCGGCATCACCAGGCGAAAGAAAATGGCGGCTTTCGATAATCCCAGCGCCTGACCGGATTCCCACTGTCCCTGAGGGACTGCTTTAAGCGCCCCGCGCAGAGTCTGCGACGCATAGGCGGCGTAGAGCAGAGAGAGGGCAATGGCCCCGCAGAGGAACGGGCTGACGTCGAAGTTTTCAATTTCCATCTGCACAGGGATCTGCGCAAAGCCGAGATTGATCGTAAAGCCGTCAGAAAGAATGAGCAGCAGCTGCGAGGAGCCAAAATAGATAAACAGAACCACCAGAATTTCCGGTAGTCCGCGCAAAAGGGTGACAATGCCGGTTGCGAGCCAGGCGACGGGACGCAGCTTCACCGACTCGAGGACGGCAAACAGCATCGCCAGCACCAGGCCGATGATCAGGGCGCAAACGGCAAGGCCGACGGTCATCCCGGCGGCGCTTGCTAATGGAAAAAATTCGTTCATTCAGCGTTACTTCTGGAACCATTTGTTATAGATAGACTGGTAAGTCCCATCGCTCTTCACTTTTTCCAGCGCAGCGTTGAATTTCTGCTGCAGCTCGGTATTGCCCTGGCGCAGCGCAATGCCGAGACCAGTGCCGAAGTAGTCTTTGTCGGTGACTTTGTCGCCCACTGCTCCCAGCTTCGGATTGCTCTTCAGCCATTCGGTGACGACAGCGGTATCGCCGAAGACGGCGTCAATACGGCCGTTTTGCAGATCCAGCTTCGCATTCTGATAGCTGTCGTAAGGAACGGTGGTGATTTCCGGGTGCTTATCGGTGATAAATTTCTGGTGAGTCGTGCCGTTCTGGACGCCGACTTTTTTGCCTTTAAGCTGCTCGATACTGGTGAATTTACCCTGCTGACCGACGAACAGCGCTGAGTTCTCGTAATATGGCGTGGTGAACAGCACCTGTTTTTCACGCTCAGGGGTGATGTCCATCCCGGCCATTACCGCATCGAAACGACGGAACTTGAGGCTTGGGATCAGGCTGTCGAAAGCCTGGTTGGTAAAGGTGCAGGTGGCATCAATCTCTTTACACAGCGCGTTGGCCAAATCGACATCGAATCCGACGATTTTGTTATTAGCATCAATCGCTTCAAACGGAGGATAGGAAGCCTCGGTGGCGAAACGAATGGTCTGGGCTGCGGTGGCGGAGAGGCTCATGCCCGCAAGAAGAGCGGCAATCAGTACTTTTTTCATCGTCATTTCCCCGAAAACATCAATGTGAAAGATAGTTTTTAAACGCGTCGGTTTGCGGATGCGTGAAGCAGCCAGCATCCCCTTGTTCGACGATATAGCCATTTTCCATATACACCACGCGGCTCGCGGTTTTACGCGCCACTTCCACCTCGTGGGTGACGATAACCTGAGTAATGCCGGTTTCAGCCAGTTCGCGAATAATGCTGACGATCTGAGCAGTGATTTCTGGATCGAGCGCCGCCGTTGGTTCATCAAACAGCAGAATCTGCGGTTCCATCATCAGCGCGCGGGCAATGGCGACACGCTGCTGCTGGCCGCCGGAAAGATGCAGCGGATAGCGATCGCTGTAGGGTTTCAGGCGCAGACGTTCGAGCAGCTTTTCGGCGCGGGCCAAAGCCTGATCCTTGCTTAAGCCGAGCACACGGCAGGGGGCTTCAATCAGGTTTTGCTGCACGGTCAGATGCGGCCACAGATTGTACTGTTGGAAAACCATACCGACGTTCTGGCGCAGCTCACGAATGGCTTTGTCAGAAGGCGCTTTGGTAAAGTCGAAATGATTCCCGGCAATGTGCAGGGTACCGGAACGCGGCATCTCCAGCAGGTTGAGTACGCGAAGCAGCGAGCTTTTACCGGCACCGCTAGGGCCGAGCAGCACCAGCGTTTCCCCCTGCGGGCAATCCAGCGTGATGTCGAACAGCGCCTGGTGTGCGCCGTAGAAGCAGTTAATGCCGTTTAGTTTAATACTCATCTGGGCAGTCTGATACAAATAGCAATTGAGGCCGCAAATAGTACCTTTGGCAGAATAGTTATGCAATATTTATGCGTTAAAAGTTAAATGTAAACCACGTTTACATTTAAAGGTAGCACAAAATATGGCTTCGTGAAGGCGAGGGGAGTAAATGTCGGTATTACTGGAAGGAATACCGACATTTTACCGGGGTTATTAATCTGGCAGAGTCAGTTCAACGCCCAACTCAGCGTTTTTCGAGGCTCTGACGCAGGCTACCGGCTGGCGCGTGGGAGTTATTGCCGAGGTAACGGACGTCATCCACGGCCCAGCACTGGCCTTCCTGAATCATCAGTACTTCATCTTTCCAGCTCTGGGTACCCTGTTTTAGCTCAACGCGCAGCGGAATATTACGCGCATCGCGATTAGGGATCGTGGAGGCGCTGGCGACATCGGCGCTGTCGGCAGGCGTTGTGCTGCTGGAGAACAGGTTAGACTGCAGCAGGGTATTGTTTGACGGATCCTGGCGAGCATCGTTCACCAATTTTGCCAGATCGTCGCTCAGATACGGACGCAGCGCCGTCAGATCGCTGTTGCGATTCTGCACCTGGTAATCATAAAACTTCTGCGCCACGTCATCCGGACCGCCTTCGACGCAAGGGCCGCTGCGGGTGCCGTTATCTTTGTAGG
This sequence comes from Klebsiella sp. RHBSTW-00484, assembly GCF_013705725.1. Taxonomy (NCBI): domain Bacteria; kingdom Pseudomonadati; phylum Pseudomonadota; class Gammaproteobacteria; order Enterobacterales; family Enterobacteriaceae; genus Klebsiella; species Klebsiella sp. RHBSTW-00484. The sequence continues at coordinate 3,980,746 of NZ_CP055481.1, read as the reverse complement.
CAGGCGTGACGGTGGTACAGGCGCTGAGCGCCAGCGCGCAGGGGAGGACTAATGCAAGAACTTTGTAGCGCATGATGATTTCCTTATAAGCTCACTACGTTAGAATATCTTTTCAAGCATAGTGTATCAGATAGGGATTGTGCTTGACCCTTAGAGCTAACGCATTGAACGCTAAAGAAGGAGTTTTATCATGCAATTCTCAACCACCCCGACCCTGGAAGGTCAGCCCATTATCGAGTACTGCGGCGTCGTCACGGGGGAAGCGATTCTCGGTGCCAACGTGTTCCGCGATTTTTTCGCCAGCATTCGCGATATCGTCGGCGGTCGTTCCGGTGCCTATGAAAAAGAGTTGCGTAAGGCGCGGGAAATCGCTTTCGAAGAGATGAGCGAGCAGGCGAAAGCGCTGGGTGCGGATGCGATAGTCGGTATCGATATTGATTACGAAACCGTCGGCAAAGATAGCAGCATGCTGATGGTGAGCGTCAGCGGTACTGCGGTGAAGACCCGGCGATGAGAATTTGCCGGGCTGGCGTCCTGCTCGCGCTGCTGTTGGCGGGCTGCGCCACGGAAAAAGGGATTGTCGATCGCGACGGCTATCAGCTGGATACGCGCCACCCGGCGCAGGCGGCTTATCCGCGCATCAAGGTGTTGGTGATCCACTACACCGCCGATGATTTTGACGTTTCGCTGGCGACGCTGACGGATAATCAGGTGAGTTCCCACTACCTGATCCCAGAGAAGCCGCCGCGGCACAACGGCAAGCCGCGGATCTGGCAGCTGGTGCCGGAAGAAGATCTGGCCTGGCATGCGGGAGTCAGCTTCTGGCGCGGCAGCACACGCATTAACGATACCTCGATTGGTATTGAGCTGGAGAATCGCGGCTGGCAAAAAACGGCGGGGGTAAAAAGCTTCACGCCGTTTAATCCGGCGCAGATTGACGCCCTGATCCCGCTGGCGAAAGATATTATCGCCCGCTACCACATTGCGCCGCAGAACGTTGTTGCCCATGCAGACATTGCTCCGCAGCGTAAAGACGATCCGGGGCCGCTTTTCCCGTGGCACAGGCTGGCGGAGCAGGGGATAGGCGCATGGCCGGATGCGCAGCGGGTGGCGTTTTATCTGCAAGGCCGCCCGTCATACGAACCGGTGGATACGGCAGAGCTGCTGGATGTGCTGTCGCGTTACGGCTATCAGGTGGCGCCGGAAATGACCCCAGCGCAGCAGAAGCGAGTGATTATGGCATTCCAGATGCACTTCCGCCCAGCGCGCTGGGATGGCGTTGCCGATGCCCAAACGCTGGCGATTGCTGAAGCGCTGCTGGAAAAGTACGGTCGGGGTTAGAGGTGCAGTTTACCGTGGTCTTTTAGCCATGCGGCGGTACGGATGATGCCTCCATCCATCGTCACCACCGGCTGGTAGCCTAGCTCCTGCTGGGCGCGGGTGATGTCGAGAGTGAAATCAAAGTTCAGCTTAGATACGCCGTAGTGGGTGAATGCGGGTTCCTTAGCTGACTTATTGCCAAAGTGCTCCATGCTGCGGGCGATGATATCCAGCATCGGATAAGGGACCGAGCGGATGCGGCACTTAATCCCCAGCTCATCAATAAGCTTCTGCACAATGCTGTGCAGGGATTGCGGTTCGCCGTTAGTGATGTTGTAGGCGCGAGCCGAAGGCAGACGGTCGCACTGCGGTTGGCTGGCGAGCCACATCGCGTGCACTGCGTTTTCATAATAGGTCATATCCACCAGCGCGCTGCCGCCGCGCGGTAACAGAACGCTGCCGTAGTGCTGCATCATCTGCGCCAGGCGCGGGATAAATACTTTATCATGCGGGCCAAAGAGGCTCTGCGGGCGCAAAATCGTAAAACGGGTATTCGGGTTAGCCTGGGCCAGCAAATTGATCACCTCTTCGCTTGCCGCTTTACTGCGGGCAAACTCGTTGGCGAACCGGTTTGGGCGAAAATCTTCCTGAATATCGCGATGATGGTGATAATCAAAATAGAGCGATGGCGAAGAGATATGTACGAAGTTGCGCACACCCCAGGCGACCGCCCATTCACCGAGGCGACGGGTGGCGCGAACGTTGGCTAAATCGAAGGCCTGCTGGGTGCCCCACGGCGAGGTAAAGCTGGAACAGTGCCACAGGGTATCGATACCGGCGAGCATCACTTTGGCCTGCGAGGAGACCAGCTCGGTTAAGTCCGCGGGAACGAACTCGGCGCCCATTTTGCACAGAAGCTTGCCCATCGCTTCGTTACGCCCGGTCGCTCTGACGCTGATGCCCTTGTTACGCAGATATTCCACTGCGTTGCGGCCTAATCCGCTGGTCGCACCGGTAACCAGTACCTTCATATCGTTCCACTGTTCCACAAAAGAATTTCGTGCGCATTTTTCCGTGATTCTAACGACGATGCAATGAGAATCATGAAAGAATGTTATACAAATATTCTATTGGCTGGTGATTTGCTCCGCTAGCCGGGCGATACGTCGCGCCATGCCGCGAAAAATAAACAGATGTGCCGGGATCATCAGCAGCCAGTAGAACAGGCCTGGCATACCGTGCGGATGCCACCAGGCGCGAACGTCCAGCTCGCGATGATCGCCTTTATCGCGCAGGGTAAAGCTCAGGCGACCAAGGCCGGGGGCTTTCATGCCGAATAACAACGTGAGCTGCTTTTCCGGCTCGACGATAATCACCTTCCAGCTGTCCACCGCGTCGCCGGTCTGCAAATATTCTTTTTCCGGGCGGCCTTTTGCCAGCCGATGGCCGACCAGCAAATCCATCGCGCCGCGAGTTTTCCACAGGACGTTACCGAAGAAGTAGCCCTCTTTGCCGCCAATTTGGTTGACCACCTTCCACAGCGCGTCCAGGCTGGCAGGCGTGTTAACGGTACAGCCCGCCTGTTTCGGGAAGTAACCGTACTCCGGCCGCCAGCGGGCGAAGGCCTGCGCATCGTAGCCCCAGTCGCTGGAGTTCACCAGTTGCTCCTCTTCTTCGAGTGTGCGGCGCACCGCCTCATCGAAAGCGATCAGTGGTTGGGGAATGAGCGCCCGCAGAGAGCGATCGTCGGCGATCAGGTCATGTTTCAGACCCTGGATCAGCGCTTTGGCGATGGTGGGCGGCACCGAAGTAATGACGTTGAGAAACCACACCGAAATCCAGCTGGTCGGGAAGGGGATGGGGATCAGCAGACGGTGCTTGCCGCTAACCGCCATAAAACGGGTGAACTGTTGCTGATAGCTTAAAACCTCCGGCCCGGCGGCTTCAAAAACGCGATGCTCGTGGGCGGGATGATTAAGCAACTGCACCAGATAGTAGAGCAAATTTTCCAGCGCAATCGGGGTTGTGCGCGAGCGCACCCAGCGCGGCGGCGTCAGTACCGGCAGGTTGTAAACCATATCGCGCATCACTTCGAAGGCGGCGGAGCCCGCTCCGACGATAATGCCCGCCCTGACTTCAGTCACCGGAACGCTCGATTCGCGGAGCAGGTCGGCGGTGACCTGGCGGGCGCGCAGATGGTCGGATTGCTCTTGTTCCGCAACCTGAAGCGAACTCAGGAAAATCACTTCGCGGACCGGGACCTGGCGCAGGGCGTCGCGCACGTTCAGCGCAACCTGATGCTCATGACGGATAAAGTCGCCGCCTTCGCCCATTCCGTGAACCAGGTAGTAGACGGTATCGGCCTGCGCCAGCAGAGCGGGGAGCGCATCTGGTTGGTTTAAATCGAGCTGATGACACTCGACGCTGGGGAGGTTCTGTTTTTTGAGCCTGTCGATGTGGCGTGCCGCCGCCAGCACCGGAAAACCTTGCTCGCTGAGGCTTTTCACCAAATGCTGACCGATATAACCGCTGGCGCCAAGCACCAGAATTCGTTGCGACACGCCGGACTCCTTAACGATTCACCTTAACAATTCGCTTTAACGATTCAGAAACGCCTGCCAGTGGTTCACCACCTCGGCAAGCTGCTGGCGATTCACGTCAATATGCGTCACCAGACGCACGGCCGGTGAGGCGTTGATCAACACACCGTGCCCGCGCAAATATTCACCCAGCGCGGCATGTTCTTCGCCGACGCGGATAAACAGCATATTGGTATCATGACGCATAACGTCAGCGCCGATAGCGCGCAGTTGCTCCGCCATCCATGCGGCGTTGTCGTGATCTTCTTTTAAACGCTCGACGTTATTCTGCAAGGCATACAGACCCGCCGCCGCCAGAATCCCCGCCTGGCGCATCCCGCCGCCGACCATTTTTCGCCAGCGAATAGCGCGGTGAATGTACTCCTGGCTCCCCACCAGCAGAGAACCTATCGGCGCGCCGAGGCCTTTTGACAGGCAGATAGTGAATGAGTCGCAGTACTGCGTGATATCGCGCAGCTCGCAGCCGTAATCCACTACGGCGTTGAAAATACGCGCGCCGTCAACGTGCAGCCCCAGGCCGCGTTCACGGGTGAATTCCCATGCTTCTTTAAGATATTCACGCGGCAGCACCTTGCCATTATGGGTGTTTTCAAGGGTGAGCAGGCGAGTGGGGGCGAAATGGATATCGTCCGGCTTAATCTTGGCGGCGACTTTATCCAGCGGCAGGGAGCCATCTGCAGCTGCGTCGATCGGTTGCGGTTGGATGCTGCCGAGCACCGCTGCGCCACCGGCTTCGTAGAGATAGTTATGCGCGCCCTGGCCGACGATATACTCTTCGCCGCGCTGGCAGTGGCTGAGTAAGCCCACGAGGTTGGCCTGGGTGCCGGTCGGCAGGAAGATTGCCGCTTCTTTGCCCGCCAGTTCTGCGGCGTAGCGCTGAAGTTCATTTACCGTCGGGTCATCGCCATAAACATCGTCCCCGACCGGGGCGGCCATCATCGCTTCCAGCATGGCGCGGCCCGGGCGGGTGACGGTATCACTGCGTAAATCAATCATATAAATTCCTTCTCAAGAGTTGTCTTCAATTTGTACCGGAAGTTCCAGGCTTACGCCACTCTGGAGAAGGAAAAGTCCGTTTAATCGATATTCTCCCCCAGCCCGGCATTAATCAACGCCTGCAAATTGACCATTTCCGCCGCTTTTCCGGCGGGCAGGCGCAGGATTATCTCATCCCCGCGGCTGACGCCGAGGCCGAGGAGCTTCATTAAACTGCCCGCATTGACGAAGCGCTCCGGATGCCGCGTATGGGCAATCTCCACCGGGAAATCCAGTGCCTTAACGGTTTTGACTAACTGCGCCGCAGGGCGGGCATGCAGGCCGCTAGGGTTGCGAATGCGAATATGTGCTTGTAGATAATTCACGATAAGACTCCTCGATCAGGCGCATTTTTGTGCCAGTCGCTGTAAATTCTCCAGGCTGATGGCCAGGCTATCAAGCGGGTTGCCAGGGCAGATATCCTGTTCAACGGCGTAATATTCAACGCCGTAGCGCTCACCCCATTGCAGGATGGGCAGGAAATCAATACTTCCGCGGCCAATTTCGGCCAGCGATTCCGGGTAGCCGAGTGCCGGGTCGGCATAGATATCCTTCAGATGCAGGATAGGAATGCGGTAGGGGTATTTTTCGATGCAGCTAAGCGGATCGAACCCGGCATATTTGACCCAATAAGTATCAATTTCTGGATACAGACAGCGGTTATTCTCTGGTGCCATCAGATAGTCATGGGCGACGAGCCCATCCACCTGCGACTGAAACTCAAACTCGTGATTGTGGTAACCGACGCGCCAGCCGAGCTTCGCGAGCTTATCGGCGACGCCCAGCAGCTGTGATTTAATCTCCCGGTAGCCCGACTCATTCTGTCGCTCCGGTTCGAGATAATGGCAAAACATGGTCTTCGTGCCGAACAGCAGCCCTTCGTAAACCACCGCATCCAGGTCATTGACCATTCTCTGCGGACTGATATGCATTCCGGCGACCTTCAGATTGGTTTCGCGCAAGATATCTTTGACTTCCTCCGCACTGTGCCCACGCAGGCCATCTATTTGCACCGCTTTCCAGCCCATCTTTTTGACTTCGCGTAGTGTTCCGGCGAAATCCTCGGTGAGCGCGTGGCGTAAGGTATAGAGCTGTACGGCAAATTTTCCGCAGTTCATGCTTTGTCTCCTGTTTCCAGCCAGTTAAGTTCCTCTGTCGTTAGCGTTAACGCCGCCGCGCGCAGGCAATCCGCTAATTCAGCGGGGGTTTCAGGGCCGATGATTGCCGCGCAGGGGAAGGGGCGGGCCAGCACCCAGGCCAGGGCGATATTGATGGCGTTGACGTTTTTACGCTGCGCCAGTTGCTGAGCGCGGCTCAATCGTTGCCAGTTGTCATCAAAGCAAAAGGCGTCGACCATCTCTTGTTCCTGCGGCAGCCGGTTTGGACCGTACAGCCCGGAAAAAAAGCCTCCGGCTTGCGATGACCAGGCAATCAGCGGGAGCTGCGTTTGCTGATGCCACTGCTGCATCTGTGGGGCGGCGCTAACACACCCTGGCCAACGGGGGACCCGGCTTTGCGCAAGGCTTAACTGCGGACTGTTAAAGCTCAATGGCGTAAGTCCGTGGCGCGCAATAAAATTCTGCGCTTCGGTGATCCTCGCCTGAGACCAGTTTGACACGCCGATGGCGCGGATCCTGCCCTTAAGGACATGTTCATGCAGGCAGGACATTAACGATGAAACGTCGACGCTGGGATCGTCCCGATGCAGGGCGTACAGGTCGATATAATTCGTCTGCAGTTGTTCAAGGCTGGTGAAGATGTCTTCATCGATGGCGGGTGGAGTGATGCGCGAACGTTCGGGCTCCTCGCGCGTGGGGTGACCGCCTTTGGTGGCTATCCGCACCTGCTCGCGTAGGCCGCGTTGTGCAATCCAGTCGCCTACTACCGTCTCGCTGGCGCGGTAGTGGCGTGCAACATCAAACGTGTTACCGCCAGCGGCGAAGAAGGCGTCCAGCAGGGCAAAAGCTTCCTCCCGGCGATCCTTACATAAGCAGTTCGCCGAGCCCAGCACCAGTTGGCTACAGGAGAAGGTGAACGGTTTGCCATCGTTCCAGCCGCGCAGCGCTATTTGTTTCATCGTATCGCCTCCTGAGAAATATCGGCGTGAGGAAGTGCCCTGTCCGTCCAGAAGGTCGTTTGCGGTAAATCACGCAGCAGGCTGGCGGGGAAATGTGGGCCAACAGGCGTGTTGATAAACCGTTCAGCGATGTCAGTTTTGTGATCACCAGTGATCATCAGCAAAATTTGTCGCGCCGTGCGCAGTTGCTGAATGCCCAGAGTGATGCCCTGTGTGACCGGCTGCGGACGGTTGAAGTATTTCGGGGCGATGGTGCGGGTGACCTCATCCAGCGGTTCGATATGGCTGTTTTGCTCGCCATTGACGCCCGGTTCGTTGAAACCGATATGACCATTCATGCCCACCCCAAGCACCACCAGATCCAGACCGCCATGGGCGGCGATGACCGCGTCGATTCTTCGGCATTCATTTTGCAAATCCGCCGCTTGACCGTCAAAGAACACGATCTGTTCGTTCCTTAACGCCAGAGGCTGAAATAACTCATCGCTCAGCGTTTGCAGGCAGCTGCCGACGTCCTCGCGGCCAAGGCCGATCCACTCATCAAGGCTGACAAAGCGGCAGCGGCTAAAATCCGCCAGGCCAGCCTGCTGTGCGGCGACGCAGGCGCGAAACACGGGCAGCGTGGTTTCTCCCCCCGCCAGACATAACAGGCTATCGGGCCGCTCCTGTAGCTGTGCCGCGATGCGTAAGCTGATGGCTTGTGCCAGTTGATCCGCCGTGTCTTGGTGATAAATATGCATACTCAGGTCCTTATTTCTCAATCAAAAATCCAGGTCCAGGCTGTCGAAGGCTGCCTGACGGCTATCCTGCTGCTGCGTTTTCTGCAGCAGGCTGCGTTCGTAAAGCCGAAAGAAGGGGTAGTAGACGAGGGTGGCGATGCCGAGGATGGCAAATCCCAGAATAACCGCGCGCCAGTCCATGGTTGAGAGGTACTGCGCCAGCGGAATAGGTGTTGCGCCGACGTTGGTGACCGGCGGGCGAACCCAACCCCAATGGAAGATGTACCAGCTCATGACGCCAATCGTTGGCGTACCCAGCACAAAGGGAATAAAGAACCAGGGATTCCAGGCGACGGGCAGGCCAAACACCACCGGTTCGGAGATAGTAAAAATAGCCGGGACCACGGCGGCTTTACCGACGGCGCGTAGCTCCTGCGAACGGCTGCGTAACGATAAAATGACCAATGCGCCAGTGATGCCTGAGCCGGAAAAGCCGAGGAAATAATCCCAGAAATTCGGCGCAAACACGTGTGGGATCGGCGCACCCGCGGCGAATGCAGCCGCATTTTCAGCCAGGTACTGGGTCATAAAGGGCAGTACCACGCCGACGATAATGGCGTAGCCGTTCAGGCCGATAAACCAGAAAATCATCTCCAGAAACGAGATCAGAAAGACGGCCTGCGGGGTATCGATGCTGTTGAAGGCCGGGGCCAGCAGGCTCATCAGCACCTGCGGCAGGATCAACCCTCCGGACAGATTAGCGACCACCCCATGCACGATGGTTGCGGCGATCAGCGAAACCAGCAGTGGGATAATCGATTCAAATGTTTGTGCGATACCTGCGGGCAGGCCGTTGATGCGAATGGTGATGCGCTTGCGAATAAAGAGCGCCATCAGCTCAACGGTGCCGAGCGAGGCGATCAGCGCGACGAATAATCCTCGTGAATCGAGGTAATCCGTCACCATTTTGCCGTCGACGATGCTCACGTTCAGCATCAGGGTCGCCATCATCGAACCGGTGATCGCGGGCAGGATCGGGACCTGCATTTGCTGGGCGTGATGCCAGGCTACCGAGGCGGCACAATAAATAGACAGCAGGCCAAAGGTAAACTGAAAAGGGAGGCTAATCAGGTCGTTGTAATGGTTGAACCACAGGTGGACGGCACTATCCTGAGGGAACATGCCGCCAATTCCCATTAACATCAGCGAGATGGAGCCGACCATTAATACCGCCATCAGCGCGATCATGCCATTTTTGATGGAGGAGATATGCCGCTGCCTCTCTATACGGGCTGCAACCGGCGTGAGCCAATGCTCCAGCCAGGTGATAAAGGAATTTGCCCGGCTCATGGATTTGTCTCCTGACCCAGGCGCAGCAGAATGGCGGTTTTCAGAATATTGCCGCCGTTTACGGTGCCGTAATCCCGGACGTCGATAACCCCAATCGGCCGCTGGTGCTCACGGCAAATAGCTTCCAGTTCCGCCAGGCGGTGTTTGATTTGCGGCCCCAGCAGCACGACGTCAAACTCGCTGATTTTCTCGACCAGTAATCCAGCCGGATGGGCCTCAATATTGATCTTAATGGCGCGTAACTTTTCGCTATCGGCGGCGATCGCGCGCATTTTACTCACCATGACGCCGGTAGACGCGCCCAGGTTACAAACCAGCAGAATATTAAGATGCGTTAACGTTGAAAGATTCATCGCGGGCTCCGTTTAGGTGCTGATAGATTTCGATAAATTCCTGGAAAAGGGTGTGTGCCAGCAGGGCATTCATTAGCGAATCCTGTGCGTGGGTGAGTAGAGTGGAATAGCTTGCGCAGGCACCTTCGCTTTCGGCGACCAGTAAACGCGTATGCGAATTGTGGCCTTCATTCAGGCTTGCGTTGGCCTCCTGCATCAAGCGGGTGGCTTCAGAAAACTGCTGTGCCTTGCTGCACGCCAGCGCCTGATGCATTTTGCTAAGCGCATCACCGGCGCAGGCAATAATCTGGAAACTGATCTCTTCGGTATCGATGGTCGAGGTATTCACGGTGCCTCCTTTATTGCGGTATTTGTTCAAACATTCAAACATCCGAATGTTTGAACAAGATAGAGAATCGGGTATACTGGCGTCCATAGGCTTGATCACATTTTCATCAAAAAGTGGGTGTTAATTCAGCATGCGATGAGTGTGGATCTCTGGCATAACGAAATTCGATAATTAAAACGTGTGGGCGGGAGAGGAACGTGGACGAACTGGAAAGTGCTAACCCATTGTATGTTCAAATAGCTCTGGATCTGAAAGGACGGATAGAACGCGGGGAGTTTAGAGTGGGCGACATGCTGCCCAGCGAAGGTGAGCTGGTGGGGCAGTATAGCGGCGGGCGGGCGACGCTGCGGGCGGCCGTAGAGATGCTGGCGGAAAGAGGGTATGTGGTAAAAAAACAGGGGGTCGGGACGCGCGTCACCTGTCCGCCGATTGAAGCCCGACGCCATCAGCCGCTGAGTTTTTCGGAGAATATGGCCCAGCATAGCCTGAAAGCCAGTACCTCTATCCTCACGTTTACGCAGCAGCTGGCGAATGCTGAACAGCAGCAAAAGCTGCATCTTTCGGCCAGTGATTTAGTGATATTTATGGTGCGTCTGCGCTTTACTAATAGTCTTCCTGCGCTGTATGAAGAGACCTGTCTGCCGTTGGCGCTGTTTCCAGATTTACAGCGTGAGGAAGTGGAAACGACGGGACTGTATAACGTGCTGGGAGAACGATTTTACTTGCTGAGCATCGCGGCGCAGGAGAGCTATTTCCCCTGCTTGCCGGAGGCGGATATGGCTAAGAAGCTGGATATCTCTTCCGGCCAGCCCTGCATGCGCGTTGAGCGTCTGGCATCCCGGCGCAAAGATAACGTTCCGTTTGAATTTACGCGAGGATGGGCCAATAGCGAGCGCTACCCGCTGACGTTTCGTTTCGTCAGTGGATAAACGCCCGCAGCCGCGAGTTAACGCAGCCAGTTGGTTTTCGCCAGATCGAGTACTTCGTCACCGCGTCCGCTGATAATCGCCCGCAGCATATACAGGCTGAAGCCTTTGGCCTGCTCCAGCTTGATTTGCGGCGGGATCGCCAGCTCTTCTTTGGCGACGACCACATCCACCAGCACTGGACCGTCGGTGCTGAAGGCGGTTTGCAGCGCTTCGTCAACGTCCGCCGCGTTTTCTACACGAATGCCTTTGATACCGCAGGCTTCGGCGATGCGGGCAAAGTTGGTGTCGTGCAGCTCGGTACCGTCGGTGAGATAGCCTCCGGCTTTCATCTCCATGGCCACGAAGCCGAGAATGCTGTTATTGAAGATGATAATTTTCACCGGCAGCTTCATCTGCGCCAGCGAGAGAAAATCCCCCATCAGCATACTAAAGCCGCCGTCGCCGCACATCGCGACCACCTGACGTTCCGGAGCCGTGGCTTTCGCACCGATGGCCTGCGGCATGGCGTTGGCCATTGATCCATGGTTGAACGAACCCAGCAGGCGGCGTTTACCGTTCATCTTCAGATAACGTGCGGCCCAGACGGTTGGCGTACCGACGTCGCAGGTAAAAATGGCGTCGTCATCGGCAAAGTGGCTAATCTGCTGCGCCAGGTACTGCGGGTGGATGGTTTTCTCGCTGGGCTTCGCCAGATCATCAAGCCCTTTACGCGCATCGCGATAGTGTTCCAGCGCCTTATCGAGGAACTTGCGGTCGGTTTTCTCTTCCAGATGCGGTAGTAGCGCCCTGAGGGTGGATTTAATATCGCCGACCAGCGCCATATCGACTTTGCTATGCGCGCCAATGCTGCCCGGATTAATGTCGATCTGAATGATTTTGGCGTCAGTCGGATAGAAGGCGCGATAGGGGAATTGGGTGCCGAGCAGCACCAGAGTATCGGCGTTCATCATGGTGTGGAAACCGGAGGAGAAGCCGATCAGCCCGGTCATGCCGACATCGTAGGGGTTGTCGTATTCCACATGCTCTTTCCCGCGCAGGGCGTGGACGATGGGGGCTTTTAGCTTCGCGGCGAACTCCACCAGCTCTTTATGCGCGCCGGCGCAGCCGCTGCCGCACATCAGGGCGATATTGCTTGAGTAGCGCAGCAACTGGGCCAGCTTTTTGAGTTCTTCTTCCTGCGGGGTAACTTCTGGCAGCGGCGCGTGATACCAGTGGCTACTGGCGCTTTCTGGCGCGGCTTTTAGCGCCACGTCGCCAGGCAGCACCACGACCGATACGCCGCGGTTAATTACCGCCTTGCGCATGGCGATAGCCAGCACCTGCGGGATTTGCTCCGGGGAGGAGACCAGCTCGCAGTAGTGGCTGCATTCGCGGAATAACTCCTGTGGGTGGGTTTCCTGGAAATAACCGCTGCCGATTTCGCTGGATGGAATATGGGCGGCGATTGCCAGCACCGGAACGTGATTGCGATGGCAGTCGAAAAGACCGTTAATCAGGTGCAGGTTGCCCGGCCCGCAGGAACCGGCGCACACTGCCAGCTCGCCGGTCAGCTGCGCTTCCGCTCCGGCGGCGAAGGCGGCAACTTCTTCATGGCGCGTGGGCATCCAGTCAATGGTTCCCATCCGGTTCAGGCTGTCGCTTAAACCATTGAGAGAATCTCCGGTAACGCCCCAAATACGCTTAACGCCAGCCTGTTCAAGAGTTTTAGCAATATATGCCGCCACGGTCTGTTTCATGGTTCTCCATCTCCTTTTTGTGATAACGCTTACAAGCTTAGATGAATCTGGCCGTTACGCTCGCTGCTGCCCCTTAATTTCAGCTGGTTTCATTAGGCGAAAATTCCGATAATGTGTGTACACATAAAGTGGTAAACAGGAATCATTTCAAATGGTTAAATCGCTGTTAAATTCAGTTAATAAAATGCTATCCCATGACGACTTCGGCAAACTCTTGTTACGACTTGCCGTCGGCGGGCTAATGCTGTTTCACGGGTTGCATAAGTTATTTGATGGCGTAGGGGGAATCAGCAACATGCTGGTGGCAAAAGGATTGCCGGGTTTTATCGCTTATGGCGTATTAGTGGGCGAGGTGGTTGCACCTTGTCTGTTGATTCTGGGAATTCTGACGCGTCCGGCGGCGCTGGTGCTGGCGTTTACAATGATCGTCGCCTGGCTGATGGCCGGGACGGGCAAAACCTTCGCGCTGGACGCGGTAGGGGCCTGGGCCATTGAGAGTCTGGTCTATTTCTTTATCGGCGCGCTGGCGGTGGCGTTTCTGGGCGCGGGGCGTTACGCCGTGGCCGGAAATTCGGCCTGGCGGTAGGTTCGGCTGAGTTATTCCCTCACCCTGGCTGCGTCTCGTATGCCAGGGTTTTTATTTATTATTTATAAACAATTAGTTAGAGTTATTTGGTTGGAGTTCGCTGCCGTACAGGCAGCTTAGAAACGTTGAGTTTCGGGAGCCGCGGTTTTGACGTTGTTCACTGCCGTACAGGCAGCATTAGCCAATGCAATGACAAACCATTGTGCTCGCATCTTTGCCGGATGGCGGCTAGCGCCTTATCCGGCCTACAAAAACAAGCAATATCAAAATATTATGCATTACCTGTAGGCCCGCGCAAGCGAAGCGCCGCCGGGCAATTTCAAAAGAGCGCACAGGTGTTAGTCGTTTAGAAGGGAAAATGCTACCCGACGGTTCGCCGGGTAGCGTGGGCACTATCGTTAACGTGAATAATCAAGCCAGGACTAAATCGCCCTGTGGGTGACAGGAGCAGGCCAGCACATAGCCATCGGCAACTTCCGCATCGGTCAGCGTCATGGTGCTGCTGACCGTATACTCACCGGAAACAACTTTCGTTTTGCAGCAGCCGCAAACGCCCGCGCGACAGGCAACGGTCACCGGAACCTTATTACTCTCCAGCGCATCCAGCAGCGTGGTGCCAACCGGCGCATAGAACTCTTTCGCTGGCTGAAGCTTGGTGAACTTCAGGCCGCTGGTGGCGGCTTCGGCTACTGGCGTAAAGAACTGCTCTTTAAAGAAGCGCGTCACGCCAAGCGCTTTCACTTCTTTTTCGACCAGCTCCATATACGGTGCCGGGCCGCAGGTCATTACGGTACGTGAGGTTAAATCCGGCACGCTTTGCAGTAGCTCAGTGGTTAGTCGACCGGGAACAAAGCCGTGGGTTGCGTTGTTTTCCGCCACCAGAGTGACCGGATACTGACGCCATTCGTCGGCAAAAATCACATCCTGCGGCGAACGCACGTTGAAGATCACCTGCACATCGGCCTGTGGGCGGTACTTCGCCAACCAGCGGCGCATTGACATAATCGGCGTTACGCCGCAGCCGGCAGCCAGCATCAGGAACTTGTCTTCTGCTTTACCCTCACAGGTGAATTCACCCATCGCATCAGACAGCCAGATATAGTCGCCGCGCTTCACGTCTCGGGTTAGCCACTGCGAACCGGCACCCTCGTCAATCCGGCGAACGGTCAGCGTAATGTACTCGCTAACGCCCGGCGTTGAAGAGAGGGTGTAAGCACGCAGGGTTTCCGCCGAGTTACGCACGCTGACCAGCGCATACTGTCCGGCGCGATACGGGTAGTAATCGTGGCACAGTAACGAAATTGTCCAGACGTCCGGCGTCTCCTGGTGAACGTGATGGACCTGCATCCGCCATGGGCACTGATTGGTTGGCAAAGTCATGCTAATACTCCTTATGCGCTCAGCAACTGCTTCATGTCTTCTTCAACGGTGGTCACGGAACGCAGACCAAATTTCTCGTTGAGAACTGCCAGCAGGTCCGGAGTGAAGAAGCCAGGCGCAGTCGGGCCGGTGACGATGTTTTTTACGCCCAGGGACAGCAGGGTCAGCAGAATGACGATTGCTTTCTGTTCAAACCAGGAGAGCACCAGAGACAGCGGCAGGTCATTCACGCCGCAGCCCAGTTTTTCCGCCAGGGTGACCGCCAGGATAATGGCCGAATAAGCATCGTTACACTGACCGGCATCCACCAGACGCGGCAGGCCTTCGATGTCGCCGAAATCCAGTTTGTTGAAACGGTATTTACCGCATGCCAGGGTCAGGATCAGACAGTCGTCCGGTACGCTGGTGGCGAAGTCGGTGAAGTAATTACGTTCACCGCGCGCGCCGTCGCAACCGCCGACGAGGAAGATATGACGCAGTTTTTCACGGCTCACCAGGTCAATCAGCGTATCAGCAGCGCCCAGCAGAGTTTGACGACCGAAACCGACGGTTATCAGATGCGGGATTTCGCTATACGGGAAACCTGCCATCTGCTGCGCCTGGGCGATAACCGGCGCGAAGTCATCGCCTTCCAGGTGGCTTACGTCCGGCCAGCCGACGATGCTGCGGGTCCAGATACGGTCATCGTACGCGCCAACGGTTGGGTCGATGATGCAGTTAGAGGTCATCACGATAGGGCCAGGGAAACGAGCGAATTCCACCTGCTGGTTCTGCCAGCCGCTGCCGTAGTTACCGATCAGATGTTTGAATTTACGCAGTTCCGGGTAACCGTGCGCTGGCAGCATTTCACCGTGGGTGTAGACGTTAACGCCGGTGCCTTCGGTTTGTACCAACAGGTTGTACAAGTCTTTCAGGTCGTGGCCGGAGATCAGGATGCATTTACCTTCGGTCGCTTTGACGTTGACCTGAGTTGGCGTCGGGTGGCCGTATTTGGTGGTTTCACCCGCGTCCAGAATGCTCATCACTTTGAAGTTCATCTGGCCGATTTCCATTGAGCACTCCAGCAGAGCGTTCATATCGGAAGGCCAGGTGCCCAGCCACGCCATAATCTTGTGGTACTGGGCGTAGATATCGTTGTCGTACTGCCCGAGAACGTGCGCGTGCTCCATGTAAGCTGCCGCGCCTTTCAGGCCGTACAGGCACAGCAGGCGCAGGCCGAGAATGTTCTCGCCAATCGCCGCTTTGTCTTTATTTGGGGTAAATTCTGTCGCCTGACGCTGCAGGTCGCCCAGATCGTCGCTGACCAGCTGCAGGTCGGCCATTGGGTTGGTGACCACGGCGTTGGCATCAATGTTCAGACACTGGGCTTTAAGCGCGTCGCGCATGGCAATAGCTTCACGAGCGTAGCCAACGATACGCGGGGAGTCGAAGTTAACGTTGGTCAGCGTGGAGAAGAAGGCACGCGGCGCAAAGTTATCAATTTCATGGTCGATGATGCCGTATTCACGAGCTTTAACCGCCCATGCGGACAGGCCTTGCAGGGAAGCAATCAGCAGATCCTGCAGATCGGACGTTTCGGCTGTTTTCCCGCACATACCCTGCGCGTAAGAGCAGCCGTTCCCTGCCGGGGTACGGATGGTTTGTTCACATTGCACACAAAACATGGTCACACCTTTTTTAAAGTTATATTTAATATACATGTTTAAGGTTATGCCCGAGCGAGCGTAGAGAAAAGGTATTTCTGATACAACTTGCAGGGATATTGATTTAGCGCAAAATTGGCGGTAGAGACCTACCGCCAGAGGAGTATTAAGCGGAGAACAATGCCATCAAAATAGGCACCAGCAGGCTGAGGATAAAGCCGTGAACAATCGCCGCCGGGACGATTTCCACGCCGCCGGAACGCTGTAATACCGGCAACGTAAAGTCCATTGATGTCGCGCCGCACAGACCTAACGCTGTTGAACGACTACGGCGAACGAGGCCGGGAATAAGCATAATGGCCAGCAGCTCTCGGGCGAGATCGTTAAAGAACGCGGCGCTGCCAATTACCGGCCCGTAGGATTCGGTCAGCAGGATCCCGGAGAGGGAATACCAGCCGAATCCGGAAGCCATTGCCAGACCAGTTTTCAGCGGCAGGTCGAGAATAAAGGCGTTGATGACGCCGCCCAATAATGAGCTGACCATCACCACTACCGCGACAATCATGCCGCGACGATTAAGCACAATTTGCCGCAGCGTCATTCCATTATTTCGTAGCTGAATGCCGATGAGGAATAAAAGGAAGATCAGCGTATATTCGCTGGCCTCGGTGGCATGTTGTAAAAAAGACAAGCCGCTCAGACCGATGAGAAAACCAACCAGCACAACGCCGCACAGTTGAAGGGATTCCAGAGCCATGGCGATACGCGAGGGTAATTTTTCCTGGCGATGCTTATTTTGCCACGGCATTTTCTGCTCCAGCCACATCAGGGCTGCAATATTGCACAGCATAATAATGACCACGCTGACCGCCGCATAATGCAGGATCGCCAGCAGGTTGCTGGCCAGATTATCGAGAAAGGCGAGGCTAATCCCCATGAAAAAGAGGATAACGTAGACAATCCAGCTCAGAAGTCGTGTGATAAGTTTAAGGGCGGACGGCTGATGGAGAGGAATAAGGTAGCCTACGACCAACGGCAGTAGAATGATGAGTAATCCCGAAAACATGAACGACATGGTCCTTGCAGAATGAAAATAGCGTCACTGACACTACCCAAATCCCCGGACTGAGTAAAGTAGTCGAAAGAAAGAAAGGCCCGACAATGCCGGGCCTGGGGGGGAAATTAATTGCGTTTTTCCAGCAGGGTGCGATAGAGCACGCCGCCGAGGATGCCGCCAATAATCGGCATGACCCAGAATAACCACAGCTGCTGCAATGCCCAACCGCCCTGGAAAATAGCCACCGCGGTGCTACGCGCCGGGTTAACGGAGGTATTGGTAACTGGAATACTGATCAGGTGAATTAAGGTCAGCGCCAGACCAATAGCGATAGGTGCAAATCCAGCCGGTGCATTTTTATCTGTCGCGCCGTGAATAACCAGCAGGAAACCGCAGGTCAGGACAATCTCAATAACAATGGCGGAAAGCATTGAGAAACCGCCTGGAGAATGTTCGCCGTAACCGTTAGACGCGAATCCGCTGGCGGCGGCGTCAAAGCCGGCTTTACCGCTGGCGACAACATACAGAATAGCTGCGGCGATAATACCGCCGACAACCTGGGCGATAATATAACCAATAACGTCTTTGGCCGGAAAACGGCCACCGGCCCATAACCCTAAAGTCACCGCCGGGTTAAAGTGCCCGCCGGAAATATGACCGACGGCATACGCCATGGTTAATACGGTTAAACCGAAGGCCAGTGCGACACCGGCAAAACCAATTCCCAGCTCCGGGAATGCTGCAGCCAAAACAGCGCTACCGCAACCACCGAACACCAGCCAGAATGTACCAAAGCATTCTGCTGCTAATTTTCTAAACATAACCACCTCAATAAAAAACATAAACAAGCACGAACTATCGTGCCGGCCTTTATTTATCGACACAAAGAATCACGATTAAAATAAAGCGTCGCTATTCTAGGGACGATTGCCATCCGGGGACTAGTTAAATAAATTGATGTAATTTGATTTAGAACAAGGTGATGGTATTCCTTTTGCCATGATGAATTCTTAAAAGTGTAGAGCAAAAATGACTAAAATAACGACTTTAGGTGATGAATTATTTTCTGAATTTCGTGAAATATAAGAGGTGATGTCCAAAATTTAAGCGCCAGGCCATCAAAACCCGTTTACACCCGCTGTGTCATGTTTCCCTTTGCCTCGCTATACCCTAAATAATTCGAGTTGCAGGAAGGCGGCGACGCAGGGAATCCCCAGGAGCTTACTGAAGTAAGTGACTGGGGTGAGCGAGGAAAGCCAACGTACATGCAACTTGAAGTATGACGGGTATATACTGTTGATTACTGAAGGAGAAAATGGCCACCGAGCGGAGGATATATGCATCTTGAGCGCGTCGAAATTGTCGGTTTTCGCGGTATCAATCGCTTATCGTTGATGCTTGAGCAAAACAACGTACTGATTGGCGAAAACGCATGGGGTAAATCGAGCCTGCTGGATGCTCTGACGCTGCTCTTGTCGCCGGAGTTTGACCTCTACCATTTTGTCCGCGAGGATTTTTGGTTTCCGCCTGGAGATGTTCTGGGGCGCGAGCGTCACCTGCATATCATTCTGACTTTCCGTGAAAATGAACCAGGTCGCCATCGTGTTCGGCGCTATCGACCCCTAAGCGACTGCTGGGTACCCTGCGATGATGGTTATCAGCGGGTTTTCTATCGCCTGGAAGGGGAGCTTGCCGATGATGATAGCGTCATGACCCTGCGTAGCTTTATTAACGGCGAAGGGGAAGCGCTGGATCTGGACGATATCGATGAGCTGGCCCGTCACCTGGTACGACTGATGCCGGTGCTGCGCCTGCGTGACGCGCGTTTTATGCGGCGGATCCATAACGACACCGTACCGCATTCGCCGCAGATTGAGATTACCGCTCGCCAGCTTGATTTTCTCTCTCGTGAACTGGTTCATCATCCGCAAAATTTAACCGATGGCCAGATACGTCAGGGCCTCTCGGCGATGGTGCAGTTACTGGAACACTATTTCGCCGAGCAAAGCAGCGCGCAATCGCGTAACCGCTTGATGCGTCGATATTCACATGATGAACAGCGCAGTTGGCGCTATCTGGATATTATCAACCGCATGATCGACAAACCTGGTGGCCGCAGCCATCGGGTGATTTTGCTGGGTTTGTTTTCTACCCTATTGCAGGCCAAAGGCACGGTAAGACTCGATCGTGACGCGCGACCATTGCTGTTGGTTGAGGACCCGGAAACCCGTTTGCACCCCATTATGCTGTCCGTCGCCTGGCATTTGCTGAATTTGCTACCGTTGCAGCGGATAACTACCACTAATTCCGGCGAACTGCTGTCGCTAACGCCCGTCGAGCACGTCTGTCGTCTGGTGCGCGAGTCCTCCCGGGTATCCGCCTGGCGGCTTGGCCCAGGCGGAATGAATGCCGAAGACAGTCGGCGCATCGCGTTTCATATCCGTTTTAATCGTTCCTCGTCGCTGTTTGCCCGCTGCTGGCTGCTGGTGGAAGGGGAGACGGAAACCTGGGTTATCAACGAGCTGGCCCGCCAGTGTGGTCATCACTTTGATGCGGAAGGCGTCAAGGTCATTGAGTTTGCCCAGTCTGGGTTAAAACCGCTAATCAAATTCGCCCGGCGAATGGGAATTGAGTGGCATGTATTGGTAGATGGTGATGAAGCTGGGAAGAAATATGCCGCGACGGTTCGTGGGCTGCTGAACGACGACAGGACTCTTGAGCGCGATCATTTGACGACGTTACCGGCGATGGATATGGAACATTTTATGTATCGCCAGGGGTTTGATAACGTTTATCACCGGGTGGCGCAGTTGCCGATGAATATTCCTATGAACATGCGGCGGGTGATAACCAAAGCTATTCATCGTTCGTCAAAACCAGATCTGGCGATTGAAGTGGCAATGGATGCCGGGCGTCGCGGCGTTGATGCCATCCCTGCGCTGCTGAAAAAAATGTTCTCCCGCGTACTGTGGCTGGCTCGTGGGCGGGCAGATTAACCTGTTTTATCGGTGCCGGGCATCCGTCCGGCACTCCCTTCTTCTTACCTTTGCTTCAACTCCAGTTAAACAAAAATTAAGCACAGCTAAAAATGAGAGTTATGTTGTTTGCAGGTTTCGATAGAATCGTCGTCTGGATCTGCGGGTTAAAACATCGGGAATTTTTATGAGATTAAATGGAAAGCGCAGGAAAGTCTGGTGGCTGCTGGCGATAGTCGTGCTGGCCCTCGCTGTCTGGGGATGGCGAATACTGAATGCGCCGTTGCCGCAGTATCAAACGCTGGTGGTACGTAAAGGCGATCTGCAGCAGAGCGTACTGGCGACGGGTAAGCTGGATGCGTTACAAAAAGTCGACGTTGGGGCGCAGGTGAGCGGACAGCTACAAACTCTGCGCGTCGAAATTGGCGACAAAGTGAAAAAAGATCAGCTGTTGGGGGTTATCGACCCGGAGCAGGCGCAAAATCAGATTAAAGAGGTTGAGGCGACGCTGATGGAGCTACGGGCACAGCTGAATCAGGCGCGGGCTGAACGTAAGCTCTCTGAAGTCACTCTGGGACGCCAGCAGCAGTTAGCGCAACGGCAGCTGGTTTCACGCCAGGACCTGGATACCGCAGCGACTGATTTAGCGGTAAAAGAGGCGCAAATCGGCACGATTGAAGCGCAAATCAAGCGCAATCAGGCAACGCTGGATACGGCGAAAACTAACCTCGACTACACTAAAATTCTGGCGCCGATGTCCGGTGAAGTGACGCAAATCACCACTCTACAAGGGCAGACGGTTATCGCCGCCCAGCAGGCGCCGAATATTTTGACTCTCGCAGACCTCAGCACCATGCTGGTGAAAGCGCAGGTTTCCGAAGCGGATGTGATTCATCTTAAGCCAGGACAAAAGGCTTGGTTTACCGTGCTCGGCGACCCGCTAACTCGCTATGAAGGAACGCTGAAGGATATTCTTCCGACCCCGGAAAAGGTCAATGACGCCATTTTCTATTATGCCCGTTTCGAAGTGCCGAACCCGCAGGGCATTCTGCGCCTGGAGATGACCGCCCAGGTACATATCCAGCTCTCTGAAGTGAAAAACGTGATCACGATTCCCCTCAGTGCGCTGGGTGATGCCATCGGCGATAACCGCTATCACGTGCGTCTGTTGCGAAACGGCGAAGCCAAAGAGCGCGAAATTGTTATTGGCGCGCGTAATGACACCGATGTAGCGGTGGTAAAAGGGCTGGAAGAGGGTGATGAAGTGATTATCGGCGAAGGCGCGGCTGGAGCGGCGAAATGACGGCGCTGCTGGAGCTGCGTGATATTCGCCGCAGCTATCCATCCGGGGACGGCAGCGTCGATGTGCTAAAAGGTATCACGTTGAGCATTGCCGCCGGAGAGATGGTGGCGATCGTCGGGGCATCCGGGTCTGGTAAATCCACGCTGATGAATATTCTGGGCTGTCTGGATAAGCCCACCAGCGGCACTTACCAGGTGGCGGGGACGGATGTCGCCCGTCTTAACGGCGATGAACTGGCGCGTCTGCGGCGGGAGCATTTTGGCTTTATCTTCCAGCGTTATCATCTGTTATCACATCTGACGGCGGCACAGAACGTGGAGGTCCCGGCAGTCTATGCCGGAGCGGAGCGTAAAGCGCGGCTTGCCCGGGCTCATGAGCTACTGGTGCGGCTGGGGCTTGGCGACAGGGCCGAATATCAGCCTTCACAGCTTTCCGGTGGCCAGCAGCAGCGAGTGAGTATTGCTCGCGCCTTAATGAACGGCGGCGAAGTGATCCTGGCGGATGAACCTACCGGCGCCCTGGACAGTCGTTCAGGTGAAGAAGTCATGGGGATCCTTCACCAGTTGAAAGCGCAGGGACATACGGTGATTATCGTCACCCATGACCCGCAGGTGGCGGCGCAGGCGGAGCGGGTTATCGAAATCCACGATGGCGAAATCGTGCGTAATCCTCCCGCCCTGGGCACAACGCAAGGCGGCGCTTTGCGCCAGCGCACAGCGGCTGAGCCTTCGGCATGGCGTCAGTTCAGCAGCGGCTTTCGCGAAGCGCTGGTGATGGCCTGGCGGGCGATGGCGGCGAATAAAATGCGCACCCTGCTGACGATGCTCGGGATCATCATCGGCATTGCGTCAGTCGTGTCTATTGTGGTGGTAGGCGATGCGGCCAAGCAGATGGTGCTGGCGGATATTCGCGCTATTGGTACGAATACCATTGATGTTTATCCCGGCAAGGATTTTGGTGATGACGATCCCCGCTATCAGCAAGCGCTGAAGTACGATGACCTGCTGGCGATTCAGAAACAGCCGTGGGTCAGCTCGGCGACGCCAGCGGTATCAAAAAGCCTACGTCTGCGGGCAAACAATATTGACGTCGCCGCCAGCGCAGAGGGCGTGGGAGCGCAGTATTTTAACGTCTACGGCATGACCTTTAGCGAAGGTAACACCTTCAATGAGCTGCAGTTAAATAGCCGTGCGCAGGTAGTGGTGCTTGATAGTAATGCGCGTCGACAGCTGTTTCCGCATAAAGCTCAGGTGGTTGGTGAAGTCATTCTGGTGGGAAATATGCCCGCGACGGTGATTGGCGTCGCAGCAGAAAAACAGTCGATGTTTGGCAGCAGTAAAATTTTGCGCGTTTGGTTGCCTTATACCACAATGGCTGGCCGGGTCATGGGGCAGTCCTGGCTAAACTCAATCACCGTGCGCCTGCGGGATGGTTATGACAGCACGATTGCAGAGCAGCAGTTATTGCGTTTACTGGAGCTCCGCCACGGCAAAAAAGATGTATTCACCTGGAATATGGACAACATCTTGAAAACCGCAGAACGGACCACACATACATTACAGCTGTTTCTGACGCTGGTGGCGGTGATTGCGCTGGTGGTCGGCGGGATTGGTGTGATGAACATCATGCTGGTCTCGGTGACTGAACGCACGAGAGAAATTGGCATCCGTATGGCGGTCGGGGCGCGAGCCAGTGATGTGCTGCAACAATTTTTGATTGAGGCGGTGCTGGTTTGCCTGGTCGGCGGCGCGCTGGGCGTGACGCTATCATTGCTGATAGCCTTTGTGCTGCAACTGTTTTTACCCGGCTGGGAGATTGGTTTCTCACCGCTGGCGTTATTAACCGCATTTTTATGTTCAACGCTGACCGGGGTTTTATTTGGCTGGCTACCGGCGCGCAACGCCGCGCGACTGGATCCTGTTGATGCGCTGGCCCGCGAGTAGTGATAAAAAAATGCCAGTCAGAAGGACTGGCATTTTACTGGCGGGATGTACACAATGAAGCAAAAGAGTTATGCGGCCGTTTCCGTTTCTTCTACTTCTACAGGGACAATCACGCTGGCGTGATTACCTTTTGGCCCCTGGTGAACATCAAACCGAACGGCTTGTCCGGCTTTTAGCGTTCTGTAACCATCCATCTGGATGGTGGAGTAATGGGCGAAAATGTCTTCGCCGCCGCCCTCAGGGCAAATAAAACCGAACCCTTTGGCATTGTTGAACCACTTAACAGTACCCATTTCCATACTTCGACATCCTTCGTAAATCTTATAAGTAAGATGGAATGAACCGGTAGTGGAGTGACGAGTTGTTCATTTGCTCGCCAACTCTCGCCACTACAATTTAGAGAAATCAGGAAATGCGTCAAGCAATTGACGATGGGGGACGGTGAAAAATGCGTCAAAATTTGAAGCAGTTAACGCTATTGCCGGGGAATGTGACAGACATCGCGGATGGAAGTAATAGATGATAGTTATCTATGATCTATTGTAGATTTGTGATGTGCATAGCCTCTGGTCATCGACAGGCGGCCGCCTGTTGGCAACAGCAACCGATGATGAACACTGACGATGAGTAAGAGAGACTGGTTAGACTTCGATCAGCTAGTTGAGGACGAAGTTAAAGATGCGCTTAAACCGCCATCTATGTATAAAGTGATATTGGTCAATGATGACTACACTCCAATGGAGTTTGTTATTGACGTGTTACAAAAATTCTTTTCTTATGATGTTGAACGTGCAACGCAACTGATGCTAACAGTTCACTATCAAGGTAAAGCGATTTGCGGCGTGTTTACCGCAGAAGTCGCGGAAACCAAAGTTGCGATGGTGAGCGAATACGCGAGGGAGAACGAGCATCCGTTGTTGTGTACGCTAGAAAAAGCCTGAATTCAGGCAACGAAAATTGGGGGAGGTGCCTATGCTCAATCAAGAACTGGAACTCAGTTTAAACATGGCTTTCGCCAGAGCGCGCGAGCACCGTCATGAGTTCATGACCGTCGAGCACTTGTTGCTGGCGCTGCTTAGCAACCCTTCGGCCCGCGAAGCGCTTGAAGCGTGTTCCGTGGATCTGGTCGCGCTGCGTCAGGAACTTGAAGCCTTCATCGAACAGACCACACCCGTTCTGCCTGCAACGGAAGAAGAGCGCGATACTCAGCCGACGCTGAGCTTCCAGCGCGTGTTGCAGCGTGCCGTTTTCCATGTTCAGTCTTCTGGTCGTAGCGAAGTCACCGGCGCCAATGTGCTGGTTGCGATTTTCAGTGAACAGGAATCCCAGGCGGCATACCTGCTGCGTAAACATGAAGTCAGCCGACTTGATGTGGTGAACTTCATCTCTCACGGTACGCGTAAAGATGAGCCGAGCCAGTCTTCCGATAACAGCGGAAGCCAGCCCAGCAGCAGCGAAGAGCAAGCAGGCGGGGAGGATCGTATGGAAAACTTCACCACCAACCTCAATCAGCTTGCCCGCGTTGGCGGTATCGACCCGCTGATCGGTCGCGAGAAAGAGCTGGAACGCGCTATTCAGGTACTGTGCCGTCGTCGTAAAAACAACCCGCTGCTGGTGGGGGAATCCGGTGTCGGTAAAACAGCCATTGCCGAAGGGCTTGCCTGGCGTATCGTGCAGGGCGACGTACCGGAAGTGATGGCTGATTGCACTATCTACTCGCTGGATATCGGCTCGCTGCTGGCAGGCACCAAATACCGCGGCGATTTTGAAAAACGTTTCAAAGCGCTGCTTAAACAGTTGGAACAAGATACCAGCAGCATTCTGTTCATTGATGAAATCCACACCATTATCGGTGCTGGCGCCGCTTCTGGCGGGCAGGTCGATGCCGCTAACCTGATTAAGCCGCTGCTCTCCAGCGGTAAAATTCGGGTTATGGGGTCGACGACCTACCAGGAGTTCAGCAATATCTTTGAAAAAGATCGCGCGCTGGCGCGTCGTTTCCAGAAAATTGATATTACCGAACCTTCCGTGGAAGAGACGGTGCAGATTATCAACGGCCTGAAGCCGAAGTACGAAGCGCACCACGACGTGCGTTATACCGCGAAAGCGGTGCGTGCGGCGGTCGAGCTGGCGGTGAAATATATTAACGATCGTCATCTGCCGGATAAGGCAATTGACGTGATTGACGAAGCCGGTGCGCGTGCGCGCTTAATGCCGGTCAGTAAGCGTAAAAAAACGGTCAACGTCGCGGATATCGAATCCGTGGTGGCGCGCATTGCGCGTATTCCTGAGAAGAGCGTTTCCCGCAGCGATCGCGATACGCTGAAAAACCTCAGCGATCGTCTGAAAATGCTGGTCTTTGGCCAGGATAAGGCGATTGAAGCGTTAACCGAAGCCATCAAGATGGCGCGCGCCGGGCTGGGTCATGATCATAAACCTGTTGGTTCTTTCCTGTTCGCTGGGCCGACCGGGGTTGGGAAAACCGAGGTGACCGTGCAACTGGCGAAATCGCTGGGCATTGAACTGCTGCGTTTTGATATGTCCGAATATATGGAACGTCACACCGTCAGCCGTTTAATTGGTGCGCCTCCGGGCTACGTTGGCTTCGATCAGGGCGGGCTGCTGACCGATGCGGTTATCAAACATCCGCACGCGGTGCTGCTGCTTGATGAAATCGAAAAAGCGCACCCGGACGTCTTTAACTTGCTGCTGCAGGTAATGGATAACGGGACGCTGACCGATAATAACGGTCGCAAAGCGGATTTCCGCAACGTGGTGCTGGTGATGACCACCAACGCCGGGGTGCGTGAAACCGAGCGTAAATCCATTGGCCTTATCCATCAGGACAATAGCCCGGATGCGATGGATGAGATTAAGAAGATCTTTACGCCGGAGTTCCGCAACCGTCTCGACAACATTATCTGGTTCGATCACCTGTCTACGACGGTTATTCATCAGGTGGTGGATAAGTTTATCGTCGAGCTGCAGGTTCAGCTGGATCAGAAAGGCGTGTCTTTGGAAGTCAGCCAGGAAGCTCGCGATTGGCTGGCAGAGAAAGGCTACGACCGGGCCATGGGCGCACGTCCAATGGCGCGGGTGATTCAGGACAACCTGAAGAAACCGCTGGCCAACGAGCTGCTGTTTGGCTCATTGGTTGACGGCGGCCAGGTGACCGTTGAGCTGGATAAAGAGAAAAATGCGTTGACCTACGAGTTCCAGAGTGCGCAGAAGCACAAACCGGAAGCGGCGCATTAACATGCTCTTGTGTTAAACACGGGAAACCGGCCTCAGGGCCGGTTTTTTGCTATCGTCGTCCACTACCGCTCCGGCGCACACGGTCATACACTTTTTATCCTGCTACATAGCCACCGAGCATTTTCACAAAACGCTCAACGGGCCAATCTTTAATATCCGATACTTGCCCATCGCCAATCTCGACAAGCCTTAGACTCCTGGACTCATCGCGGATAACATCGATTGAATAAAAAGGACTGTGAATACGAGCTGCGATCTCAATGACCTCCGTTGGAATATTGTCATCTGGAGAATGGACTTGCCCATTGAGGACAAAAAAACGTTTCTCGCTGGTAGTATCAAATTGCTCCACACGTCGCAGACAGATACCTCCCTCGATTTCACCCCGATACTGCTTTAGCAAGCCGATGATTTCGCGAATTTCTTGTGAGTTTCGGGCGATTGAACCACGAGACGTGGTTAGCGACTTCACGTAGTCCTTCACAAAGTAAGCGGGCCATTGCCATTCACTGGTTAGCGCGTCAAAGTCAGCATCGGCGTGAGTCACAATGGTTTCCGGCGTCACGTCCCGACAGCTCTCATACCATCCCGGTAAATGGTGGCAGCGAAGATACTCCTGGCTTGAGGTTAACAAGCGGGAGCCTTTCTTTTCTACCGCACATGATAAGCCTTCGTATTCATCCTGACGCAGCATCCATCCGCGCCACAAAACCGGTGTATCGGCCAGAAAGTGCGATGAGAAGCGATATTCCCCCAGCGCTGCGGCCTCTGAGGAGAGCAGGAGGCAGTGGATATTACTCTGGCAGGCATGGGTATATTCGGTTAAGAATGTTTCATCAGGCTGTGACGGATGAAGCATATCGTTGGGGTAGATGATTTGCAGCGCGCTCATGTGCGTGTCCTTTCTCGCTAAGTCAATACGGCCATAATCCACACTCATTTTATGGGGGTAGGGATACGACAGTCAAA
The DNA here is from genome assembly GCF_013705725.1 of Klebsiella sp. RHBSTW-00484. Lineage (NCBI taxonomy): Bacteria > Pseudomonadati > Pseudomonadota > Gammaproteobacteria > Enterobacterales > Enterobacteriaceae > Klebsiella > Klebsiella sp. RHBSTW-00484. The sequence continues at coordinate 3,953,188 of NZ_CP055481.1, read as the reverse complement.
ACCGGGAAGAAGAGGGAATAGCAGAAATGAAAAGACCGGGAAATATCCCGGCCTTCAGCATCTGGCGCCTTAGGGGCGAAAACGATCAGCGACTACGGAAGACAATGCGGCCTTTGCTCAGGTCGTACGGGGTCAGCTCAACAGTCACTTTGTCGCCCGTCAGAATGCGGATGTAGTTTTTACGCATTTTACCGGAAATATGCGCAGTTACCACGTGACCGTTTTCCAGTTCTACGCGGAACATTGTGTTAGGCAACGTGTCAAGTACGGTGCCCTGCATTTCAATATTGTCTTCTTTGGCCATCTAGTCCTCTGGGTATCACTACCATAGTTTTGAACCGGCAAGATAATGCCGAAGTTCAGCAAGTAAGTAAAGTTTTACGTCAAATCGCCGAAGTAGTTTTGGCGTATTGCCCGGAATTCACGCGGATAAACCGCATGACAGGCGCAAACGTAAAGGGGGAGTGACAGAACGATGGGCGTTATCTGACTCTTATTATTCCCAAACGGCGGCGGGGCAACAGGCAGAAGCTACTCTACCGCGCAATTATACCATCCCAACAAAAAATGTGCTGAAAACATTTATGCTTCGCCCGCAAATAGCACCCGAGGCACCCAAAATCGCTCGGGAAGACGATAAGTTCGCAGGACGGAGAGATAATCCAGATAATCGCGGCGGGGAATTTCTACTGCGCCCAACGATGCCGTATGATTATTGAGCACCTGGCAATCAATTAATTTTCCGCCATCCTGCATAAACGCCTGGCTAAATACCAGCAGCGCGGTTTTAGAGGCATTTTCCGCACGGCTAAACATCGACTCACCGCAAAAGAGTGCGCCCTGCGCTACGCCATACATACCGCCGACCAGCTCATCTCCTTGCCATACTTCAATAGAGTGGGCATGGCCTAGCTCATGAAGCTGGTGATAGGCCTGAACGATAGCGGGCGTTATCCATGTCCCCTCATCGCGATGGTCGGCGCAGCCTTCAATTACCTGCCCAAAAGCGTGATTCAGAGTGACACGATACGGTGAGCGCTGGTGAAAGCGTTTCATGCTGCGGCTGAGGTGAAATTTCTCCGGCCACAGTACCGCACGAGGGTCTGGCGACCACCATAAAATGGGATCGCCGGGCGAAAACCAGGGAAAAATACCGCGCTGATAGGCCATAAGCAAACGCGCCGGGCTGAGATCGCCGCCTAGAGCTAATAAGCCATTGGGTTCGCGCAGTGCGCCTTCCGGCGAAGGGAAGGCGATGGAATGATGAGAGAGCTGAACCAGCCGCATTTTTACCTCAACACATCAGGCGATGATTCAATAGTAGCCTACAGGCGCTGCTTAAACTGGTAGTAACGCCCCTGTTCAGCCAGCAGTTCTGCGTGACTACCTTGCTCAATAATTTTGCCGTTGTCCATGACTATTATCTGATTAAAACGCGCCAATCCGCGCAGTCGGTGGGTAACCATCAACACGGTTTTGTCACGCATCACTTCGGCCAGTAAATCAAGAATTTGGCTTTCTGTTGTCGCGTCGAGGCCTTCGGTTGGTTCGTCAAGCAGCATGAGCGGCGCATCATGTAACAGGGCCCTGGCGATAGCCAACCTGCGCAATTCTCCGCCGGAAAGTTGACGCCCGCCTTCACCCAGCCAGCTATTGAGGCCGCTGTCTTCCAGTAATTTCCCCAGGCCAACGCGCTCCAGCGTTTCTGAAAGCTGCGCATCGCTGGACTGCGGCGATGCCAGCAGCAGGTTGTCACGCAGCGTGGCGCTAAACAGATGCACGCGCTGCGGCACGACGCTCATTGCCTGGCGCAACGTCGTCTCATCAAGCTGAGTCAGCGGCTGATGGTTGAGTAAAATTTCACCCTGAGCCGGATCCCAGGCGCGGGTCAGTAGTTGTAATAGAGTCGATTTACCGCAGCCGGTGCGGCCCAGAATGGCGATATGTTCCCCGGCCTTGACCTGCAGTGAAACATTATCCAGCGCAGGGGAGGGTTGCTGTGGATAGCTGAAGGTGACCTGATTTAAGGTTAACGCGATCTGCTCCAGCTTCTGACCTTCACCTTGCGTAAAGGACACTTCCGGCTCTTGCTCGGTAATTTGCGTGATGCGTTTTGCCGAGGCGATAACCTGACCCATATGCTGAAATGCACCGGTTACTGGCGCTAACGCTTCGAATGCCGCCAGCGCGCAAAAGACAAATAAGGCAATTAGCGCGCCAGGCTGAGTATTACCGCCGACGCCCGCCGAGGCGAGCCATAGCATAGCGATGATTGCAATACCGCCAATCAGCAGCATTAACGCCTGGGAGAGAGCGGTAAGTTCTGCCTGGCGACGCTGTGCATCCTGCCAGCGGACTTCGGTTTTCTCCATCTGCTCCCGGTAGCGATCGCTGGCATTGAACAGCATAAGTTCAGCCTGGCCTTGAAGCCATGCAGTGAGCTGCTGTCGATACTGGCCACGAAGCTGGGTCATACTTTCACCTGCGGGTTTACCGGCGCGATAGAACAGCGGTGGCAGTACCAGTAGGGTGAGCAGCATAATGCCGCCGAGGGTCAGGGCCAGCGGCACATCCAGTACGCTCAGACCCGCAGTTACCACCAGGATCACCACCAGGGCACCTACCAGCGGTGATATCACGCGCAAATAGAGATGATCCAGAGTATCGACGTCGGCAACGACCCGGTTGAGCAGTTCGCCCTGACGAAAACGAGCCAGTCCGGCGGGGGAGAGCGGCAGAAGCTTACTGAAGGTAAACACGCGCAGATGCTGGAGAACACGGAAGGTGGCGTCGTGGCTGACCAGACGCTCGAAGTAGCGTCCTGCGGTACGAATAATGGCCGCGCCGCGTACACCAGCGGCAGGCAGCATATAGTTAAAACTGTAGATGCCTGCCACGCCGACAACGGCGGATGCCGACAGGAACCAGCCCGAGAGCGTCAGCAAACCAATGCTGGCCAGCAGCGTAACGATCGCCAGTACAACGCCTAGCATCAGCAGCCATTTGTGCCGTTTGTAGAGCGCCAGGTAAGGCAATAATGCGCGCATTTAAATCTCCTCCTGACGGTGAGCGAGCAGGGTAGCAAAAGGGCCACCTGCGGTTGCCAACTGCGAATAACGGCCCTGCTCGACAATTTGACCATCCTGCATAACCCAGATGGCGTCCCAATTTGCCAGGCCTTCCAGTTGGTGGGTCACCATCAACGTGGTTTGCTGGGTTGAGGCATTGGTGAGCGCCTGCATCACTCGCTGTTCGCTATGCGCATCAAGGCTGGCGGCGGGTTCATCCAGCAGCAGCATACGGCAAGGAACCAGCAGCGCGCGCGCAACGGCGACACGCTGGGCCTGCCCAACAGACACACGACCGGCCTGATCGCCGACAGAAGTATTAATACCCTGGGGCAGGAGGGAGACAAATTCGCTGACCCAGGCCTTATCCAGCGCCAGTTGAAGCTGGGCCTCTGTGGCTTCGGGCCATGCCAACAGAACGTTTTCGCGCAGCGTTGCAGCGGGTAACTGTGGGTTTTGTCCAACCCAGCTCAGCAGGCGCCGCCAGCGGTCGGCATCCAGGGTATGTAGCTCAACGTCATTGACTTTGAGAGACCCCTCATAGGGAAGAAAACCAGTCAAGGTATTGAGAAGAGAACTTTTGCCGGAGCCGCTCTGACCAACCAGGACCACGCGCTCACCTGCGCGCAATGAAAAGTTCAGCGGCCCGGCCAGTACTTTACCTTCAGGCGATTTAATCACCAGATCGCGCGCTTCAAGGCTCACCATTTCATTGTCGCTCAATACTTTTTCACCACGCTCGGCCTGCGCCAGCGGCGCTTCCATAAAGGTTTTCAGGCTATCCGCAGCGCCAATGGCCTGTGCTTTTGCGTGATAGAAAGTGCCTAAATCGCGCAGCGGCTGGAAAAACTCTGGGGCCAAAATTAACGCCAGAAAGCCGGACATTAAGGTTACGCCGACGCCGTAATGGCCAAAATTGAGCTCTCCAAGGTAGGAGAAACCAAAGTAGACAGCGACGAGAGCGATAGAGAGCGAGGTGAAAAACTCCAGTACGCCGGAAGAGAGAAAGGCCAGACGCAGCACTTCCATCGTCCGTTGGCGGAAATCCTGGGAGGCTTCACGAATATTGTCCGTTTCTGCTTCGCCGCGATTAAAAATTCGCAGCGTTTCCATCCCTCGCAGGCGGTCGAGGAAATGGCCGCTTAATCGCGCCAGAGCAAGGAAGTTACGCCGATTGGCATCAGCCGCCCCCATTCCCACCAGCGCCATAAACAGCGGAATAAGCGGCGCGGTACCCAGCAGAATGAGTGCCGCAGCCCAGTTAATCGGGAAAATGGTGATGATAATTAATAACGGCACGCAGGCTGCCAGCGTCATCTGTGGCAAATAACGCGCGTAGTAGTCATGCATATCGTCAATTTGTTCAAGAATCAGCGTGGCCCAACTTCCCGCGGGTTTGCCCTGAATCCATGCCGGGCCTGCTTGCTGCAGACGATCCAGAACCTGGCGGCGGATCTCAACGCGGATGTATTGCCCCGCTTGAAAGCCGACTCGTTCGCGCAGCCATACCACCCAGGCGCGAAGCACAATAGTCAGCGCTAGCAACGTAAAGGGCAGCAACAGCGCCGTAGCGGGGATATTTTCCATGACCATACGATGGAGTATCCGCGCGAGGAACCAGGCCTGGGCAACGATCAGCAGACCGCTAATGACACCGAGTGCACGGGAAATCATCAACCAGCGACGGGAGATAATACTTTGATCTTTTAACCAACGGGTTAACTCTTGTTGACGGGTTTTATTCATTGCGCGCTTAGCAGGTGTAGTTATGAGTTTTTTGGGCTCGGCAATGTTACAACGGGGCAAAAATAAAGGCGACTTTTCGTCGCCTTCTTTACCTTTGTTACTGACTTGTAAAGATTATTTACAAGCGTCGGCTAAACCATCCAGATAACGCTCGGCATCCAGCGCGGCCATACAGCCTGTACCGGCTGAAGTAATGGCCTGACGATAGATATGATCCATCACGTCACCGGCAGCGAAGACGCCCGGAATACTGGTCTGGGTTGCATTACCGTGGATACCGGACTGAACTTTGATGTAGCCGTTTTCCAGCTCTAGTTGACCTGCAAAAATCGCTGTGTTCGGACTGTGGCCGATAGCGACGAACAGCCCCGCAACTTCCAGCGATTCAATATTGTCAGTATTCTGCGTATCGCGCAGGCGAAGACCGCTCACGCCCATCTGATCGCCCGTCACCTCTTCCAGCGTACGGTGGGTATGCAGCACGATATTGCCACTTGCCACTTTATCCATCAGGCGCTTGATAAGGATTTTTTCCGCACGGAAGCCGTCACGGCGGTGGATCAGGTGGACTTCGGAAGCGATGTTAGACAGATACAGCGCTTCTTCTACTGCGGTATTGCCGCCGCCGATAACGGCAACTTTCTGGTTGCGATAGAAGAAGCCGTCGCAGGTGGCGCAGGCGGAAACGCCGCGGCCTTTAAAGGCTTCTTCGGATGGCAGTCCCAGATAGCGCGCAGACGCACCGGTAGCGATAATCAGCGCATCGCAGGTATATTCGCCGCTGTCACCCACCAGGCGGAATGGACGGTTTTGCAGATCGACGCTGTTGATATGATCGAAAATAATTTCGGTCTCAAACTTGGTGGCGTGTTCGTGCATGCGCTCCATCAGCAGCGGTCCGGTCAGATCGCTCGGATCGCCAGGCCAGTTTTCCACTTCCGTCGTGGTGGTCAGCTGACCGCCTTTTTCCATCCCGGTAATCAGTACCGGCTGAAGATTTGCGCGCGCTGCGTAGACCGCAGCGGTATATCCCGCAGGTCCAGAACCAAGAATAAGCAGTTTACTGTGTTTGGCCGTGCCCATGAGAACCCCATAATTTATTGGCATACATGTGCTGGATTGTAGGGAATTTGTTGTCGTAAAAAAAGAGCGCAGCGGTTTTGTTAACGATATGTGCAATAGAAGCTGCCGATGAATTGGCGATTTAACGAACGAAGAATATAACTAATTCTACTGTCAGCGGGACAATTATAAGAGGAAAACATGAGAATCAACGGGGGAGGATAATGAATATCTGGCATCTTGTACTAAAAATCGATGTTTTGCTTTGACAATCCCCTGTGCTTTTGCGAAAACATTCATGGAAGAAGAAAAGCAGTGTTTCGCGTGTGGCGAATTTTCATGCACGCAAATGCCATTTTTATCCGGGTCAGCGAAATCTACGCATGGTGTGGACAGACGCCATGCGTGATGTCGGTGGCTGCCTTCAGGCAACGGACTTCTCACGTACCCCTGGGTTACCCAATGTCGTACGGGTAATAACAGGATGGACTCTGGCAGTGAAGGCCAGGGTCAGAACAGGAGTAGGGAAGGAATACAGAGAGACAATAATAATGGTAGATAGCAAGAAGCGCCCTGGCAAAGATCTCGACCGCATCGATCGTAATATTTTGAATGAATTGCAAAAAGACGGGCGTATTTCCAACGTCGAGCTTTCTAAACGGGTGGGACTTTCTCCGACGCCTTGCCTTGAGCGTGTGCGTCGACTGGAAAGACAGGGTTTTATTCAGGGCTATACAGCGCTGCTCAACCCGCATTATCTGGATGCATCACTTCTGGTATTTGTTGAGATTACTCTGAATCGTGGCGCGCCGGATGTGTTTGAGCAATTTAACTCCGCTGTGCAAAAACTTGAAGAAATTCAAGAGTGTCATCTGGTATCCGGAGATTTCGACTATCTGTTGAAAACCCGCGTACCGGATATGTCAGCGTATCGTAAGTTACTGGGCGAGACCTTGCTGCGCCTACCGGGCGTAAATGACACCCGTACCTATGTGGTAATGGAAGAAGTCAAGCAAAGTAATCGTCTGGTAATCAAGACGCGCTAACACGGAACAGGTGCAAAATCGACGTAGTTTGATTACACTCCTGTTAATCCATACAGCAACAGTGCCGGGGAGACCCGGCACTGTTGTCCGTTTTAGCTGCAGGCAGGAAACAGCCTGATACCTGGAGAGCCTTTCTTGAGCCAGGAATACACTGAAGACAAAGAAGTCAAATTTACAAAGCTTAGTAGTGGGCGTCGACTCCTTGAGGCGTTACTCATTCTTTGCTCCCTTTTTGCCATCTGGTTGATGGCGGCCTTACTCAGCTTTAATCCCTCGGATCCGAGTTGGTCACAAACTGCATGGCACGAACCTATCCATAACATAGGTGGAATACCAGGTGCCTGGCTTGCCGATACGCTATTTTTCATTTTTGGCGTAATGGCATACACCATCCCGGTCATCATCATCGGTGGCTGCTGGTTTGCATGGCGTCATCAGGAAAACGACGAATATATCGACTACTTCGCCGTGTCATTACGCTTGATTGGCGCATTAGCACTGATCCTCACCTCGTGTGGGCTGGCGGCCATTAATGCTGATGATATCTGGTATTTTGCCTCTGGTGGTGTGATTGGTAGCCTTCTGAGCACCACGCTAAAGCCGTTGCTGCACAGCAGCGGTGGGACGATCGCGCTGCTATGTCTCTGGGCGGCTGGTCTGACGCTGTTTACCGGCTGGTCCTGGGTTAGCATCGCTGAAAAGCTAGGCGGCGCGATCCTTTCGGTATTAACTTTCGCCAGCAACCGTACCCGTCGCGACGATACCTGGGTCGATGAAGGGGAATATGAAGATGATGAAGATGAATATGAAGACGATGATTCTGCGAAACCGCAAGAGTCGCGTCGTGCACGAATTTTACGTAGCGCTTTAGCACGCCGTCAGCGCCTGGCTGAGAAGTTTTCCAACCCGATGGGGCGCAAGACCGATGCGGCGTTGTTCTCCGGCAGGCGTATGGATGATGCCGAAGAAGATGTTCAGTATAGCGCTAGCGGCGCACCCGTGGCGGCTGAAGACGTACTTTTCTCTGGATCCAGCGCTGCGCGTCCGGCGGATGCTGATGATGTACTATTTTCTGGCGCTAGCGCGGCACGGCCGGGGGATTTTGACCCATACGATCCGCTGCTGAATGGCCACAGCGTTGCCGACCCGGTTGCAATCGCTGCATTGGCAACCAGCGCGCCGCAAGCGTGGGCTGAGCCGGTTGCAGGACATGAGGCCCAGCCAACGTATCAATCCGAACCTGCTTACCAGCCACAGCATGCATATCAGCCAGAACAGGCCCCAATGCAGCAGCCAGCTTATCAGCCTGAACCCGCTTACCAGCCGCAGCAGGCGTATCAGCCGGAACAGGCCCCGATGCAGCAGCCAGCTTATCAGCCTGAGCCCGCTTACCAGCCGCAGCAGGCGTATCAGCCAGAACAGGCCCCGATGCAGCAGCCAGCTTATCAGCCTGAGCCCGCTTACCAGCCGCAGCAGGCGTATCAGCCGGAACAGGCCCCAATACAGCAGCCAGATTATCAGCCTGAACACGCTTACCAGCCTCAGCATGCATATCAGCCAGAACAGGCCCCGATGCAGCAGCCAGCTGAGCCCGCTTACCAGCCGCAGCAGGCGTATCAGCCGGAACAGGCCCCGATGCAGCAACCTACTTATCAGCCTGAGCCGTACGCTCCCACTCCTGTCGTGGAGCCTGAGGCCCCGCAAGAGGAAGTGAAGCCGCAGCGTCCGCCTATGTATTACTTTGAAGAGGTTGAAGAGAAGCGCGCGCGCGAACGTGAACAACTTGCAGCGTGGTATCAGCCCATTCCAGAGCCTGTTAGTCCGGTAGCGACAAAACCGATCGCGCCGCCAACGCCATCGCCGGTTGATGCCGCAGTAGTCAGCACGCTGGCTGCAGGCGTCCATCAGGCAACTGGCGCAGGTGCCGCTAGTGCTGTGGTGGCTTCCGCCGCATCTGCGGCGTCCAGCGCTGCGCCGTTATTTAGCCCCGTATCTGGTGGTCCTCGCGTGCAGGTAAAAGAGGGCATAGGTCCGAAATTGCCGCGCCCAAATCGTGTTCGTGTGCCAACGCGCCGTGAGCTCGCCTCCTATGGCATTAAACTGCCATCGCAGCGAATGGCTGAGGAACGCGCTCGTCAGGCTGAGCACCAGCACTACGATGATGAGCCATTAACCGATGAAGAAGTTGCTGAACTTGAGCAGGGTGAACTGGCGCGTCAGTTTGCCGCCTCTCAAAACCAGCGTTATAGCGAAACCTACGGTGCTGACGTTGCAGATGAAGTAGACGATGATGAAGATTCTGCCGCTGAGGCCGAACTCGCTCGTCAGTTTGCTGCGACTCAGCAGCAGCGCTATGCAAGCGAACAACCACCGGGTTCTCATCCGTTCTCTCCGGCAGATTATGAATTTTCGCCGATGAAAGCGTTAGTTGATGATACGCCGAGCGAGCCGATGTTCACGCCGATGCCGGAAGTGCAACAGCCTGCTCATCAGTATCAGCAGCCAATCCAGAATCAGCAGCCTGTACATCATGCGGCACATCCGCAGATGCCTCAGCAACAGATGCCGCCTCAGCCTGTGCAGCAGCAGGTTTATCAGCCGGTTCAACAGCAACCGGTACAGCATCCGCAAATGGCTCCTCAGATGACGCAGGCTCCAGGTGGTTATCCGCAGCAGCCTGCGCCTCAGAGTCATGTGGCGCAACAGCCAGTACCACAGCCGCAGGAAAGTCTGATTCATCCGCTGTTGATGCGTAATGGCGATAGCCGTCCGCTACAAAAACCGACTACGCTACTGCCGTCTTTAGATCTGCTGACACCGCCGCCATCTGAAGTTGAGCCAGTCGATACTTTCGCGCTGGAGCAAATGGCGCGGCTGGTCGAAGCGCGTCTGGCTGATTTCCGTATCAAAGCTGATGTGGTGAACTACTCGCCAGGCCCGGTTATCACCCGCTTTGAGCTGAATCTGGCTCCTGGGGTGAAAGCAGCACGAATTTCCAACTTGTCGCGAGATTTGGCGCGTTCGCTGTCTACCGCCGCTGTGCGCGTCGTGGAAGTTATTCCAGGCAAGCCTTACGTGGGTCTGGAACTGCCGAACAAAAAGCGTCAGACCGTTTACCTGCGCGAAGTGCTGGATTGTGCGAAATTCCGCGACAATCCTTCGCCGCTGACCGTTGTTCTGGGTAAAGACATTGCAGGCGATCCGGTTACCGCTGATTTGGCAAAAATGCCGCACCTGCTGGTCGCCGGTACCACCGGTTCCGGTAAATCGGTCGGGGTCAACGCCATGATCCTCAGCATGCTCTATAAAGCGCAGCCGGAAGATGTGAAATTCATCATGATCGACCCGAAAATGCTAGAGCTGTCGGTTTATGAAGGGATCCCGCATCTGTTGACGGAAGTCGTTACGGATATGAAAGACGCAGCCAACGCACTGCGCTGGAGCGTTAATGAGATGGAGCGTCGTTATAAGCTCATGTCTGCTCTGGGTGTGCGTAACCTGGCGGGCTACAACGAGAAAATTGCTGAAGCCGCACGCATGGGACGGCCAATTCCTGATCCGTACTGGAAACCCGGCGATAGCATGGATGCCACCCATCCGGTGCTGAAAAAAGAGCCTTATATTGTGGTTCTGGTCGATGAATTTGCTGACCTGATGATGACCGTCGGCAAGAAAGTGGAGGAGTTGATTGCTCGTCTGGCGCAGAAGGCGCGTGCCGCAGGGATTCATCTGGTACTGGCGACCCAGCGTCCTTCGGTTGACGTTATTACCGGCCTTATCAAAGCGAACATCCCTACGCGTATTGCCTTTACCGTGTCGAGTAAAATTGACTCGCGCACCATCCTTGACCAGGGCGGAGCGGAATCACTGCTGGGTATGGGCGATATGCTCTATTCGGCGCCAAACTCGACGATCCCAGTGCGTGTTCATGGTGCCTTTGTTCGCGACGAGGAAGTGCATGCTGTGGTTCAGGACTGGAAAGCTCGTGGACGTCCGCAGTATGTTGATGGAATTACCTCCGATAGCGAGAGCGAAGGCAGCGGCGGTGGCTACGAGGGCGGCGAAGAGCTTGATCCGCTATTCGATCAGGCAGTCAACTTTGTAACGGAAAAACGCAAAGCCTCTATTTCCGGGGTGCAGCGTCAGTTCCGCATTGGCTATAACCGTGCTGCGCGTATCATCGAACAGATGGAAGCTCAGGGCATTGTTAGCGAACAAGGTCATAATGGTAACCGTGAAGTGCTGGCTCCGCCGCCTTTCGAGTAACTGCAAAGTTGGGTAAATAAGTGAAAATCAGCCTGTTCTGCTGTATCACCGCCGTTGGCGGCCCTACATTAAGGGCAGAAGAGGCTCCCGCGTCGGGAGTGACGCACATTAAGGAATAACAATGAAAAAACTCGCAATCACCTGTGCATTACTGTCCAGTTTTGTCGTAAGCCAGGTATGGGCGGATGCCGCCAGCGATTTAAAAAGCCGCCTTGATAAAGTGAGCAGTTTCCACTCCAGCTTCACGCAGAAAGTGACCGATGGTAGCGGCAATGCCGTGCAGGACGGGCAGGGTGACCTGTGGGTCAAGCGCCCAAATCTATTCAACTGGCATATGACTCAGCCGGATGAAAGCGTGCTGGTTTCTGATGGTAAAACCCTGTGGTTCTACAACCCATTTGTCGAGCAGGCTACCGCCACCTGGCTGAAAGACGCCACCAGCAACACGCCGTTTATGCTGATTGCCCGTAACCAGTCCAGCGACTGGCAGAACTACAACATCAAACAGAATGGTGATGATTTTGTTCTGACGCCGAAAAACGGCAGTGGTAACCTGAAGCAGTTCACCATCAACGTCGGCCGTGACGGTACGATTCATCAGTTCAGCGCCGTGGAACAGGACGATCAACGCAGCAGCTATCAGCTGAAATCGCAACAAAATGGTGCTATCGACGCATCTAAGTTCACCTTTACGCCACCGCAAGGGGTTACGGTGGACGATCAACGTAAGTAGAGGCGAATGTGGGCAATCTGTCGCTCGATTTTTCCGACAACGCATTTCAACCACTGGCCGCCCGTATGCGGCCAGAAAATTTAGCACAGTACATTGGCCAGCAGCATCTGCTGGCGACCGGTAAGCCGTTGCCGAGGGCAATTGAAGCCGGTCATCTGCACTCCATGATCCTGTGGGGACCGCCGGGTACCGGAAAAACTACGCTGGCTGAGGTCATTGCCCGCTATGCCAGCGCCGACGTAGAACGCATCTCGGCAGTGACCTCAGGCGTGAAAGAGATCCGTGAGGCCATCGAGCGGGCGCGTCAAAACCGTAACGCAGGCCGCCGTACGATCCTGTTTGTCGACGAAGTTCACCGATTCAATAAAAGCCAGCAAGATGCCTTCCTACCGCATATTGAAGATGGAACTATCACTTTTATCGGTGCGACAACGGAAAACCCTTCGTTTGAGCTCAATTCTGCTCTGTTATCCCGTGCACGTGTTTATCTACTGAAATCGCTAACCAGCGATGATATTGAGCAGGTGCTTCACCAGGCAATGAGTGACAAGACGCGCGGCTACGGCGGGCAAAATATAGTTCTGCCTGACGAGACATGCAAGGCCATTGCCGATCTGGTAAACGGTGATGCGCGCCGGGCGCTGAATACTCTGGAAATGATGGCCGATATGGCCGAAACCGATGCTTCCGGTAATCGGGTGCTGAAAGTTGAGTTGCTAACTGAAATTGCCGGAGAACGCAGCGCGCGATTCGATAATAAAGGCGACCGTTTCTACGATTTAATCTCCGCACTGCATAAATCGGTTCGCGGGAGCGCACCGGACGCGGCCCTGTACTGGTATGCGCGAATTATTACTGCCGGTGGCGATCCGCTGTACGTGGCTCGGCGCTGTCTGGCGATTGCTTCGGAAGACGTCGGCAATGCTGACCCTCGGGCGATGCAGGTCGCCATCTCCGCTTGGGATTGTTTCACTCGCGTCGGCCCGGCAGAAGGCGAACGGGCGATTGCGCAGGCGATTGTCTATCTTGCCTGCGCGCCAAAAAGCAACGCGGTTTACACGGCATTTAAAGCGGCGATGGCTGATGCTCGCGAGCGCCCTGACTATGATGTACCGGTGCATTTGCGTAATGCACCAACCAAACTGATGAAAGAAATGGGCTACGGGCAAGAGTATCGCTATGCGCACGATGAACCCAATGCTTATGCCGCGGGAGAGCAGTATTTCCCGCAGGAAATGGCACAAACACGCTATTATCAGCCGACAAACCGGGGACTGGAAGGCAAAATAGGCGAAAAGCTCGCCTGGTTAACCGAACAGGATCAAAATAGCCCGATAAAACGCTACCGATAATTGGGGCGTTGCGGTAAGGTTGTCACAATATTTCCGTGGTCGCATCTGCGGCCATTTTTCTTTATTAATTCGATAAGCACAGGATAAGCATGCTCGATCCCAATCTGCTGCGTACCGAGCCAGACGCAGTCGCAGAAAAACTGGCACGCCGGGGCTATAAGCTGGATGTAGATAAACTTCGCGCTCTGGAAGAGCGTCGTAAAGTTCTGCAGGTTCAAACTGAAAACCTGCAGGCGGAGCGCAACTCCCGATCGAAATCCATAGGCCAGGCGAAAGCGCGTGGGGAAGATATCGAGCCATTACGCCTGGAAGTGAATAAGCTCGGTGAACAGCTCGATGCTGCGAAGGCCGAACTGGATACACTACTGGCGGAAATCCGTGATATCGCGCTGACTATCCCTAATATCCCGCACGACGATGTTCCGGCCGGTCGCGATGAAAACGATAACGTTGAAGTTAGCCGCTGGGGTACGCCGCGTGAGTTTGATTTTGACGTTCGCGATCACGTGACGCTGGGCGAAATGCACGGAGGCCTGGATTTTGCCGCCGCCGTGAAGCTGACCGGTTCCCGTTTTGTGGTGATGAAAGGCCAACTGGCTCGCCTGCATCGCGCGCTGGCGCAGTTTATGCTGGACCTGCACACTGAACAGCACGGCTATAGTGAAAACTATGTCCCGTATCTGGTTAACCAGGAGACGCTGTACGGTACTGGTCAGTTGCCGAAATTCGCCGGTGACCTGTTCCACACTCGTCCGCTGGAAGAAGAAGCGGACAGCAGCAACTACGCGCTGATCCCGACGGCGGAAGTCCCGCTGACCAACCTGGTTCGTGATGAGATCATCGACGAAGACGATCTGCCGATCAAAATGACCGCGCATACGCCATGCTTCCGCTCCGAAGCGGGCTCCTACGGTCGTGATACTCGCGGCCTGATCCGTATGCACCAGTTCGACAAAGTTGAAATGGTACAGATCGTGCGTCCGGAAGATTCAATGGCGGCGCTGGAAGAAATGACCGGGCATGCGGAAAAAGTTCTGCAATTGCTGGGTCTACCGTATCGTAAAGTGGCTCTGTGCACTGGCGATATGGGCTTTAGCGCATGCAAAACCTACGATCTGGAAGTGTGGGTTCCGGCGCAGAACACCTACCGCGAAATTTCTTCCTGCTCCAACGTCGGGGATTTCCAGGCGCGTCGCATGCAGGCTCGCTGCCGCAGCAAGTCTGACAAGAAAACTCGCCTGGTGCACACGCTGAACGGCTCTGGCCTGGCGGTCGGACGCACGCTGGTCGCCCTGATGGAGAACTATCAGCAGGCTGACGGCCGCATTGAGATCCCGGAAATTCTGCGCCCATATATGCGCGGCCTCGAATTCATCGGCTGATTTTCGTTAATCGTCCTAAAAGCGCCTTCAGGCGCTTTTTTTTTACCCCCTTCTTGATACCGGGCAATAATCGGCCCTGTGAATACGAAGATACTCCCTTTGGATTAACCAGTATAAAAAACTAATAAAGGCTAATTTCGTTATATATTAATCTATATAGCGGTTTTCAGTTAATTGTGAGCAACCAAAGCGAGTATCTATGAAAACCAAAACCCCCGATGCTTTACTGGCTGCCGAGGTGAGCCGGCGTGGTTTAATGAAAACCACGGCGATTGGCGGGCTGGCGATGGCCAGCAGCGCATTGACCTTACCCTTCGCACGTATTGCCTATGCTGCGGACACCCAAATTCCTGTTAGCGAAACGGTCACCTGGAGTGCCTGTACGGTTAACTGTGGCAGCCGCTGTCCGCTGCGTATGCATGTGGTTGATGGCGAAATCAAATACGTTGAGACCGATAATTTCGGCGATGATAACTATGACGGTCTGCACCAGGTTCGCGCCTGTCTGCGCGGTCGTTCGATGCGTCGGCGTGTCTATAATCCCGATCGCCTAAAATATCCTATGAAGCGCGTTGGCAAACGCGGTGAAGGCAAATTTGAACAAATTAGTTGGGAAGAGGCGTTCGACACCATTGCCAGCAATATGCAGCGCTTGATTAAAGACTACGGTAACGAATCGATCTATCTGAACTACGGTACCGGAACCCTGGGTGGTACCTTGACGCGTTCCTGGCCACCGGGGAAAACCCTGATTGCCCGCCTGATGAACTGCTGCGGCGGTTATCTCAATCATTACGGCGACTACTCTACCGCACAAATTGCCGCGGGCCTGAATTACACCTACGGCGGCTGGGCCGATGGCAATAGCCCTTCGGATATCGAAAACAGTAAGCTGGTGGTGCTGTTTGGCAACAACCCAGGTGAAACCCGAATGAGCGGCGGCGGGGTGACCTACTACCTGGAGCAGGCGCGAGAGAAATCTAATGCCAGGCTGATCATTATCGATCCTCGCTACACCGATACCGGTGCCGGGCGTGAAGACGAGTGGATCCCCATCCGACCCGGTACTGATGCCGCACTGATTTCCGCGCTGGCGTGGGTGATGATTAGTGAAAATCTCGTTGATCAGCCTTTCCTGGATAAGTACTGCGTAGGCTATGACGAGAAAACGCTACCCGAAGGTGCGCCAGCTAATGGCCACTATAAGGCCTATATTCTCGGTCAGGGCAAAGATGGTATTGCGAAAACCCCTGAGTGGGCGTCGACGATTACCGGTATTCCGCAGGCGCGAATTGTGCAACTGGCGCGTGAAATTGCTGGTGCCAAACCCGCATATATTTCTCAGGGTTGGGGGCCGCAGCGTCACGCTAACGGCGAGCTGGTTTCCCGTGCAATCTCAATGCTGGCGATTTTAACCGGTAACGTAGGGATCAACGGCGGGAATACCGGTGCACGTGAAGGTTCATATTCGCTGCCATTTGAGCGGATGCCAACGCTGAACAACCCGATCGAGACCAGCATTTCCATGTTTATGTGGACAGATGCCATTGAACGCGGGACCGAAATGACCGCGCTGCGCGACGGCGTGCGCGGCAAAGATAAGCTCGATGTGCCCATCAAAATGGTCTGGAACTATGCCGGTAACTGCCTGGTTAACCAGCACTCAGAAATTAACCGCACCCATGAGATCCTGCAGGATGACAAAAAGTGCGAGATGATCGTGGTCATCGATTGCCATATGACCTCGTCGGCGAAATATGCCGATATTCTGCTGCCGGATTGTACGGCTTCGGAACAGATGGATTTTGCCCTGGATGCTTCCTGCGGCAACATGTCTTACGTTATTTTTGCCGACCAGGCGATCAAACCTCGCTTTGAGTGCAAGACCATCTACGACATGACGACGGAACTTGCAAAACGCATGGGCGTTGAGCAACAGTTTACGGAAGGGCGTACTCAGGAAGAGTGGTTACGTCATCTCTATGAGCAATCCCGTAAAGCGATTCCTGAGCTATTGCCGTTTGATGAATTCCGTAAACAAGGAATGTTCAAACAGCGCGATCCTGAAGGGCATCACGTAGCCTACAAGGCTTTCCGTGAGGATCCAGTGGCTAACCCGTTAACCACTCCGTCAGGGAAAATAGAGATTTACTCTGCGCAGCTAGCGGAGATTGCCGCGACCTGGGAGCTAAAAGAAGAAGACGTTATCGATCCGCTGCCGATCTATAGCCCAGGGTTCGAAAACTATAACGATCCTTTGACTAAAAATTATCCGCTACAACTTACCGGTTTCCACTACAAAGCTCGTACCCACTCAACCTACGGCAACGTTGATGTACTGCAAGCCGCTTGCCGTCAGGAGATGTGGATTAACCCACTTGATGCGAAGAAACGCGGGATCGCCAATGGCGATCGTATCCGTATTTTCAACGACCGTGGTGAAGTGCATATCGAAGCTAAAGTGACACCGCGAATGATGCCTGGCGTTGTCGCGTTGGGAGAGGGGGCCTGGTACAACCCGGATGCAGGTCGCGTGGATCAGGCGGGCAGCATCAACGTGCTGACCACCCAACGCCCGTCGCCGCTGGCGAAAGGCAACCCATCGCATACCAACCTTGTCCAGGTTGAAAAGCTGTAAGGAGTGACCGATGACAACTCAATATGGATTTTTTATTGATTCCGCCCGTTGCACCGGTTGCAAAACCTGCGAACTGGCTTGTAAAGACTACAAAAATCTCACGCCGGAGGTGAGCTTCCGCCGCATTTACGAATACGCCGGTGGCGACTGGCAGGAGGATAACGGCGTCTGGCAGCAAAACGTTTTTGCCTACTATCTCTCTATCGCCTGCAACCATTGTGAGGATCCGGCCTGTACTAAGGTTTGTCCAAGCGGTGCGATGCACAAGCGTGAAGATGGCTTTGTGGTGGTTGATGAAGATGTGTGTATTGGCTGTCGCTATTGCCATATGGCCTGTCCGTACGGTGCGCCACAGTACAATGCGGCGAAAGGGCATATGACCAAGTGTGATGGTTGCCATGAACGCGTAGCCGAAGGCAAAAAACCGATCTGCGTGGAATCTTGCCCGCTGCGCGCGCTCGATTTTGGCCCTATCGAAGAACTGCGTAAAAAACACGGTCAGTTGGCTGCCGTTGCGCCGTTACCTGCCGCGCATTTCACTAAGCCGAGCATTGTAATTAAACCTAACGCCAACAGCCGTCCGTGTGGTGATACCACCGGTTATCTGGCCAACCCGAAGGAGGTGTGAGATGGGGAGTGGATGGCATGAATGGCCGCTGATAATTTTCACGGTCTTTGGTCAATGCGTTGTGGGGGGCTTTATTGTGCTGGCCCTGGCGCTAATGAAGGGTGATCTCTCGCAAGAGCAACAGCAGAGAGTGGTGCGGAGCATGTTCGGCCTGTGGGTGCTGATGGGGATTGGCTTTATTGCCTCAACTCTGCATCTGGGGTCGCCGATGCGTGCTTTTAACTCGCTGAACCGCGTGGGAGCTTCGTCGCTCAGCAATGAAATCGCCAGCGGGGCGCTGTTCTTTGCCGTGGGTGGTATTGGCTGGCTGCTGGCGGTGATCAACAAGTTGCCGTCGGGCCTGCGTGCGCTCTGGTTGGTAATCACCATGGTACTGGGCGTTATCTTTGTCTGGATGATGGTTCGCGTTTATAACACCATTGATACCGTGCCTACCTGGTACACGGTCTGGACGCCGCTTAGCTTCTTCCTGACGCTGTTTATCGGTGGCCCGCAGTTGGGATATCTGCTGTTGCGCGTTGCGGGCGTTGATGGTTGGGCGATGCGTCTGCTACCTGCAGTGACTCTGCTGGCGCTGGTGGTTAGCGTGACCGTTGTGCTGATGCAGGGGAGCGAGCTGGCCACCATTCATAGCTCTATTCAGCAGGCCTCGGCGCTGGTGCCGGATTACGGCTCGCTGATGGCCTGGCGTGTCGTTGCGCTGGCGCTGGCGCTGGTATGCTGGATTACTCCGCAGCTCAAAGGCTATCAGCCTGCCTTACCGCTGCTGGGTCTGGCATTTGTGCTGGTTCTGGTGGGTGAGATGATTGGCCGCGGCGTCTTCTATGGTCTGCATATGACCGTTGGGATGGCTATCGCCAGTTAATGACCTTTATCGCGCCAGAAATAAGTACTCTGGCGCGATAAAAAGTGCTGCTGATTCATGAAATATTTCTACTGATATTCCCGCCTCTTTTTTCGAATAAATTAATAAAAACAATGGAATAATATAAATAACGATTCTGTTGTCGATTCGCTGGATAAAAAACTTCTATCGTTCGTCCGCAAACCGCGTCAGGCCTGACTTTAGGTGGATTGACAATGTTTACAGCAGTGGCATGATGCGCACGAAATCTGAACTCCATCACGGTTTATACCCATGACCATCTACACCCGGCCAGTGCAAATGTTGCTCTGTGGCCTGCTTTTATTGACGCTGGCGATAGCGGTTTTAAATACGCTCGTCCCGCTTTGGCTCGCCCATGAAAATATGCCTACCTGGCAGGTTGGGATGGTAGGTTCGTCCTATTTTACCGGTAACCTGGTGGGAACCTTGCTGGCCGGATGGGTAATCAAGCGTCTGGGTTTCAACCGCAGCTATTATCTGGCATCGATTATTTTTGCCGTTGGCTGCGTGGGTCTTGGTGTCACTATTGGTTTCTGGACGTGGTTTAGCTGGCGATTTATTGCGGGCGTGGGCTGCGCGATGATTTGGGTGGTTGTTGAGAGCGCGCTGGTCTGTAGCGGCACCTCACGTAGCCGTGGTCGCCTGCTGGCGGCGTATATGATGATTTATTATGTCGGCACGGTGCTGGGCCAATTAATGGTCAGCAAACTGCCGACGGATTTGATGAGCGTCCTGCCGTGGGTAACTGCGCTGGCCCTGGCGGGCATTCTGCCGCTGCTGTTCACCCGCGTGGCAAATCAAGCTGATGAGCAGCATGAACCCGCACGTATCTGGCCAATGTTAAGACTGCGCCAGGCGCGTCACGGAGTTAACGGCTGCATTATCTCCGGCATTGTTCTCGGCTCGCTATATGGGCTGATGCCGCTGTGGCTGAACCATAAGGGCGTCAGCGATTCGGGCATCGGCTTTTGGATGGCGGTGATGGTGAGTTCGGGTATTGTTGGGCAGTGGCCAATTGGTCGACTGGCCGATCGCTATGGTCGCCTGATGGTCCTGCGTGTCCAGGTTTTTGTGGTGATTTTGGGCTGTCTGGCGATGCTGAGCCAGGCCGCAATGGCGCCTGCGCTGTTCGTGCTTGGCGCTTCCGGCTTCACGCTCTACCCGGTCGCTATGGCCTGGGCCTGTGAAAAAGTGGAACGTCATCAGCTGGTGGCGATGAACCAGGCGCTGTTGATGAGCTACACCGTTGGTAGCCTGCTTGGTCCGACGCTTACCGCCATGCTGATGCAAAATTTCTCAGACAATCTGCTGTTTATCATGATTGCCAGCGTCTCCTTTATCTACCTTCTAACGCTGCTGCGCAAAGCCGGACATCATCCGACGCCGGTGGCCCACGCCTGATTTTCTCAAGCAATAGTCAGGGGATATATCCTCTGACTATTGGTGAGAAGCGATAAGCGCCGCAAACTGGGCCTTATCCTGAACCGTAGTGAATTGTTGCAGCCTGTCCCCCTCATCCAGCCAGCACACTAACCGCTGGATCGTTTGAATATGCTGTTCGCTATCCGCTGCCGCCAGCACCACTATCAGCCGTATACCGGGATAACCGGGAAATTCAACGCCTTCTTCGCAACAAAGCAACGAAAGTACACTGTTCTGGCTTAACACGCCTTCTTGCGGACGTGCGTGCGGTAGCGCAAATTCCGGGCTGAGTATGTACCAGGGGCCGTGTTGTTCCGTGGCACTGATAATCGCCTGGGCATAACTTTCGGTGATTTTTCCTTGCTGTTCGAGAGGACGGCAGGCGAGCTGAATGGCATTGCGCCAGTCCAGACCGTTACTGGCATACTGACAGGCAGAAAATAACGCATTTTCCATATTGGATCTCTTTAATAACGGAGCCGATCGGCAATGCGATCGGCTCGCGTGACGGTTAACGAAGTGCGTTCAACAGCGCCTCGCCCGAGATACCATATTTCGCTTTCAGTTGCCTGCTATTACCCGATTCAGTAAACGTATCCTGCGTCCCCAGTCGTGCAAGACGGGCAGGGTGAGCCGCCTGCGCCATGGTTTCAGCAATCAACCCACCGAGACCACCGTTTACGCTGTGATTTTCCAGCGTGGCGATGAGCGGGCAGTCTTCGACCAGCTGATAAAATGCCTGCTGATTGAAAGGTTTGAGCGTAGCCACATGGATTAGCTTGCCCTTTTTGCCGCTGGCGAGCAGTTTTTCGTAGCCGTCGGTAGCCTGCTCGAGCACGGTTCCTTCGAAGATAATGGCGAAATCATTGCCGCTATTGGCGATGGCGGCAATATCAGTTACTCGCGGGACCGCGCTCTTATCGCGAATCGGCATCGGCTCTCGCGCGACGCGGATATAGACTGGCCCATTAATTTTCGCGGCTTGTTCAAAGGCTTCGGCAATTTCTTCGGCATCAGCAGGCGTCAGGATAGTCAAGCCAGGCAGTACGCGGGTTAACGCCAGATCTTCCAGCGCGTGATGCGATGCGCCGTCCGGGCCATCATCCATGCCAGGATGGCTGCCCACGAGCTTGATATTCGCTTTGGCATAGCAGGCCTGCCGCAGCTGAGTCCAGGCGGTTCCCGTCACGAACATTGCGAAGTTAACGTAGAAGGGCATAAAGCCTTCCAGCGCCTGGCCGACCGCAAAACTCATAGCGGAACCTTCCGCAATGCCCATTTCGAAAAAGGCCTCAGGGTAGAGTGCCTGAAACTGGTCGGTACGTGTTGAGCTGGCTAAGTCGCTGTCGATGGCAACGACAGGATAGCCTTTTTCTTTGAGGGCAATCAGGGCATTACCGATCTCATCACGGGGTGCTTTCATCACTGTAACTCCTCCATTGCCTGCTGATACTGTTCTTTACTTGGGGTTTTTGAGTGCCAGTCGCCGTTGTTTTCCATGTAGCTGACACCGGAACCTTTTGTGGTGTGCGCCACGATGGCAATTGGCTTGCCTTTCAGATGGCGGGATAACATCAGGGTGTCGGCCACCTGATGCATATCGTTGCCGTTATGAAGCTCAAGTACGTGCCAGCCAAAGCTGCGGATTTTATCCGCTAGCGGTTCGAGGTTAACGACTTCGTTGACCGGATCGTGAGAAGAGAAGCCGTTGTAATCGATAATGGCAACCAGGTTATCCATCTTCATATGCCCGGCCTGCTGCAAGGTTTCCCAGATTTGCCCCTCGTGCATTTCGCCATCGCCAATAATGGCAAATACTCGATGGGGATCGTCGTGCCGTTTTTTCGCCGCCGCCATACCGAAAGCAATGGACAGCCCTTGACCCAACAGGCCGGTAGTTGCATCGACATCCGGCAGCGATTTTATGCTGGGGTGTCCCTGCAGACGTGAGTTAATCTGGCGGAACGTACTAAACTCGCTGCGATCGATTTTTCCTTTTTGGTACAGCATGGCGTACTGCGCGGCAACGGCATGCCCTTTGCTCATCACCACTCGCGAACGCGGAGAGGCAGCCAGATCGACTTCCTGATAATAGAGCCAGGTCAGAATGTCGATGATCGATAACGCTCCGCCTGGATGACCGATTCCGGACTCGTAAATCATGGTGACTATCTCGCGGCGAGCGGCGAGCGCATGAGATTTCAGTTCATCAATGTTCATGTTTTTTCCTTCTTATGGCAGCATTTTACCGATGTAGTACACAACCAGGCCCAGGGCAACGAAGTCGGTTTCCGGGAAGCTGGTGCCTGACAGACCCACGGACTCCATAATCGGGTAAATCAGCGCAGGCCCAATGCCGATGAGGATCCCGGTGACGAAGCTTCCCGCAATCGCACCTTTCCAGCCGCCGGAGGCATTACCAAATACCGCTGCGGTGGCACCGATGAAGAAATAAGGAATGGCTACGGGGATAATGACGGTTTGCCCCAAAATCGCGAGAAAGCCCATTACCACCAGCCCGCCAACAAACGAAGAGATAAATCCCAGAACCGTGGCGGTGGGGGCATACGGGAAGACCACTGGACAGTCGAGCGCGGGTTTGGCGTTAGGAATAAACTTCTCCGAAATGCCGAGGAAAGCCGGAACAATCTCTGACAGCAGCAGACGCACGCCGGTAATAATGATGTACAGCGAAGCGGTGAAGGTCAGCGACTGGAAGAGGGGATAAACCAGCCAGTGCATTCCACCTGCAGCAGCGGTTACCGCCTCTTTCCCGGCAGCGAGCGCGGCGATGTAGTAGAAAATACTCACCGGATCGACACAGAGACGATGTAATCCTTAAAGATCCCCAACCAGCCGGGAAGGTTCAGCTTTTCGGTGGATTGTTTAGGATCGCCGACCTTCGAACCGATCCAGCCGGATGCGGCGTAAGCCAGGGTCACGTAGTGCCCCATCGCGATTTCATCGTTACCGGTGATCTTTCGCATCCAGGGTTGCGCAATCGCCGGATAAAGACAGGCCGCCAGACCTAATAACACGGAGCCGACAATAATGGTCGTCATGTCGCTATAGCCGAGCGCTTTCAGCGTGACGGTAAGCAGCGCGGAGAGATAAAGGTTATGTTGTCCGGTAAGAAAGATGTATTTAAACGGCGTGACGCGTGCAAAGAACAGGTTCCAGCCAAAGCCGATCACCATGATAAGCGATACGCACATCGCGAATTTGGTTTGCGCCAGCCCGGTTAGTGCTTCCGCGAGCGGCATAACACCTTTTAAACCAAATCCATCGCTAAATAACGTCTGAAAATTACCCAGAGAGGTCACCGCGAGCCCGGCACCACCGGCGAACACCAAAAAGCCGACGATAGTTTTGAAGGTGCCGGAAAGGACTTTTTCAATCGGCTTACGTTGGATTAACAAGCCGATTAATGCGATAAAGCCAACTAAAAGTGGGGTTACACCCAGAATGTCGAATACAATAAATCTGAGGAGATCCATATTGCCTCCGGGAGAGGTTAGTTGCTTTGAACGACGCGAGTGAGAGCAGATTCCATTTCTTCACTATTCATCAGATCGGTAATGCCGATAGCTCTGAATCCGGCAGCTTCGACTTCATCGGTGAGATCGCGCATAGTGATGACGAAATCAATGTCTCGCCAGGTCCTCAGACCCGAAAGGACATCGTGTTCCAGATCGATATCCCAGCCATGTTTGTCGATAATTTTTTGGGCTTTGATTTTGAGCATTAGCGAGCTACCCATACCGGTACGACAGACTATGAGACCTTTCATGAGATGTTCTCCTGTTTGTAAAAATAATTATTTTTATTTGTTTGTATGAGATAATAATTATTATCTTTACCGCAGGACGAAAGATGTGACTGTGTTTGCATTTTGAGCAAATAAGGCAAAAAATGAGTCAGATAGACAATAACTTGTTGATAAGCATAAGAAATGGAGCTTCGGGGCTAAGCCCGATACTGGAGAAAGTCGGCCGCTTTATTACGGAAAATCCTGATTTTGTGATGCGTCACACGATTTCAGAACTGGCTGACTCCATTGATACCAGTGAGGGAAGTATCACCCGTTTTTGTCGGGCTTTCGGCTTCAAAGGCTTTTCGGATTTCAGAACGGCGCTGGCGATGGAGCAGGGTGCTGCACGCTCAAAAGACAATGGCAATGAAGAGATCGCCCCAGTACTGGCGAGCATCCGCGACAGCAATGCCATTGTTGATAATCAGGAGCTGAAAGCCGCCGCGGACTGGCTTAACTCGCTGAATAACATTGCTATTTATGCTGTAGGCACGGCGGTGCCGGTCGCGTTGTTCCTGCAAATGAATTTAATCAATATGGGTAAAGCGGCAAGTTTTGTCGATCGCTCTTATCCGGCGGCGATGCCGCTGCTGGCTGATAATCAAAAAATTGGCATTATTGTCATTCATACCGAGCAGGCATCGGCGGACATGATGCAGGCCCTGTCTCTGGCAAAACAGCAGGGGGTTAAAATATTATCGCTAACGCGTGGGACGTTTACGCCGTTAGCCCGCCTGTCTGACTGGAACCTTCAGGCAGCCGTTGCTTTACAAGGGGAAGGCGAATCCGGATTTGCAGAAATTGCGGGAGCGATGATGGTGGCTGACCGGATCCTCAGCGCGCTGGAAGAGCAGGATGAACGCTATGCTGAGTACCGCAAAGCGCATCAGAAACGTATTTTCTCGATTGAGAGCGTGGCGAATAAGCTGTCGGAATATTTTATGTCCTGACGCAAGTTACCGGCAAAAGCCCCGGTAACACGAAGTTTACCGGGGCTGTTTTGCGTTTAGTACATCACCTTATGACCATACTGCTCAAGGATGCCTTTCACGCGTTCCATGGTCTCTTTCTTCGGCGGATGAACGCCATCTAGCTTGTACTCTTCACCCATCGCGACCCATTTATGCTTACCTAACTCGTGATACGGCAGCAGCTCGATTTTTTCGACATTGCCCATATCGCGGGTAAACTCGCCCAGACGATGAGCGGAGTCGTCGTCGTCCGACCAGCCCGGAACCACAACGTAGCGGATCCAGACGTTAATGTTTTTATTGGACAGATAGCGCGCAAACTCCAGCGTACGGTGGTTAGAAACACCGACCAGGTTCTGGTGGATTTCGTCGTTCATCTGTTTGAGATCGAGCATCACCAGGTCGGTCACTTCCAACAGTTCATCAATAACCGGGTCGTAGCGGCGCACAAAACCGTTGGTGTCGAGACAAGTATGAATGCCTTCTTTCCTACAGGCGCGGAACCAGTCGCGAACGAATTCAGCCTGCAAAATAGCTTCGCCGCCGGATGCTGTCACTCCGCCTCCGGAAGCGTTCATGAAGTGGCGATAGGTCACCACTTCTTTCATTAGCTCTTCAACGGTGATCTCTTTACCGCCGTGGGTATCCCAGGTATCACGGTTATGACAATACAGGCAGCGCATCAGGCAGCCCTGGAAGAAGGTGATAAAACGGATCCCCGGGCCATCGACGGTGCCACAGGATTCAAAGGAGTGAATGCGACCAATAGTTGACATTGCAGTGATATCTCCAGATTCGGCCCGTTCGGGGCCTGTGGATGCACAGCTCAAACCGGCTGTGTTAAGTCTGTTTTGGCGGTTATCCATTGAGTATAGACAGCAGACAAAAGAGACTATGGCAGAGGGGAGTGCTAAAAAGGCCCCACTTGCGTGGAGCCTTTATTGTACGCGTTTTCAGTCAGACAGGGAATTACATGGTCTGAGTGAAGGTACGAGTGATAACGTCCTGCTGTTGTTCTTTAGTCAGGGAGTTAAAACGTACTGCGTAGCCAGATACACGAATGGTCAGCTGCGGATATTTTTCCGGGTTTTCCATCGCGTCGAGCAGCATTTCGCGGTTCATGACGTTGACGTTCAGATGCTGACCGCCTTCGACGGAAGCTTCGTGGTGGAAGTAACCATCCATCAGGCCTGCCAGGTTAGTCTTACGAACTTCGTCGTCTTTACCCAGCGCGTTCGGAACGATAGAGAAGGTATAGGAGATACCATCTTTCGCGTAAGCAAACGGCAGTTTAGCAACGGAGGTCAGAGAGGCAACAGCACCTTTCTGGTCACGGCCGTGCATCGGGTTAGCACCTGGTCCGAACGGAGCGCCAGCGCGACGACCGTCAGGGGTGTTACCGGTTTTCTTACCATACACAACGTTAGAGGTGATGGTCAGAACTGACTGAGTCGGGATAGCGTTACGGTACATGGTCAGTTTCTGAATTTTCTTCATGAAACGTTCAACCAGGTCAACCGCCATGTCATCTACGCGAGGGTCGTTGTTACCAAACTGCGGGTATTCGCCTTCGATTTCGAAGTCAACAGCCAGACCGTTTTCATCACGAACCGGTTTAACTTTCGCATATTTGATTGCAGACAGGGAGTCAGCAGCAACGGACAGACCAGCGATACCACAAGCCATGGTGCGGATAACATCACGGTCGTGCAGCGCCATCAGAGAAGCTTCGTAGCTGTATTTGTCATGCATGTAGTGAATGATGTTCAGCGCAGTGACGTACTGTTTAGCCAGCCAATCCATAAAGTGATCCATACGATCCATCACTTCATCAAAGTTCAGAAGATCGCCTTTGATCGGTTCAGATTTAGGACCAACCTGCATTTTCAGTTTTTCATCAACGCCGCCGTTGATTGCGTACAGCATGGTTTTCGCCAGGTTTGCACGAGCACCGAAGAACTGCATTTGCTTACCAACAACCATTGGGCTTACACAACAAGCGATAGCGTAGTCATCGTTGTTGAAGTCCGGACGCATCAGGTCATCGTTCTCATACTGCAGAGAAGAGGTATCGATGGACACTTTAGCAGCGAATTTTTTGAAGCTCAGCGGCAGTTTTTCAGACCACAGAATGGTGATGTTCGGCTCCGGAGACGGCCCCATGGTGTACAGGGTGTTCAGGAAGCGGAAGCTGTTCTTGGTTACCAGCGTACGGCCATCAACGCCCATACCACCGATAGATTCGGTTGCCCAAATCGGGTCACCGGAGAACAGTTCATCATATTCAGGAGTACGCAGGAAACGAACCATACGCAGTTTCATGACCAGGTGGTCAACCATTTCCTGAGCGTCTTGCTCGGTGATTTTACCGGCTTTCAGGTCACGTTCGATGAAGATATCCAGGAAGCTGGAAGTACGACCGAAGGACATTGCCGCGCCGTTCTGAGATTTAACGGCAGCCAGGTAACCGAAGTAGGTCCACTGGATAGCTTCCTGAGCAGTTTTTGCCGGAGCAGAGATATCGCAGCCATATTTTGCTGCCATTTCTTTGATCTGACCCAGTGCACGGTGCTGTTCAGAGATTTCTTCACGCAGACGAATGGTTGCTTCCAGATTTACGCCATTTTCCAGATCGGATTGCAGAGACAGGAACTGCGCGTATTTGTCTTTCATCAGGAAGTCGATACCGTACAGCGCAACGCGACGGTAGTCACCGATGATACGACCACGACCGTAGGCATCCGGCAGACCGGTCAGAACGCCAGATTTACGGCAGTTCAGGATGTCTTTGGTGTAAACATCGAATACGCCCTGGTTATGGGTTTTGCGGTATTCGGTGAAGATTTTTTTCAGCATTGGGTCCAGCTCGCGATCGTACGCTTTGCAAGAACCTTCAACCATTTTAATGCCGCCGAACGGGATAATCGCACGTTTCAACGGAGCTTCAGTCTGCAGACCAACGATTTTCTCGAGAGCTTTCTCGATGTAGCCAGCGTCATGAGAAGTGATGGTGGATGCAAGGGAAGTGTCAAAATCAACAGGCGCGTGAGTGCGGTTTTCCTGTTTAACACCTTCCATTACGTTGTCCCACAGCTTGGTGGTCGCGTCAGTTGCGCCAGCCAGGAAGGACTCGTCACCTTCGTACGGGGTATAGTTTTTCTGGATAAAGTCGCGGACGTTGACTTCTTTCTGCCAGTCACCTTTCGCAAAACCTTCCCAGGCTGTAGATAACTTTTCATTAAGCTCGGACATGTAACACCTACCTTCTTAAGTGGATTTTTTATTTACTGCCTGAAACAACCCTTAGTGATGGTCGTCGCCACGCAGGTAAATGACCCAGTATGTCAACCCAACCAGCAGACCACCGCCGATGATGTTCCCGATAGTTACCGGAATCAGGTTATCAGTGATGAAGTTCATGACGGTTAAGTGAGAGAAACTTTCCGGAGTTGAACCGACTGCGGTCCAGAATTCCGGGCTTGCAAAGTCGCGGATTATGATACCCATCGGAATCATAAACATATTAGCGATACTGTGCTCGAATCCGCTGGCAACAAACATTGCCACCGGTAAAACCATGATCATGGCTTTATCCATCAGGCTACGGCCGGAGTAACTCATCCATACCGCAAGGCAGACCATCAGGTTTGCCAGGATACCCAGGCACACGGCTTCAATAAAAGTATGGTGCATTTTGTGGTCGGCGGTTTGCAGGACGTTAAGTCCCCATTGACCGTTGGCGGTCATATATTCGCCAGAAAGCCACATCAGTAATACAAATAGTAAGCAGCCGATCAGGTTACCAACATAGACGTTGAGCCAGTTTTTTGCCAGTTGACCCCATGTAATTCGTCCGCTGGCTTTCGCCACGACAATAAGTACGGTGGAGGTAAACAGGTCGGCACCGCAAATGACGCAGAGAATCAAACCTAGTGAGAAGCAGACGCCTCCAATCAGTTTGGCAACACCGAAAGGCATCCCAGCGGCACCGGTTGTTGCCGTAATATAGAAAACAAAAG
This sequence comes from Klebsiella sp. RHBSTW-00484, assembly GCF_013705725.1. Classification (NCBI taxonomy): domain Bacteria; kingdom Pseudomonadati; phylum Pseudomonadota; class Gammaproteobacteria; order Enterobacterales; family Enterobacteriaceae; genus Klebsiella; species Klebsiella sp. RHBSTW-00484. The sequence goes on along the minus strand of NZ_CP055481.1, from coordinate 3,924,158 downwards.
CGATAGAGATGAAGACACCAGCGGTAATAGCCAGATAAAACGTCTTTATCGGATGCTTTGTCGCTTTATAGACACCCGCTTCTTCGGCAACTTTCGCCATTGCAGCAGGGAGTAAAAGATCAAAAGGGTTGTCAGCTTTCACACTAACTCTCTCTTTATGTAAGTTGGCGGTGAGATACTAACAAAGCATTATAGAAGGGAATTTGATGTAGATCATATCCTACCGGAACTATAGGCCTTTTTAGTGTATGGTTTTGGCTTTAAATGCATTTAAGATGTTGTTTTTTATGTGAAAAATAAATTTTAAATTTTGCAAATTATGTTGATTTTTTTCATTCTCGCTCTCTCTGGCGGTTAATTAAAATGGGGTATTTTTATTAAAACTAACAATATTCTCAGCGATTATTCGTTATTTTTCACTATTAATTAACTTTATTGCCACAAATAATCGAAGGCTTGCGAAAAGCATAAAAAAACGGGGCCACAACTGACCCCGCGATACTGATATTTTGACAGATAAAGACGCGTTATTTAACCCAGAATTCTGCTTTTGCGCGCTGCAACTTTTCATAGGCCTTCAGTAAAGACTGATGAGCCGGGAAAGCCAGCAGATCGCTGTCTACGGTCTGCAAACCGTAGAAAGGAGCTTCGCCGCTAAGCGCTGCGCTGGCGGCTTCTACTGCTTCAACGCCGTACATACGTACAAAGGCGTTCAGGTATTGCAGCGGCTGGCGCTCTTCTTCCTGGCTGAGCAACAGTAGCGTTTGCAGGCAACGGTAGTAATTAGCGCGTTCAGCGCTAAATATTGAAGCATTGAACTCCATGGTCCATTCGGTCCAGATCAAGGCTTGCTCAATATCTCCGCCCGCCAGCGCCAGCATGGCTTTTAACTCACCAATGCGTAGCGTGTACCAGCCATTATCTTTGCCAGTTGCCAGGCCAAGCAGTTCGCGAACGCGGGTGAAATCATCAAGGCCTTCATCGTCCATTTGTTCGATAAGCGCCAGATAATCTTCTTTTTCCCACTCGCTTCCCGGCAGGGAAAGAATGGTTTCCCGCAGGTGCGCACCCATGCTGTTGTTCGCCAGCCAGAGATCTTCCGCCGGGTAGATATCGGACATGCCCGGAACGATGATTCGGCATGCGTAGACGCTCAGGTGTTCGTAATCGGCGATATACACTTCTTTATCTTCTTGTTTGAAGATAGCCATCAGGGTGGCGAACTCTTCATCCGTTGTTCCGGAGAAGCTCCAGTCCACGAACGGGTAGTCGGCATCCTGCTTAAACATATCCCAGGAGATCAGACCGCTGGAATCGATAAAATGAGTCTCTAGATTGGCGTGTTCGGCAACTTCTTCATCATCGAAGGTCGGCGGCGTAAAGACGTCGAGATCTTTTAGGCTGCGGCCTTGCAGTAACTCGGTAACGGTACGTTCCAGCGCGACGCCGAAATCAGGGTGCGCGCCGAAAGACGCAAAACAAGTTCCGTTGGCCGGGTTAAACAGCACAACGCAGATAACCGGATATTTGCCGCCCAGTGAACCGTCATAGGCGAAAATCGGGAAACCTTCGGCTTCCAGTTTATTAATTGACTCCACAACGCCCGGATAACGCGCCATCACCTCCGCCGGAATTTCTGGCAGGCTGATGCTTTCAGCAATAATGCGATTTTTAATATGACGTTCGAATACTTCTGACAGACCTTGAACGCGGGCTTCATTGCGGGTGTTGCCCGCAGACATGCCATTCGAAACGTACAGGTTGCTAATGATATTCATCGGAATATAAATAGTCTCGCCGTCAGACTGGCGAGTGAACGGCAGGCCACATACGCCACGATCGTCATTACCTGATTGCAGATCCACCAGCATGCTGGCAGTTAACTGATCGTCAGGATCGTAGAACGCACGCAGGCGGGTATCTAACAGACCTTCTGGTACTTCGTCATCGTCGGTGAGCGGGAACCATTTTTCATTCGGATAGTGAACGAAAGGGCCATTAGCGATGGTGTTGCCTAACCAGAAATCGGCGAAAAAGTAGTTAGTGGAGAGACGCTCGAAGTATTCCCCCAACGCGGAAGCCAGCGCGGCTTTTTTGGTTGCGCCTTTACCGTTGGTGAAACACAAGGCGCACTCTTTATCGCGGATATGCACTGACCAGACGTGCGGTACCGGGTTAAGCCATGAGGCCTCTTCAATATCAAATCCGAGGTCGAGCAATTTTTTCTGGAAGCGGGCGATGGAATCTTCCAGGGCGGCATCTTTGCCAGTAATAAATGTTTGAGTCATGGCAGTCACTTTTATCGTACGGAAAGCGCGCAATCATACGGGTTTTAGATGACAGGTGCTATCTCCATCGTCTGGCTATGCTTATGTCACTCGATAACTGTTCAGGCGTTAACCATGAAGACTTTTGATTGGCATCGTATGGCACTGGATAAGGTGCCTGTGGAGTTTCTTGCCGAGGTGGCGTTACGTAGCCTCTATACCTTCGTGCTGGTATTCATTTTCCTTAAAATAACCGGGCGGCGTGGCGTTCGACAGATGTCGTTGTTTGAAGTACTGATCATTCTGACCCTCGGCTCGGCGGCGGGTGATGTCGCATTCTATGACGATGTCCCTATGCTGCCGGTACTGGCCGTCTTTATCACCCTGGCTCTCTTGTACCGACTGGTTATGTGGCTGATGGGGCATAGTGAAAAGCTGGAGGATTTACTCGAAGGTAAGCCGATTGTGGTGGTGGAAAACGGCGAGCTGGCATGGGAAAAACTCCAGGCGGAAAACATGACCGAATTTGAGTTTTTTATGGAGCTTCGCACCAACGGCGTGGAGCAACTGGGGCAGGTACGGCTGGCTATTCTGGAAACCAACGGACAAATTAGCCTTTATTACTACCCGGATTCGGATGTTAAAGCCGGACTCTCTATTCTACCTTCACGCTTTACTGAGCGTTTTACTACCGTTCCGCATGATGATGAGTACGCCTGCGTCCGCTGTAGCGCAATCCTTACGCTTCGTGCCGGGGATAAGCAATTATGCCCGCGCTGTGCAAATGCAGAATGGTCGAAGGTCAGTCGAGCAAAAAGAGTCACCTGACAGCAATTATGTCGGTTATATGACGTCAAGCTGGCAGATTCTTTTGTGTGAGCGAGGCCGCATTTTGCCACTGTTCAGTTTTAGCCGTTGCGGTACGTGTCACTGAATGATAAAACCGATAGCCACAGGAATAACTTATGCCCGCGACGGTTCGCGGGCAAATAACATAGCAACGTGGTGAGGGTAAATGGCTCAGGTCTATAACTTCAGTTCGGGCCCGGCAATGCTGCCGGCGGAAGTACTCAAACTGGCGCAGCAGGAACTGTGCGACTGGAACGGTTTGGGGACGTCGGTGATGGAAATCAGCCACCGTGGGAAAGAGTTCATTAAGGTGGCTGAAGAGGCGGAACAGGATTTTCGCTCCCTGCTCAATATTCCTTCCAACTACAAAGTTTTATTCTGTCATGGCGGCGGCCGTGGGCAGTTTGCAGGCATCCCACTGAACCTGCTTGGCGATAAAACCGTTGCCGACTACGTTGATGCTGGTTACTGGGCAGCCAGCGCGGTTAAAGAAGCGCATAAATACTGTAATCCGAACGTAATCGACGCCAAAATCACCGTTGACGGCCTGCGCGCGGTTAAACCAATGAGCGAATGGCAACTGACGCCTGGCGCTGCATACCTGCACTACTGCCCGAATGAAACCATTGATGGTATTGCCATCGAAGAAGCGCCGAACTTTGCTGACGATGTGATAGTTACGGCGGATTTATCTTCGACTATTTTATCTCGTGAAATCGACGTTAGCCATTATGGCGTGATCTACGCCGGTGCGCAGAAAAACATCGGTCCGGCAGGTTTGACGCTGATTATTGTTCGCGAAGATCTGCTGGGTAAAGCCAACGTAGCCTGCCCGTCGATTCTTGACTATTCCATCCTGGCTGAGAATGACTCGATGTTCAACACGCCGCCGACATTTGCCTGGTATCTGTCAGGCCTGGTGTTTAAGTGGCTGAAAGAGCAGGGCGGCGTCGCTGTGATGGATAAAATTAACCAGCAGAAAGCCGACTTATTATATGGCGTGATTGATCGCAGTGGTTTCTATCGCAATGACGTAGCTGTGGCGAACCGCTCTCGCATGAACGTGCCGTTCCAACTGGCGGATAGCGCTCTTGACAAGTTGTTCCTTGAAGAGTCTTTTGCAGCCGGTCTGCATGCGTTGAAAGGTCACCGCGTCGTGGGTGGTATGCGTGCCTCCATTTATAACGCGATGCCGTTGGCGGGCGTGAAGGCGCTGACTGACTTTATGCAGGACTTCGAACGCCGTCACGGTTAATCGTTGCCTTGTTTTTCATCCCCGCAGCCAGCCTGCGGGGTTTTTATTCTGTTTGTTTGAGAGTTGAGTTTAATGGAATCCCTGACGTTACAACCCATCGCACGTGTAGATGGCACTATTAACCTGCCCGGGTCCAAAAGTGTCTCCAATCGTGCCTTGCTGCTGGCGGCATTAGCCGATGGCACTACGGTGCTGACCAATTTGCTGGACAGCGACGATGTGCGCCACATGCTGAATGCCCTCAACGCCCTGGGAGTTCATTACACCCTGTCCTCCGATCGTACTCGTTGCGAAGTGACAGGTAACGGGGGCCCACTACAGTCTGACCAGGCGCTGGAACTGTTCCTCGGTAACGCCGGGACCGCAATGCGCCCACTGGCGGCTGCGTTATGCCTGGGTAGCAATAATATTGTGCTGACCGGTGAGCCGCGAATGAAAGAGCGTCCGATTGGCCACCTGGTTGATGCGCTGCGTCAGGGCGGCGCGCAAATCGACTATCTGGAGCAGGAAAACTACCCGCCTCTGCGTCTGCGCGGTGGTTTCAACGGTGGTCATGTTGAAGTTGACGGCAGCGTTTCCAGCCAGTTCCTCACTGCGCTGTTGATGACCGCGCCGTTGGCTCCGCAGGATACCGTTATTGCTATTAAAGGCGAGTTGGTTTCCAAACCTTACATTGATATCACGCTCAACCTGATGAAGACGTTTGGCGTTGAGGTTGAAAACCAGTCTTATCAGCGTTTTGTGGTACGCGGCAATCAGCAGTATCAATCACCAGGCGACTACCTGGTTGAGGG